>DATAHW010000167.1:0-39116 GCA_036262935.1 Gemmatimonadales bacterium | reverse complement strand
GGCCGACCCCGAGGAGAAGCGGCGGCGGATCGGCCATACGTTCATCGAGGTGTTCGAGACCGAGGCCCGAGCGGTGGGAAACGACGTGGGCTTCCTGGTGCAGGGCACCCTCTATCCCGACGTGATCGAGTCGTTCTCGCCGACGGGCGGCCCGTCGGTGACGATCAAGACGCACCACAACGTGGGCGGCCTGCCCGAGCGGCTGCCGTTCAAGTTGCTCGAGCCCCTGCGCGAGCTGTTCAAGGACGAGGTGCGGCAGGTGGGCCGCGAGCTGGGGCTGCCGGAGGAGATGGTGGGCCGGCATCCGTTCCCGGGGCCGGGGCTCGCCATCCGGATCCTGGGCGAGGTTACGGCCGAGGGGCTGGATATGCTTCGCCGCGCGGACCACATCTACACCGAGGAGATTCGAGCGGCGGGGCTTTACGACGACATCTGGCAGGCCTTCGCCGCGCTGCTGCCCATCCGCTCGGTTGGCGTCCAGGGCGACTTCCGGAGTTACGATCAGGTGATCGCGCTCCGCGCCGTGACCAGCCGCGACGGGATGACCGCCGACTGGTTCCCGTTCCCGCCCGAGGTGCTCGCCCGGATCTCGAACCGCATCGCCAACGAGGTGGACGGGGTGAATCGCGTGGTGTATGACGTGAGCTCCAAGCCGCCCGCCACCATCGAATGGGAATGAGCCGCCCGCGCGCCGTCACGCTGCGCTTCCTGGCCGAGCCCGCGCATGTCAACTTCGGCGGCAAGGTGCACGGTGGCGCGGTGATGAAGTGGATCGATCAAGCCGGCTACACCTGCGCGGCGGGATGGACCGGCGGGTACTGCGTCACCATCTACGTCGGCGGCCTCCGCTTCCTCCGGCCGATTCACGTCGGCGAGGTGGTCGAGCTCCGCGCACTCGTGATCCGTACCGGCCGCACGAGCCTGCACGTCGCCGTGGACATCTACGCGCGAGATCCCAAGCTGCCCGAGCTCACGCGGACCGGGCACTGCGTGATCGTGTTCGTCGCCCTGGACGAGCAGGGGCGGCCCCGCTCAGTGCCGCCCTGGACACCGGAGACCGACACCGACCGCGCGCTTCAGGCCTACGCGGTGCGGCTGATCGAGCTGCGGAGGCTGATGGACGCGGAGATGGATGCACACCTGGGGCAGCTCGAGGACTCGGCGCCCGGGTGAGCGGAGAGGGCGGGGCTGTCATCGTGCGGGCGGCGCTGTCATCCCGAGGCGGCCCTGACATCCCGAGGCAGCATTGTCATCCCGAGCCGCTACTGTCATCCCGAGCCGCTACTGTCATCCCCAGCCGCTACTGTCATCCCGAGCGAAGCGAGGGATCTGGCTCGCCTTTCCGGAAACCCGCGGAGCAGATCCCTCGGTCGCATTCGCTCCCTCGGGATGACAGTTCCGCTGACAGTCCCGGGCGGGATGCCGGCGGCGGCCGCTCCCCTCACCGCTCCCGCTTCACCACCCGGATCTCCCGCCGCCTGGCCGCGACCTGCCCCTCCGGCCCCGTGAGCTTCACCTCGACGACGTACCGCCCCGGCTTGAGCCTGGCCAGCTGGAGCGTGCGATGGGTGCGGATCACTCCGCCCGCCGAGCGCTCGTCCACCCGCAGCCTCACCACCGGCCGCTCCTCGGCGCGATCGTCCCCCCGCACCCGGAATACGCCGATCTCGTGGCGGTAAGCTTCGCCGGGCCGGGCGCTGCCGGCCTCGTAGTACAGCTCCACCTGGCTGCCTTCCGGGAACAGCTCGAACGGCGTGAGCAGCACCGTGTCGGCGGGCGTCGCAAGCCAGCGCGCGCTGGCCGGCCGGAAGCCGAGTGCCAGATCGCTGAGCGCGAGCGCCGGTCCCGGCGGTGAAACCTGAACGCTGTCCCGCGGCAGCACCACGCCCGCGCTCTCGCCCTGCTGGAGGGCGGCGCGCCAGCTCCACGCGCCCGGCGGCAGCGGCAGCTCCACGCGACCGAGCAGGTACTGACCTCTGGAGAGCGGCCGACCGACGGTGAGCCGGAGCGCTGTGTCGGCATGGGCTACCGCATGGCCGGCCGAGTCGAGCGCCACCAGCCGCACGCGCACCGGGTAGCTCACGCCGCCCGCGGCCGGCTGGGGCGTGATCTCCGCCGGCCCGATGGCGAACACGAAGTGCGCGAGCGGCACTCCGCCCCGGCTTCCCACGGCCACGAGATCGGCGTAGGCGGTGAGCCGCCGCGCGAACTGCAGCTCGTAGCTGTCCGTGGTGGTGCCGTACTCGATGCTCGCGGCGCCGATCCCGCGCTCCTCCCCGCGGGCGCGCGCCGCGCCGTACTGTCCCCAGTTGAGCATTCGCCCGTACACCGGCGACAGCTTCTGCCGCGAGAGGAGGAGCTGGTCCCTCGGCGCGTCCGCTGCGCCGCGCAGGTCGAGCACGCTCTCGACCAGCCGGTAGTCGTAGAGGTCGCCGCCGCCCGCCTCGTCGTAGCCGGCGCTGAAATGGAGCAGCAGGTCGCCATCGGCCCGGCCGTAGCGCCAGGTCTCGTTGGGCATGAGACCGAAGACGAACGGCCGGAGCCGGGTCGCCGGCTCGCCGTGGCGGACGTAGACCAGGCCGCGGTCGTCCAGCTCCTCGCTGCCGGAGCGCCAGGCGTCGCCGCCGCCGTAGTAGCGGCGGGTAGTGGTGAGCGCGAAGTGGCGGCGGGCGTAGAGCAGCCGGCGGTAGTGCTCGCGCAGCCGCTCGCCGTCCTGGCGGAGCTCGGCGCGATCGCGGTCGGTCCAGAAGCGGCGCAGGAACGCCGCGCGCGCGGAACCGCGCGCGGCGTCGAGCGCGTGGAGCTCGGCGTCGGTGGCGATCGGGGACAGGTCGGCTCGGAAGCCGGCGACCACGATGGAGTCGTCGTCGGCGGCCGCGGCGTAGTAGTCGGACTCGGCGCGGGCCGAGCTGGCGCCGCGCCGAGCGCCGGAGCCGAGCAGCGTGCGCGCCAGCTCGAGGCGGGCGAGCGAGGCGAGCGGCGCGGCGGCGGCGCTCGCCACCGCGCGCGCGAACGTCGCCACGGCCGAGTCGGTCTCGCCCGACGCGCGCTCCAGGCGGCCGCGCGCCAGCAGGAGCTCGGCGGGGACGGCGGGAGCGGAAGCGGGGACGCTTCCGGACGCGGGCGCATCTCCGGGATCGGCTCCGGGTCCGGGAGCTGCCGCCGATCCGCGAGCGGATGGCCGCAACAGCGCGGCGTCCGACCGCCGGAGGGCGTCGCGCGCGCCCGCGTAGCGCGCGGTGTCCCGGAGGCCGAGCGCGAGATCGGCGAGCGTGAGCGCGGCGGGCACGTAACCGGGGTCGGCCGCGAGTGCCCGGCGCTCGTCGTCCAGCGCGCGCTCCAGCGTTCCCGCACCCACGCGACTGCCCAGCTCGAGCTTGTTGGCGCGGTCGTGGACGGCTCGCCGGCGCTCGGCCAGCGCGAGCGCGTGCCACGCGTAGGGCCAATCGGGCTCACGCTTCGTGAGGCGCGCCAGCTCCCCGCGCGCGTCGCCCGCAGCGGGATCGGCGCCGAGCTCGGCGAGCCGGAGCGAGACGTACGCCGTGCGGAGGATCGCCAGCGGATTATCAGCGCTCCGGCGTGTCAGGCCGTGCCGGAGCCTGCGGAGGGCCGAGGTGTCGTGGACGGAGGCGAGCGAATCGTGGAACCGGTCGAGGGCGGGGCGGTCGGACGGGGCCTGGCCCAGGAGGCGGGTGAGCGGCGCCGCGAGCAGCGGCAGGGCCAGGAGCCAGCGGGTCACCGGCTACACTCCCTTCTCCCCCAGCAGGCGGAAGAACTCCTCGGGCGAGCGGAGCGCGGCGAGGCGCTCGGGCACGTCGGGCTCCTTGGCGAACTGCGCGATCTTGCCGAGCACCGGGAGGTACTGGTTGGACACTTCGAGCGGCGGGGCCACGATGAGGAAGAAGTCATGGGCGGGGAGCGCATCGATGGCCTGGAACTCCACTCCATCAGGCCGGTGCCCATAGGCCAGGCGGAGCCGCGCCACTACCGGCGAGCGGCAGTGCGGGATCGCGATGCCGCGGCCCACGCCGGTGGAGCCGAGCGCCTCGCGCCGGAGCAGCATGCGGAGCAGGGAGTCGCGCGCAACGTCGTCCAGCCCGAGCAGCCCGACGAGCTCCGCGAGGATCTCGTCCTTGCTGCTGCCGCGGAGCTCGAGGGAAATGGCGCCCGGTGCGAAGAAGTCGGAGAGCTGCATGGCGTGGCGGCAAGGTAATTCGGGCTCGGGGGGGAGTCAAAGCGGTGGCGTGCCGTCAGCGGCACTGTCATCCGGAGCGAGACTGTCATCTGGAGCGAGCCTGTCATCCGGAGCGAGACTGTCATCCGGAGCGAAGCGAGGGATCTGCTTCGCCAGTTTCCGAGCCCGGCGAAGCAGATCCCTCGCTTCGCTCGGGATGAGAGTGCCGCCGACGGTTCCGGTCCGGCCGACGGTTCCGGTCCGGCCGACGGCTCCAGTCCGGCTGACGGTTCCGGCCCGGCTGACAGCTCCGCTCGCGGCGAGGGGCCCATCCGAAGAGATGGATTTGGCGGCCTCCAGCTGACGGAATCCGGGAGGTCGATTCGCTCTATCCCGCGGGTGAGGATCGCCTCCGCTCGTTGGAGCTCCTCCCTCTGAGCGTCCTGCTCCAATTCCGTCTGCCCACCGACGGAGCCGTGCACCCACGGGGCGGGGCAGGTGTGAACCTCATGGTCGCGTGGGAGAAGAGTGGGGCATTGGACTCGATCGACATGGCGGGGAGCGTGGGGCCGGCGCTGCAGGCTGGAGCGGACTTTGATCCCTCCCCAATGCCCTGCTGAACGTGGACGTCAGACGGAACAGCATGACGGCGAAACTTGAGAACGCGGGGTCCACGCTCACGAGACTGAACGTGGATTCCACTTCGCTCGGAATTGGAGTGGGATTCCGCTTCCAGCCGCGGCCCTTCCCCCGCCCGAGTTCTCGCCGCTCTGCGGGTCCTGGCCCCGCGATCTGGCTCGCGGCGCGGCGCTTTCGAGGGGTTGATTGGGGCGGCGGGCGGCAGTTCGCTGCGCGCAATGGCCGGGACCGGCGCGGCATCGCCACCGCGAACTGCGTGCGAACTCTGCCGCAGGAGGCCGTGCGGCTGGATGTGCTCAGGGCTTTCCGTAACCTGATCCGACTCCCCCTCCATTGCCCCCCGCCAACTCGCCAAGTATTTTCTCCCCATGCAGTTGCCCTATCCCTCCGCGCACCCGTTCCCGCTGCTCCTGGCCCCCATGGCCGGAGTGTCGGAGGCCCCGTTCCGCCAGATCTGCCGGCGGATGGGGGCCGACGTCGTGCTGTCCGAGTTCCTCTCCTCCGAGGCCATCCGGCGCCGCATCCGGAATACGCTCGAGGGCGCGGAGTTCGAAGCGGTGGAGCGCCCGATCGGGATCCAGATCTACGGCGCCGACCCGAGCGCCATGGCGGAGGCGGCAGGGCTCATCACCGAGCACTACGCCCCCGAGTTCATCGACATCAACTTCGGCTGTCCGGTCAAGAAGGTGGTGCAGCGGAACGGCGGCTCGGGCTGCCTGCGCGACCTGGACCTGGTGGAGCGGATCATCCGCGCCGTCATCGGGGCCACCCATCTTCCTGTCACGGTCAAGACCCGGAGTGGCTGGAACGACGAGCTGCGCGATCCGGTGGGCATCGCGCTCCGGATGCAGGACGCGGGCGCGCGCGCGTTCACGCTGCACGCACGGACCCGGACACAGATGTTCTCGGGCAAGGCCAACTGGGACGACATCGCGCGCGTGGTGGAGGCGCTCGACATCCCGGTGATCGGGAACGGCGACGTTCAGACCGCGGAGGACCTGGTGCGGATGCGCGCCCACACCGGGTGCGCCGGGATCATGATCGGGCGCGGCGCGTTCGGGAACCCGTGGCTCTTCCGTGACGGCCGCGCGCTGCTCGAGGGCGGCGCCGCGCCGGCCGCGCCCGATGCCGCCGAGCGGTTCCGGGTGGCGCTCGAGCATGCGCGGCTGGCGCTCCGCCTCCAGGGCGACTGCCGCAAGACGGTCATCGAGTTCCGCAAGCACCTCGGCTGGTACACCAGGGGGCTCCACGGCGCGAGCGAGCTGCGCCAGCGGCTCTTCCAGATCGAGTCGATCGCCGAAGCCGAGGCGATCTTCCTCGAGTATCTCGAGCCGGTCGCCGCGGTGGCGTGAGAGCCGAGCAGCTCGAGATGCTCCTGGCCGACGTGGCCGCCGGGCGCGTTGCTCCCGGTGCGGCCGTGGAGCGGCTGCGCCACCTTCCCTACGAAGACCTTCCATACGCGCGCATCGACCACCACCGCGCCCTTCGCCAAGGGCAGCCGGAGGTGGTCTTCTGCGAGGGCAAGACGGTAGAGCAGGTCGTCGGGATCTGCGAGCGGCTCGAGGCAGTCACCCGATCGTTCCTCGGCACCCGCGCCACGGGGGAGATGGCGGCCGCGCTGCGGCAGCGGTTCCCGCAGCTCGAATGGAATGCCGTCGCCCGAACCGTCCTGCTCGCCGCCCCCGACGCGCCGCCGGCCACCCGCGGCCCGGTGCTCGTGATCTCGGCGGGCACGAGCGACCTGCCCGTGGCGGAAGAGGCCGCGGTGGTGGCGGAGGTGTTCGGGGCCCGGGTCGAGCGGCTGGTGGACGTCGGCGTGGCTGGGCTGCACCGCCTCCTCGCTGCCACCGACGTGCTCGACCACGCGCGCGTGGTGATAGTCGTGGCCGGGATGGAGGGGGCGCTGCCGAGCGTGGTTGGTGGGCTGGTGGCGGTCCCGGTCATCGCGGTGCCGACCAGCGTGGGATACGGCGCGTCGTTCGGCGGGCTGGCGGCGCTGCTCGGCATGCTCAACTCCTGCGCGGCCGGGATCACCGTGGTGAACATCGACAACGGCTTCGGCGCGGCGGTGGCGGCAAGCCGGATCTGCCGCGGGTGACCGTGCGCACGGTGCTCCAGCGTGCCGAGCCGCCGCTGGTGTGGCTCGACCTGGTGGCGCCCGACGCCGAGGAGCTGGGCGAGATCGCCCGCACCTACGGCCTGCATTCGACCGCGGTGCGGGACTGTCTGGACCCCGAGCACCTCCCCAAGTTCGAGCAATTCGACACCCACGTCTTCGTCATCATCCGCGCGTTCGACGAACGGTCGGAGCGCACCTGCGCCACCGTGCAGGAGCTCACCCGGAAGGTGGCGATCTTCTCCGGGCGATCGTTTCTCATCACCATCCACCGCACCGACCAGCCCTGGCTCGCGGCGGTCGAGGCGAAGTACCAGGCCGAGGCCGCCGCGCGGAACGGGAAGGAGGGGCTGCAGAGCTTTCTGCTGACCCAGGTGCTGAACGCGGCGGTCGACACCTACTCGGCGCCGATGGAAGCGATCGAGGCACGGATCGACGCCTTCGAGGAGCTGGTCTTCGGCGGCCGGGACGCGGATGCCCGTGAGTTCGCCGGCGATCTGCGCGAGGTCCACGTGCTGAAACGGCAGGTCACGCTGATCAAGCGGCTGCTCTGGCGCACGCTCGACGTGGTCCAGCGGATGTCGCCCTCGACCGGTCGCCCGGCCTCGCTCTTTCGGGACGTGCAGGAGAACATCGAGAGCTCGCACTTCTACGCGGACGAGCTGCTGGACGACGTGAACACGGTGCTCAACGTGCAGCTCGCGCTCGCGGCACACCGGACCGGCGAGGTGATGCGGATCCTCACGGTGTTCTCGGTCTTCTTTCTCCCGCTCACGTTCCTGGTGGGCGTCTACGGGATGAACTTCGATTTCATGCCTGAGCTGCGGTCCCCGTGGGGGTACCCCATCGTGCTCGCGGCGATGGGAGTGATCACCCTCGCCATCTATCTCTGGTTCCGCCGCCGAGGCTGGCTCCGGGAGTGACCGTCCTCGCGGTGGTGCTGGCGGCGCTCCTCGGCGCCGGCGCCGGCTGGGCGCTGGCGCGTCGGCGGGACGGACTGCCGCTGCTTGCCGCGGGGGTGGGACCACATCTGCTCCCGGACCCGGCGCTGGAGTGGCTGCGGCGAGTCTACGGAGCCCTCGGCGTCTGGGTGACGGAGCTCGATCCGCGCGAGGAGGGGCCGCACGCCGAGCGCATCGTGGACGCGGAGCGCCTCTCCGTCGCCCAGATCGCGGCGGTGGACCGCCGGCTGGAGCGGGCGCGGGACCAGGAGCAGAGCGGCGCGGAGCGGATGGACAGCGGCACCCTGGTCTTCCACGCGGGCGCGGGAACGGCGGTGGGCGTGCTCCTGCCCGACGGCTTCGAGCCTCACCGGCTCGGTTTGGTCGAGGCGGATCTTCGCCGGCTGCTCGACGGTGTCCGCCGCCGGCCGCACATGGTGGCCCTGGCGCAGGCACAGAGTCAGGACGCCTCGCTCGAATCCAGCGGCAGCGTGGGCCTCCGACTCGCATACCAGCTCGAGCGTGCGCTCGACGCCCAGGTGGTCGTGGCGGCGCGCGAGACGCTGAGCGAAGCCGAGCGCCAGCAGGTGCCCGCCCCCACGGCCCCGGTGCGGGTCGTGGGCGTCTCCGGCCGCGGCGACCGGCGCCTGCTGGATACGCTGCTGCCTCTGCACAGCGACCTGGCCCGCGTGGCCCGGGGCGAGCTCCCGAAGCTCACCGTGCCGGGCGATCCGCTGGGCGGCGCGGTGGCCGACCGGCGGCAGCGGCCGGGGGCCGTGATGCTGCTGCCGATTCTCGTCGGGGACGAGCCATTCGGCGCTGTCGCCATCTGGCCGCCCGGCGGCCGCGAGCCGATCGGCGCGCTGCTGGCGGAATTGAACGAGGCGCTGACCAACGCCGGGCCCCGTCTGGCCCGCGCGCTCGAGGCCGACAAGCGGCAGGCCGACGCCAGCTCCGACCGACTGACGGGCCTGCTCAACCGGCGGGCGTTCGAGCGGGTCCTGACCCAGACCGATCCGCGCGGCCCCCGCGAAGGCGCGCTGGTCTACGCCGACCTGGACAAATTCAAGCTGGTCAACGACACCCTGGGTCATCCGGCGGGCGATGCCGCGCTGATCCACTTCGCGCGGATCATCCAGGGCCAGATCCGGGGCGGAGACGTGGGCGCGCGAATCGGCGGCGAGGAATTCGCGATCTGGCTGCCGAAGACCAGCCTCGACGTCGGCGCCCGGATCGCGGAGCGGATCCGGATCAAGGTCGGCACCACGCCGTGGGACTGGAATGGCCGGAACTGGCCCCTCAGCGCCTCGTTCGGCGTGGCGGCGTGTCCCGAGACGAGCCTGACGCTAGAGGACCTCCCCGCGCAGGCGGATGCGGCGCTGTACGTGGCCAAGCGCGCGGGCAGGAACCGGGTGGAGCGGGCGGGGGGGTGACGGGGGAGGACGGGAGGGCGGAAAGACGGAAAGACGGAAAGACGGAAGGAAAGATGGGCGGACGGAAGGAGAGCGGGGGTGCGGGCGCCGCGCTGTCATCCCGAGCGAAGCGAGGGATCTTGCCGGGCCGAGCTCGAGCCGCGGGTGAGCAGATCCCTCGCTTCGCTCGGGATGACAGTGCCGCCCGGATGCGACGTTCCGCCCCGCCGCCCCGCCGCCCCGCCGCCCTACGGGCCCGCCGCCCCACCGTCCTTCCGTCCTTCCGTCCTTCCATCTATATTTGCCCCACCCGGGGGCGACTGGCTTCGACGGGTTTGATGAAGGAATGGCAGCGTGCCCAGGTCCAGAGTCCTGGTAAAACCGTCTGGAACGCTTCAACTGCCAACACTGAACTGGCACTGGCCGCGTAAGCTGAGCTAACGCTCGCTTGACGCGCCTTCGTCTGGTGGAGCCCGCCCGGAGCGCCTCCAGCCGAATCGCAAACCCGGGCTGGCCGACCGCGCCGCTCCGGCGCGAACGGTGAGATCCTTCAGGAGCTAGGCCGAGGGGAGGTCGGTTCGGCACCGACCCGAGGCGACGGCAGGAAGACGAGCCTACGCACGTAGACGCGGTTCTGGAGCCTTACTCGGACCAGGGTTCGATTCCCTGCGCCTCCATCACGTCACGGCGGGACCATCCATGCTCGGGTGGTCCCGCCGCTTCATTCGCGCCTGGCACGAGGGGGCGCCGTGGCCATTCCTCCTCCGCCGGATAGACCATGACCGCCGCCACTCGTCCCCGCGAGACCGCCTCGACCCAGGAGATCCGGCGCCACTTCCCCGCGCTGGAGCGCCAGCACCGTGGCCACCCCGTGGCCTACTTCGATGGCCCCGGCGGCACTCAGGTGCCGACCTCCGTCGCCGACGCGGTGCGCGAATATCTCCTGCACCACAACGCCAACACGCACTGGCTGTACCCCACGAGCGAGGAGACCGATGAGCTGATCGCCGCGTCCCGGCAGGCGCTCGCCGACCTGCTCGGGGCCAATCCTGCCGAGATCGCCTTCGGCGCCAACATGACCACGCTGACGTTTCACCTGGCACGGGCCCTGGGTCGCGGCTGGGGCGCGGGCGACGAGATCGTCATCACCGAGCTCGACCATCACGCCAATGTGGCGCCCTGGCGCGCGCTCGAGCGGGAGCGCGGCGTGACCATTCGCTCGGTGCCATTCGTGCCCGCTAGCGGCCAGCTCGACTGGAGCGCGTTGGAGCGTGCGCTTTCGCCCCGAACCCGTCTCCTCGCCATCGGCGCGGCCTCGAACGCGCTGGGCACGGTCACCGATGTCACGCGTGCCTGTGCCCTGGCCCGCGACGCCGGAGCGCTCACGTTCGTGGACGCGGTCCACTACGCCCCGCACGCCCTGGTGGACGTGCAGGCGATCGGATGCGACTTCCTCGCCTGCTCGGCGTACAAGTTCTACGGGCCGCATATCGGGGTCCTCTACGGCCGGCGCGAACGGCTGGAAGCCCTCGATGTGCCGAAGCTCGCGCCCGCCCCGGATACGGCACCGGAGCGCATGGAGACCGGGACGCTCAACCACGAAGGGATCGTGGGCGCCGGCGCGGCGGTGGATTTCCTGGCGTCGCTCGGAGGAACGGGGTCCCGGCGCGAGAGGCTGGGCCGCACCTTCGCGGCGCTGCACCGGAACGGGCAGGAGCTGATCGCGCGCCTCTGGCGCGGCCTGGAAACCATCCCGGGCGTCCGGCTTTACGGCCCCCCGCCGGGGGAGCCCCGTACGCCCACCGCGGGGTTCACCATCGAGGGCCGCACGACCGGCGAGGTGGCCACCGCACTCGCCGCCGACAGCGTCTTCGTGTCGAACGGCGACTTCTACGCCGCGACGGTGGTCGAGCGTTTGGGGCTCGCGCCGGACGGCCTGGTCCGCGCGGGTTGTGCCTGCTACACGACCAGCGAGGAGATCGACCGACTGCTGGCCGGGGTCACGCGGGCTTCACGGGGATCCTGACCCGCGTGTTCTCCCATTCCAGTACCAGGTTGGCGCCGCGGCCCGCGCGCTCGCTCCGGATGGTGAAGGTCTCGACCGGTTGGGCGACACGTTCGCTGCCCACCTTGGCACGTCCCAGTTCCTGGGCCTTCACCTCGGGCGTGTAGTTGCTCTCCTCCCCCCACTGCTCGATCGAGCGATTGACGATGATCTCCCACTGGCCCGCGGTGGGGACGGTGTACAGCGAGTAGGCGCCGGGCGGCACCTCGATCCCCGCGACCGTGAGCGGCACGGGCGTGAAGAAGACCGTGGGCTCGTTGGCGCCGGTGCGCCAAAGTTTCCCGTAGGGGACGGCTTTGCCGCCCAACATGACCCGGCCGCGCGAGGAGGGCCGGCCGTAGCAGAGCTTCACCGGGCGCCCGGCCACGCTGAAGGTGAGCGAGTCGAGCGGGCTCTTGCGGCCCTGAACCGGGACGTCCCGGGGCTCGAGCACCTGGCAGGCGGTGTCGGCCGCCTGGCCGGGTGCCGCAGGGGTAGCGCCGAGCAGCGCGGCGCCGGCGAGCAGCGTCAGGAGCGACATTGCGGACCTCCGGAAAGGAGCTTGGGCCGGCCTTCGTGCACGCATCTTGCCTCCGGCCCGGGTCGAGATGCGAACGGCGGAAATTGTGACCTCCTGCGGCCAGCCTGGCAACCCGCACCACCTGACAGTGGCGCTCCGACTGGCCGCGCTGGCGTGGCTCGCCATGACGCTGCAGGAGGTGCTGCTCTACGCCAGGCCCGATCCCTACGGCGAGCCGTACGTGGGAATCTGGTACGGCTACCTCGCGTACGCCCTCGCCTACAACCTGCTGGGCGTCATGCTCGTCTCGGCGCCGATGCTCGCGCTCTGGCTGGTCCGGGGGGGCCGCCGAGTCCCCGCGCGGCTGGCCGCCGGCATACACGGGCTGCAGCTCGGGGCGCTGGTGGCCGTTGTCGTTCTCGACCAGATCGACAACGAAGTGATGCGCTTCATGGGCGTCCACCTCACGTACGGTCTCCTGCGGACGTACTACCGGGTGAACGCCTGGGGCGGCGACATGTATCGCATCATCCTCGGCGACCGGGGCGGGCCCGGGCTGCCGTTCCTGATCCTGCTGCTCGTGCCGCTGGGCCTGCTCTGGGCCGGCCGGCGCGTAATCCGCTCGAAGCCGTTCCCTGTCACCCTCCCTCCGCTGGCCGCCCTGGTGATCACGATCGTGCCGCTGGCCGTGCCGTTGCTGATCCAGCGCTACAGGTTCCCGGGGTGGAGCCGGGAGGCCCGGGTCGAGCCCGAGGTCATGACGCTCTACCGTGAGATGCGCTATGACCTGGCGACCGGAAGCCGGCCCCCGGATTATGCCGCTTTGGCGAGCGCCTATCATCGCGCCTGGTTCGAGCGGAGCGGCGACACGACGTGGCGCTTCCCGGATCCGAAGCGGCCGCTGATCCGCGTGCCGCTCACGGCCGCGGCGCCGGTCCAGGGACCGCGGTGGAACGTGATCCTGATCCAACTGGAATCGTTCCGGGGTTGGAACACCGGCTTCCTCCGGCCCGACGTCGCGCCCTCGGTGACCCCGTTCCTGGACCGGCTGGCGGGGGACACCGCGTCCGCCTTCTGGCGCCGGTTCGACAGCTTCGGTCCTCCGACAATCAGCGGCTTCTTCTCCGCCCAGTGCTCGGTGAAGCCGCACTCCCGGGAGAACATCGCCGCCAGCTTCACCTACACCGCGCTCGACTGCCTACCGGTCGTGCTGCGGCAGCACGGGTACCGGGCCGAGCTGTTCACCGGCTTCGATCCGGATTGGGACAACCAGGGGATCTGGCTGCGGACGTGGTACGACGAGTTCCACTATTACAGCGACGTGAAGGGGCTGGACCGACCGGCGTTCCACCGCGCGGCGGAGCGGATCCGCCAGCTCGGCCGCGGGCCGCAGCCGTTCTTCGCGACGGTGATCTCGATCACGAACCACATCCCGTTCAACGCCCGGCGGATGGGTCCGGGCGAGGAGCGGTTCAGCCTCGATCCGGAGCACCCTCCCCGCATCGCCATTCGCAACACCATGCGGTACACCGACGACGTCGTGCGGGAGCTCATCGACACGCTTGCGACGGAGCCCTGGTTCGGCCGAACGCTGGTGGTGATCACGGGCGACCACGGGTACGACCTGGGCGAGCACGGCATGACGGGGCAGGGGAGCGGCTGGCGCGAATCGGTCTGGGTGCCGCTGTTGATTCACGGCGCACACCCGCGCCTCCCCCGCGGGGGCCAGGACGCGCCGGCATCGCTGCTCGACATCGCCCCGACCATCGCCGACCTGCTGGGAATCCGGGAGCCGACGGCGTGGATGGGGTCGAGCCTCCTGACGCCGGCGCGCCGCGGGAGCCCGTTCGCGTTCACCCGTCTCGGGAACGAGTTCGGCGAGAGCGGGCGGTACACCATGGTGATCCGCCCGTTGACAGGAAAGCCGGCCCTGTTCGACGCGGCCGCTGATCCGCTGGAGGAGCGGGATATCGCCCCGGCTCACGCCGACGTCGTCGCCGACCTGCGGCGGCAGGCGGACGGGGAGCAGCGGCTGGTCGACTATCTGCTGGAGACCAACCAGGTGTGGTCCGGTCCGCCCGTCACGCGGCACTGACGCTGGAGCGGGTGGTCACGCCGACGGCACTAGCCGGCGAGCAGCGCATCGCGCGCGGCGTGCGCCAGCGCGAGCGCGGCGTGGGCGCTGTCGGCGAGACAGTTAAGGTGACCCATCTTGCGACCGGGGCGCGGCTCGGACTTGCCGTACAGATGGAGCCGGACGCCTGCGAGCCGAAGCGCCTCGGCCCAGCGGGGCTCGCCCTCGCGCCAGAGATCGCCCAGCAGGTTGATCATGGCGACAGGGGTGAGCAGGCGCGGCGTGAAGAGCGGGAGCCCGCAGAGCGCGCGGAGCTGCTGCTCGAACTGATCGACTGTGCACGCGTCCATGGTGTAGTGGCCGCTGTTGTGCGGCCGAGGGGCGATCTCGTTGACGAACAGGCGCCCGCCGCCCGCCACGAACAGCTCGACCCCGAGCACGCCGACGTACGCCAGCCGCTCGGCGACCCCGATCGCCATCTCTCGCGCGTCGGCCGCCAGACGCCCGGAAATCCGGGCGGGTACGACGGTAGTCTCGAGGATGCCGTCCCGGTGGGTGTTCTCCCCCGCCGGGAAGGCGGCCACCGCGCCGTCTGCACCCCGGGCCAGCACCACCGAGAGCTCGGCCTCGAGCTCGAGCCGCTGCTCCAGCACGCACTCGACAGCTCCGAAGCCCTCGAAGGCCGCCCGGGCGGCCGCGAGGTCGCGGACCGCTGCCTGCCCTTTCCCGTCATAGCCCAGCCGGCTCGTCTTGAGCAGCGCCGGCGAGCCGATCTCGTCGAAGGCGGCCTCGAGCTCGCCGACCTGGCGCACGGCCCGGAACGGCGCCGTGGGGAAGCCGGCGTCCCGCAAAAACGTCTTTTCCGCGATCCTGTCCTGCGCCACCGCGACCGCGTCCCCGGGCGGGCGCACGGGGCGGTCGCGAGCCAGCCGCTCCAGCGCCTCGGCGGGGACGTTCTCGAACTCCACCGTCACGGCCGCGCAGGCGCGGGCGAGCTGATCGAGCGCCGGCCCGTCGGTGTAGGCGGCGCGGATATGGCGATCGGCCACGCGCCCCGCGGGACTCAGCGGGTCGGGGTCGAGCACGATGACGTGGTAGCCCATCGAGCGTGCCCGCAGCGTGAACATCCGGCCAAGCTGCCCGCCGCCCAGCACGCCGACGGTGGCGCCGGGCAGGATCACGCGGTCTCCGGCAGCCGAAGGCCGAGAACGCGCGCGGTCTGGGCGCCCCTGAATTCGTCGAGCCGCCGGGCCAGCGCGGGATCCGTCAGCGCGAGCACGGCCACCGCGAAGAGCGCGGCGTTGTGCGCGCCCGCCGCCCCGATGGCGAACGTGGCGACCGGCACGCCCGCCGGCATCTGCACGATCGAGAGCAGGGAATCGAGCCCCTGCAGGTGCGTCGAGGTCACGGGCACGCCGAGGACGGGCAGGGTGGTCTTGGCGGCGAGCATGCCGGGGAGATGCGCCGCCCCGCCGGCACCCGCGATGATGCACCGCAGCCCGCGGCCGCGCGCCTCCTCCGCGTAGCGGAAGAGCAGGTCGGGCGTTCGGTGCGCGCTCACCACGCGGCTCTCGTGGGGGACGTCGAGCTCGGTCAGGCGCCGGGCAGCGTGCTGCATGACCTCCCAGTCGGAGTCGCTGCCCATCACGATGCCCACCAGTGGTGGAGTCATGGCGTCCTCGTACTGGAGTGATGCCGGGTCGCGCCCGGGTCACCCGTCACGGCCTGGCGGAGGCGGCGCCCTCTACCTTCACGGCGACACCCTCGTGGGGGAACCGATGCAGCAGCAACAGGACGCGCCACGCTCGGCGCACCCGATCGAAGAGCTCACCACCGGCGAGCGGCTCGTGCTCGCCATTCTGGACCACCAGGTGGTCCGCATCCGCTACCAGGGCCGGAACCGGACCGTGGAGCCCCACCTGCTGGGCATCCACGAGGCGGGCGAGCCCATCCTCGTGGCCTACCAGACGGCCGGCGGCAGCGAGAGTGGCGACGTGCCCGGCTGGCGCAGCTTCATCTCCACGGCCATGGACGAGGTCGAGCTCGTCGGGCAGCATTTCCCCGGCCCTCGCTCGGATCTGAACGCGGCGGCGCAGCCGATGATCGAGATTTTCGCGCGGGCCTGAGCCGGGGTCGTCTCTACACGGTGGCCCGGGTGCGGTCCATCGTCCCCCGGGTCGCCAGCGCCGCTTGTGCCGCGGCAAGCCGCGCGATAGGGACGCGGAACGGCGAGCAGCTCACGTAGTTCATCCCCAGGCGATCGCAGAAGGCCACCGCCGTGGGGTCGCCCCCGTGCTCGCCGCAGATGCCGAGCTTGAGGTCGGGTCGGGTCCGCCGGCCCAGCTCGCACGCCATCTGGATCAGCTTGCCGACGCCCGCCTGGTCGAGCACCTGAAACGGGTCGGCCTCGATCACGCCGTGCTCGAGGTAGTATGGCAGGAAGTGGGCGGAGTCGTCCCGGGAGATGCCCCAGGTGGTCTGGGTAAGATCGTTCGTGCCGAACGAAAAGAACTGCGCCTCGCGGGCGAGCTCGTCGGCGGTGAGCGCGGCGCGCGGAAGCTCGATCATGGTGCCGAGCAGGAAGGGCACGGTGATCTGCCGCTCGCGGAAGACCTCTTCGGCCACCTGCCGGACGATCAGCGCCTGCCGCCGGAACTCCACGACGCTGGCCGTGAGCGGTATCATGACCTCGGGCATGACCCGGCCCTTGCGGACGGCCACGGTACACGCCGCCTCGAAGATGGCCCGGACCTGCATGGTGGTGATCTCGGGATACACGATGCCGAGGCGGCAGCCGCGGAGGCCGAGCATCGGGTTCACCTCCTGCAGGCGGTCGACGATGGCCTGCAGCGCGTCCGCCTCCATGGCGAGCTCGGCCGCCAGCGACTCGATTTCGGCCCGTTCCTTCGGCAGGAATTCGTGCAGCGGCGGATCGAGCAGCCGGATGGTGACGGCGAAGCCCTCCATGGCCCGGAAGATCGACTCGAAGTCGGCGCGCTGCATGGGCAGGAGCTTGGCCAGCGCGCGCTGCCGGCCCGCGGTGTCCTGCGCCACGATCATCTCGCGCATGGCGGTGAGCCGCTCGCCGTCGAAGAACATGTGCTCGGTGCGGCAGAGCCCGATTCCTTCGGCGCCGAAGTCGCGGCCCCGGTGTGCGTCGGCCGGAGTGTCGGCGTTGACCCGGACCCGGAGCTGGCGGATACGGTCGGCCCACTGCATGAGGCGGAGGAAGTCGTCGCTCAGCTCCGGGGTCCGGAGCGCCGCCTGGCCGGCGAACACCTTGCCCGTGCTCCCGTCCACCGTGATGAACTCGCCTTCCGCCACGGAGCGGCCGTCGACCGACATCCGCGCCGCCCGCTCGTCCACCTGCAGCTCCTGCGCGCCGGCGACGCACGGCTTGCCCATGCCGCGGGCCACTACCGCCGCGTGCGACGTCATCCCGCCGCGCGCCGTGAGGACGGCCTTGGCCATGACCATGCCGTGGAAGTCCTCGGGCGACGTTTCCCGGCGCACCAGGATGACGGCCTGCCCGGCGCGCCCGAGCTGCTCGGCGCGGTCGGCGTCGAACACGGCAGTGCCGCAGGCGGCGCCCGGCGACGCGGGGAGACCGGTGGTCAGCAGGTCGAGCTCGCTCCGGGGGTCGATCGTGGGATGGAGCAACTGGTTCAGGTCCTGGGGCGGAATGCGGGCGACGGCCTCCTCCTCGGAGATCAGCCCCTCGTCCACCATCTCGCACGCGATCCGGACCGCGGCCTGGCCGGAGCGCTGGCCGCGGCGCGTCTGCAGCATGTAGAGAGTGCCGCGCTCGATGGTGAACTCCATGTCCTGCACGTCGCGGAAATGGCGCTCCAGCGTGCGGGCCACGCGCTCGAGCTCCTGGTAGGACGCCGGAAGCCGGTCCTTGAGCGTCGCGATCGGCTGCGGCGTGCGGCTGCCCGAGACCACGTCTTCGCCCTGCGCATTGAGCAGGTACTCGCCGTAGAGCGCGCGCTCGCCGGTGGACGGGCTGCGGCTGAAGGTGACGCCGGTGCCCGAATCCTCTCCCAGGTTGCCGAACACCATGGCCACCACGTTCACCGCGGTGCCCATCGCGTCCGGAATGTCGTGCAGCTTCCGGTAGTCGATGGCCCGCCGGGTGTTCCAGCTCTCGAACACCGCGGCGATCGCACCCCAGAGCTGGTCCAGCGGGCCGCTCGGGAAATCAGCGCCGGTCTCGTCGCGCACGTGCTGCTTGAATCGCCCGACGACGGCCTGCATCTCCTCGACCGGCAGATCGATATCGCGCTCCACGCCGCAGCGCTGGCGGTGCTCCTCGAGCATCTGCTCGAACGGCTTCTTCGAGAGGTCGAACACGACGCCGCCGTACATCTGCACGAAGCGGCGGTAGGAATCCCACGCGAAGCGGGGGTTCCCGCTCTGGCGCGCGAGGCCTTCGACGGTGACGTCGTTGAGGCCGAGGTTGAGGATCGTCTCCATCATGCCCGGCATGGACACGGCGGCACCCGACCGCACGCTCACCAGCAGCGGGTTCTGGCCGTCGCCGAAGTGCTTGCCGGTCGCGGCCTCGACGCGGTGGAGGGCGTTCTCGACTTCCACCTGCAGGCGCTTGGGGAACTGATGGCTCTCGAGGTAGCTGAGGCAGAGACTGCTGGCGATGGTGAAGCCGGGGGGAACGGGAATGCCGATGGTGGTCATCTCGGCCAGGCCGGCACCCTTGCCGCCGAGGACCTCCTTCATGGCGGCGGTGCCGTCGGCGCGCCCCTGCCCGAAGAAGTAGACGAGGGGCTGCGTGTAGGGGCCGCTCATGCCGGCGTCGCCACGAGCGGGGATGCGTGGCGAAGCTGAACCAGGTCGCCCGGAATCGGCGTAGGGTAGCGGCCGGAGAAGCAGGCGTGGCAGTACTGATTGCTTTCCCCCGCGGCCCGCAGCATCCCGTCGAGCGACAGGTAGCCGAGCGAGTCCACCGCGAGAAACTCGCGGATCTCCTCGATGGAATGCGTGGCCGCGATGAGCTCCTCCGGCGTCGGCGTGTCGATGCCGTAGAGGCACGGGCCAGTGATCGGCGGCGAGCCCAGGCGCAGGTGCACCTCCCGCGCGCCGGCGGCGCGGATCATCTGCACCAGACTCTTGCTGGTATTGCCCCGCACGAGGCTGTCGTCCACCACCACCACCGACTTGCCCTGAATGACGTCCCGCACCGGGTTGAACTTGATCTTGACCTTGGCCACCCGGTGGTCCTGCGTGGGATTGATGAAGGTGCGGCCCACGTAGTGGTTCCGGATCAGGCCGTACTCGAGCTTGATCCCCGACACTTCCGAGAAGCCGAGCGCCATGGCATTGGAGCTGTCCGGCACGCTGAAGACCACTTCGCCGGCGGGCGCGGGCTGCTCGCGCGCGAGCTGGCGGCCGAGCTCGCGCCGGACCCGATCGACCGACTCGCCGAAGACCGTGCTGTCGGGGCGGGCGAAGTACACCAGCTCGAAGACGCAGCGGCTCACCCGCCGGGGCGAGAGCCGCGGCAGCTCGGTGACCTTGCCGTTCTCGATGCGGATGAACTCGCCGGGCTGGAGCTCGCAGGTGACGTGGGCGCCGAGCAGGTCGAGCGCACACGTCTCCGAGGCCACCACCATGCCGCCGCCGAGCCGGCCGGTCACGAGCGGGCGGAAGCCGCGGCTGTCCACCACGGCGTAGAGCGTCCGGCCGACGGTGATCACCAAGCTGTAGGCACCGTCAACCTGCTCGAGCGCCTCGCGGATCTGCCCTTCGACCGTGTCCGCTTCGGACCGCGCGATCAGGTGCACCAGCACCTCGGTGTCGGACGACGTGGTGAAGATGGCGCCCTTCTCCACCAGGTCCCGGCGGATGTCGGCGGCATTGATGATGTTGCCGTTGTGCGCGATGGCCAGCGGACCGCAACGGGTGGCCACGTTGCACGGCTGCGCGTTGGCGAGGACGGTGCTGCCGGTGGTGGAATAGCGGGTGTGGCCCACGGCCACGTCTCCGGGCAGGGCCGCCAGGGTGGAATCCTCGAAGTTTTCGCTCACCAGACCCATGCCCCGGTGGGAGCGGGCCACGCCCTCACCGTCGATGGCGACGATGCCGGCACTCTCCTGCCCGCGGTGCTGCAAGGCGTAAAGGCCGAGGTACGTGAGCCGGGCCGCGTCGGGGATCCCGGAAACGCCGATGATACCGCACATCCCTTACTCTCCCGCCGAGCGGTCCACGTCGGGATGCTGCATCCGCCGTGGAATCGCCTCGAAATAGGTCTGGCGCAGCGCGCCGATGCCCCACGAGAACGTCTGACCAGCCACTCGGAGTTCCAGCATTCCCCCCGCATCTCCGACGCGTCCCACCCGTGCGACCGGCACCCCGTGCTCACGCGCGAGGTCGAGCAGTCGGCTGGCCTCCGCGGGCGCGGCCGAGACCACGGCCCGGGCGCCATCCTCGCCGAACAGCAGGCCATCGAGCGGAACCTCCGCGCCATAGGCCGTCAGGTCTACCGAGGCGCCGAGAGCGTCGCCCGCGTAGGCGCCCCCGATCGCGGCCTCGGCCAGCGCCACCAGGAGCCCGCCTTCCGAGCAGTCATGGGCCGAGCGGAGCAGCCGCCGCCCGGCCGCCCCCACGAGGAGCCGCTGCAGCCGCCGCTCGGCGTCGAGATCCACCCGGGCCGGCCGCCCACCGGTGAAGTCGCGGAGCTCCGCCCAGTAGGCGGACCCGCCCAGCTCGCCGCGGGTGGCGCCGAGGACGAAGATCTCGTCGCCCGGAGTGGAGAAATGACTCGGCACGCGATCGGCGACCCGTGCGAGCAGCCCCACCATTCCAATCGTCGGCGTGGGATCGATGGCGCCGGTGGGGCTCTCGTTGTAGAAGCTCACGTTGCCGCCGGTGACCGGCGTATCGAATGCGCGGCAGGCGTCGGCGATGCCCCGGCATGCCTCGCGGAACTGGAAATACACCTCGGGCTTCTCGGGGTTGCCGAAATTGAGGCAGTCGGTGATGCCGAGCGGCCGCCCCCCCACGCAGGCGATGTTCCGCGCCGCCTCGGCCACCGCCGCCTTGCCGCCCTCGTATGGGTCGAGCGCCACCAGCCGGCTGTTGCAATCCACCGTGACGGCCAGCCCGAAGGCGGTGCCGGGCACTCGCAGCACGCCGGCGTCGCCGCCGGGGCCGAGCACGGTGGAGGCCTGCACCGTCGAGTCGTACTGCTCGTAGACCCAGCGCTTGCTCGCGAGGTTGGGCGAGTCGAGCAGGAGCGGCAGCGCGTCCTGCAACCCTGCTTTCGGCGCGGCCGCTGGCAGGGCTGCGCGGAGGGCCTTCGTATCGTCGCCCTCGCGGGCAGTGGGCTCGTACATGGGGCAGTCGTCCACCAGCCGCTGGCCCGGGATGGCCGCCACCACCAGGCCGTGATGCCGCACCCGGTAGATGCCATCGTCGGTGACGTGCCCGATCGGCGTCGCGCTCAGCTCCCATTTGGCGCAGACCGCCTGGATCTCCGCCACCCGGTGCGGCTCCGCCACCACGAGCATTCGCTCCTGCGACTCCGAGAGCAGGATCTCGTAGGGTGTCATGCCGGGCTCGCGGGTGGGCACCAGGCCGGTGTCGATCTCGACGCCCACGCCGCCCCGGGCCGCCATCTCCGCGCTGGAGCTGGTGAGACCCGCCGCACCCATGTCCTGGATGGCGACGATGAGGTCGGAGGTGATCAGCTCGAGGCTGGCCTCGAGGAGGAGCTTCTCGGTGAACGGATCGCCCACCTGAACCTGGGGCCGGCGGGATGCGCTCTTTTCGCTGAGCTCCTCGGAGGCGAAGCTGGCGCCATGAATCCCGTCCCGGCCCGTCCGCGCGCCCACGGTCAGCAGCACGTTGCCCACGCCGTGCGCGGCGGCGCGGATGAGATCGGCCTCCTTGAGCAGCCCGACGCACATGGCATTGACCAGCGGGTTCCCGGTGTAGCCGGGCGCGAAGCCGACCTCGCCGCCGAGCGTGGGCACGCCGACGCAGTTGCCGTAGTCCCCCACGCCACGCACGATGCCGGCGAAGAGATACCGGTTGCGGGGACTCTCGAGCGGCCCGAGGCGCAGGCTGTTGAGCAGCGCCACCGGCCGGGCACCCATGGTGAACACGTCGCGGAGAATGCCGCCCACGCCGGTCGCCGCCCCCTGGTACGGCTCAACAGCCGATGGGTGGTTGTGGGACTCGATCTTGAAGGCCACCGCCCAGCCGTCCGGCAGGCGGAGCACGCCCGCGTTTTCGCCCGGGCCCTGCACCACCTGGGGGCCGGTGGTGGGAAACGTCCGGAGCACGGTGCGGGAGTGCTTGTAGGAGCAGTGCTCCGACCACAGCGCGGAGAAGATCCCGAGCTCGGTGAGCGTCGGCGTGCGCCCGAGCAGCGCGACGATCCGGCCGTACTCGAGCTCGTTGAGGTTGTGCTCCCGGACGACCTCTGGCGTCACCGGCCGCTCGCCCGGGAGGCCCGATGCCTCCATCACTCCGGACGCCACGGTGGAGCTGGTCACGGCCGCTCCCGCCGGGGTGCGTCCCTGAGGCTGCTGAAGGCGTCCGAGAGCACGCGGGTGAGGAGGCCGGGCCGCTCCTCGTGCGCCACCGCGTCGATCTCGCCGGCGTCCAGCCACATGCCGCCGCAGTGCGGGCAGGTCTCGATCTGCACGCCGTGGTAGACGCTGCTCACGAGATCATACCCGTCCTTCGGGCACTTCATGTAGTGGCTCTTCCGCTCCGCCTCGCGTGCGGCGGCGTTGGCCTGCTCGCGCTGCTTCCGGAGCAGCTCGGCGGCCTCCTTGGCGAAATATTCGTCCTCGTTGCGGCTGGGCTTGTCGGTAGTCATCGGCTGGGCACCTTGAGCGTGGAGGCGCGCGGCTGCCAGGCCGCGAGCGAGCGGAAGAATCCGAGCCCGTCGGGCGGCCCCAGCACGCCTTCGGCGATCCGCTCGGGGTGGGGCATGATGCCGACCACCGTGCCGGCGGCGTTGCAGATCCCCGCGATGTGGTTGGCGGAGCCGTTGGGGTTGGGCTGGAGGGGCGAGGATTCCGTGGCCGCGACGTAACGCAGCACCACCCGTCCCTCCGCCTCGAGCATACGAAGCGTGTCGGCCGCGGCGACGAACCGGCCGTCGCCGTGGGCCACGGGCAGCCGCAGCCGGCTCCCGGGCGCGTAGGCCGAGGTGAAGACGGTGTCGGTCCGCTCCACGATCACGTCCACCGGCTTGGAGACGAAGCTCAGGCCGGCGTTGCGCAGCAGCGCGCCGGGCAGCAGATGCGCCTCGCAGAGGATCTGGAATCCGTTGCAGATGCCGAGCACGGGGCCGCCCTCCGCGGCGTGGTGCTGGACCGCCTGCATGACCGGACTGAACCGCGCGATGGCGCCCGACCGGAGGTAGTCCCCATAGCTGAAGCCGCCGGGGAGCAGCACGATGTCTGCGCCCCGGAGGCTCGTGTCGCGGTGCCAGGCGAAGTACGCGTTCGTGCCGACCAGCTCGGCCGCCCGCAGCGCATCGAAGTCGCAGTTGCTGCCGGGGAACCGGACCACGGCCACGTTGAGCATCAGGCTTCCTCCAACTCCAGGAGGTAATCCTCGGTGACGGGATTGGCGAGGAGCTTGTCGCACATCTCGCGGACCCGCGCTTCGGCCTCGGGACGGGTCGGCGCCGCCACCTCCAGCTCGATCGCCCGGCCGACGCGAACCTCCGCGGCGTCGGCGAACCCGAGCGCGCCCAGGGCGTGCTCGACCGCCTGGCCCTGCGGATCCAGCAGCCCTTCACGCGGCATCACCCGTACGTGCACTCGAAAGCTCATTGGTCCTCCGATGTCTGGCGCCGGTCGCCCCAGCCGGCCCGGCGCTCGATGCCTGTGGGCTCGGGGGGCGGCGCGTCGGCGAGCTCGCTGCCGTCGGCCAGCCGCTCGTCCACCCCCATCGCCGTTTCCTGCCGTTCCATCAGCCCCAGGACCGTGGCGCGGGCCAGTCCGAACACCACGTAGAAGAGGCCCAATGGAAAGAGAAAATACTCGGGTGCGAGCAGCGCGCCGAGCAGGATGCCCAGATGCACCGCCAGCCCGAAGAGCCCGCGCGCGCTCCGGAGCCCGATCGGCGGGAACTTCGGGTACTTGACGTTGCTCACCATCAAGAGCGCGAGCAGCAGAATCAGCACCACGAGCCCCTGGTGCTGCAGATCGAGATAGGCGACCGACGCCCGGTACCAGTCCGTCTGGCTGAACGGATAGTAGACCGCCAGCGTCATGCCCGCCGACGGCGACGGCAGCCCGGTGAACCAGCCGGTCGAGGGCTTCCCCGCCGAGAGCACGTTGAACCGCGCCAGCCGGAGCGCGACGCCGGTGACGTAAATGTAGGAGAGAATCCAGGCGAACCGGCCGGCGCTCGCGAAGTCGAGGAAGTAGATCAGCAGCGCGGGCGCGACGCCGAACGAGATCACGTCCACCAGCGAGTCGAGCTCCGCTCCGAACCGGCTCCCCGTGTTGGAGAGCCGGGCTACCCGGCCATCCAGCATGTCGAGGATTCCGGAGAAGACGATGAACCATCCCGCCCAGCGATAGTTCCCGTTGAAGGCGGAGACGATCGACCAGAACCCGAAGAACAGGTTGCCCAGCGTGAACGCGCTGGGCATCACCACCACGACCTGGCGCATCGACGGACGCCGGGCGCCGCTGCTGCGGCGCGGAATCAGCTCCATTCGGCCACCACCGTCACCCCGACCCGCGTGGTATCCCCGACGTGCACCAGCACGCGGGTGTCCAGCGGCAGGAAAAGGTCCACCCGCGAGCCGAAGCGGATCATGCCCATCCGCTCGCCCTGGTGCACAGCCGTGCCCACCTCGTCATCGGTCACGATCCGCCGCGCCACCAGCCCGGCGATCTGGCGAACCAGCACCTTCCCCCGCGGCGTGGTGAGTCCGACCGAGGCCTGCTCGTTGGAGAGGCTCGACTTCTCGGCCGCGGCGTGACCGAACGCGCCCGGATTGTAGTGCCGGTAAGCCACCGTACCATCCGTGGGATAGCGGTTGACGTGACAGTCGAACACGTTCATGAAGATCGAGACCCGCCGCGCCCGCGTCGCGAGGAACGCGGGCTCCTCCACTTCGATCACGCTGACGACCTTGCCGTCGGCCGGCGCCACGATCAGGCGGTCGCCCCGGGTCCAGGCGCGCTCGGGGTCGCGGAAGAATGCGACGACCCAGGCCGCCAGCGCGAACCAGAGCACCGACGCCGCGATCCATCCCCCGGCGCCCGTGCGCACCGCGGCGAGGATGAGCACCAGCTCCACCAGCCACGCTCCGGCGATGAACCAGCGCCCCTCCGGCGCGGTGCGGATCACGCCGGCGCCCCGAGCTCCACCCCGGTGAGCAGCCGGAAGGCTTCGAGGTAGCGCCGGCTGGTGGCGTCGACCACCTCCGCGGGAAGCGGCGGGGGCGGTGCCTCGCCGTTCCAGGCGCCGGCGGCCCTGAGCCCGGCGAGATAGTCGCGCAGCGGCTGCTTGTCGAAGCTCGGCTGCGCCCGGCCGGCAGCGTAGCGGTCGGCCGGCCAGAATCGCGAGCTGTCGGGTGTGAGCAGCTCGTCGATGAGCAGCAGCGTGCCCTCGGCCGTCGTGCCGAACTCCAGCTTCGTATCGGCGACGATGATCCCGCGCGCCGCCGCGTGATCCCGCCCCGCCCGGTACACGGCGAAGCTCGCGTCCCGCAAGGCGCCGGCGATCTCGGGCCCGAGCGTCGCGGCCATGCGGGCCAGCGTTACGTTCTCGTCGTGGCCGCTCTCCGCCTTGGTGGCGGGCGAGAAGAGGGGCGGCTCGAGTCGGGCGCTCTCGAGCAGGCCGGCCGCCAGCGGCTCTCCGGCCAGGGTGCCGTGCGCCCGGTACTCGGCCCAGGCCGATCCCGACAGGTAACCCCGGACGACGCACTCGAACGGCACCGGGGCCGTCCGGCGCACCAGCATCGCCCGCCCGGCGATCTCGTCGGCCCGGCCGGCCAGCCGGGGGATCCGCTCGACGATCTCCTCCGTGCGGGCGGTGACGTAGTGCGAGGGGAACACAGGGGCCAGCCGCTCGAACCAGAAGGCGCTGATCTGGGTCAGCACGGCGCCCTTTCGGGGGATCGGCTGGCGCATCACGACATCGAACGCGCTGACGCGATCGCTGGCCACGAGGAGCAGGTGCTCCGCATCCACCTCGTATACCTCCCGCACCTTGCCGCGGCGGAGCAGGGGGAGCGGCAGCCGGCTCTCGGTGACCGTGCTCATACCCGGACCTCCGCGCCGCCGGTATCCGCCGCGAGGGGGCGGGCGCGCTCGAGCAGCGGATGGAGAAACTCCTCGAGGAACTCGCCGACCTGGAGCCCGGCGCGGCCGGTGTATGCGGCGGGCTCGAGCTCGGCCCGCAGCGCGGCGGCGGGCACGTTCCGGAACGCCGGGTCCGCGGCCAGTCGGTCGAGCAGATCGTTCACCCCGCCGCGACTCACCGAGTCGGCCACCGCGAGACTGTGGCGGCGGATCACCTCGTGCAGCGCCTGCCGATCGCCGCCGCGCGCGACGCCGAGCATCAGCCACCGTTCGGTGGCCATGAACGGCATCTGCGCCTCGACGTGCCGACGGACGACCTCCTCGTGCACCTCGAGCCCCGCCGCGACGTTGGTCGCGAGCACCAGAATGGCGTCGGTGCCGAGGAACGCCTCGGGGAGCGTCAGCCGGCGGTTGGCGCTGTCGTCGAGCGTGCGCTCGAGCCACTGGCTCGCGGCGGTGTGCGCGCCGTTGGCCTGGAGCGAAATGACGAACCGTGCGAGCCCCGCGATCCGCTCGGCGCGCATCGGATTCCGCTTATAGGCCATGGCGCTCGAGCCGATCTGCTCGGACTCGAACGGCTCGAGCAGCTCGCCCTCGTGCTGCAGCAGGCGAAGATCGCCCGCCATCTTGGCCGCCGACTGGGCAATCCCGCTGAGCGCGTCGAGCACCATGCTGTCGGTCTTCCGCGGGTAGGTCTGGCCGGTGACGGCGAACTGGGCGTCGAAGTCCAGCTTGGCCGTGACCCGACGCTCGAGCTCGCGCACCCGGGCGTGGTCACCGCCGAACAGCTCGAGGAAGGACGCCTGCGTGCCGGTGGTCCCCTGACAGCCGCGGAACCGGAGCGCCTCCAGCCGATGCGAGAGCTCCTCGACATCGAGGGCGAAGTCCTGCATCCAGAGCGTGGTGCGCTTGCCCACCGTGGTGAGCTGGGCGGGCTGGAAGTGGGTGTATGCGAGGCAGGGCAGATCGGCGGTGCGGCGCGCGAACCCCTCGAGCGCCTGCAGCACGGCGATGACCCGGCCGAGCAGGAGGCGGAGCCCCTCGCGCATGACGATCAGGTCGGCATTGTCGGTGACGAAGGCGCTGGTGGCGCCCAGGTGCAGGTAGGGGCGCGCGGCCGGCGCCTGGTCGCCGAAGGCGTGGACGTGGGCCATGACGTCGTGGCGGAAGCGCCGCTCGTAGCGGTCGGCGGCCGCGAGATCCACGTCGTCGAGGTGCGCCCGCATCTGCGCCAGTGCGTCCTCGGGGATGTCGAGCCCCAGCTCGCGCTCCGCCTCCGCCAGGGCCAGCCAGAGCCGCCGCCAGAGGCCGATGCGGTGGGGCTCGCCCCAGAGCACCTGCATGGCCGGCGAGGCGTAGCGGGTGCCGAGCGGCGAGCGCCAGCGGTCGTCGGTCACCGGAAGACGAGGTCGGTGAAGGTGATCTGGCCCTGGCGCTCGACGTACACGCGGATGACTTCGCCCGAGCGCACGTTGAGCAGATCCTCCACCTGCTCGGCGTCCCGTACCGCGGTGCGGTTGATGCCCACGATGACGTCGCCCTCCTCGAGGCCGGTGGCGCGGCTCACCTGGGGCGAGATGCGGAAGATGAGCGCCCCACGCTCGCTCCGGATGCCCCGCTCGGCGCGGACCTGGGGCGTGACGTTGATGAGCTGCAGGTCCTGGAGCACGGTGACCTTGGCCGCGGTGACCGTGGGGAGGTCGCCGGTCACGATCCGCCTCCGCACGGTGCCGCCGCTGCTCCGCACGCTGAGCCCCACGGTATCACCGACATGGAGGTCGAGCTTTACCGCCTCCCAGTCCAGATAGTTCCGGAGCCGGCGGCCGTTGGCCTCCATCAGCACGTCGCCGGTCCTGAGGCCGGCGCGGGCCGCCGGCCCGTCCGCGGCGACCGAGGCGACGGCCACGCCCCCCTGGCTCTTCCATTCACGCATGGCGGCGGCGCCCTCGACGTCGAGGCCCACCCAGGCGCGGCGCACCGAGCCGTTCTTGATGATCTCGTCGGCTACGCGGAGCGCGCGCTCGATCGGGATGGCGAAGCCCAGGCCCACGGACCCGCCGCTGCTGGTGAAGATGGAGGAGTTGACCCCGATGACCTCGCCCAGAACGTTGGTGAGCGGGCCGCCGGAGTTGCCCGGATTGATGGCGGCATCGGTCTGGATCATGTCGAGGTAGAGCCCCGGCTGCTCGCCCGTGGGGAGGATGTTCCGGGACGTCGCGCTCACCACGCCCACCGTCACGGTCGGCTCGGCGTTGCCCAGCAGGTAGGCATAGGGATTGCCCATCGCGACCACCCACTCGCCGATCATGAGGTCGGTGCTCCGGCCGGGCGTGATGGTCGGCAGTCCGGTCCGCGTCACCTTGAGCACCGCGATATCGGTGAGTGGGTCCTCCCCCAGCACCTTGGCGGGCAGGTCGGTCCCGTCCGGCAGCGTGACCACGACCTTCCGCGCGTTGGCGACGACGTGCTGGTTGGTGACGATCACGCCGTTCGGCCGGACGACGAAGCCCGTGCCGTAGCCCTGCACGACGCGCGCGCCCTCGGGCACGAAGAAAAAATCCCACGGCGAGCGCGGCGCCGCCTCCTGAGTAGAGGTCACATTGATCGACACCACCGCGCCCGAGGCACGCTCCACCGCGGCCACCAGCGCCGTGCGGCGCGACGTGGCGGCGTCCGGAGCGGGTGCCGCGGCGGGAATGCGGGCGGCCACCTGGGCGGCGGCCGTGCTGATCGCGACAGGCGGCTGGGCAGCGGTCGAGGCGGCGGGCGGGGCCCGGCCTTCGCGGCAGGCGACCGCGAGCAGCAGCAGCGCGAGTGCCCGGTTACGCATGGTGCGGCACCGCGCCGCGCTCGACGACGGATGCGCCCTCGGATGTGGCGAACAGCGCCGGCGGGTAGGAGGCACCGATGAAGTAGAGTCCCTGCGGCGGCGCGGGGGGGCTCGTGGCCTGGTTGTCGGCCCGGCCCAGGAGCACGTCGATGTCGGAAAGCGGACGGCGCTCCAGCCCGACGTCCACCATCGTGCCCACCAGCAGGCGGACCATGTGGTGGAGGAAGCGATCGGCCTCGACGTGAAAGCTCACGCCCCGGCCGCCTGCCCGCTCCTCCCACTCGGAGACGCTCAGCCGCGAGCGGTAATGCGGCTTCTCCTGTCCCTTCGCCGCGAACGCCCGGAAGTCATGCTCGCCCTGCAGGAGCGTGGCGGCCGCCCGCAGCGCGCTCACGTCCAGCGGCCGGGCCAGGGCCCATTCGAACGGGTGCCGGAACGGCGAGGCCGATGCCTTGTCGGTGCCGACGTCGTAGCGGTACCGGCGTGTGAGGGCGCTCCGGCGTGCATGGAAGCCGGGCTGCATGGCGTGGACCTGCTCGACCCAGCAATCCTCGGGGAGGAGCGCGTTGAGCGCACGGCGGAGGCTGTTCGGGGACCAGCTCACCGGGGCGGCAAAGCTGACGGCGAGTCCGGTAGCGTGTACCCCGGCGTCCGTCCGCCCCGCGGCCGCGGCCGGCGCGTGCTGCCCCAACAGGCGCTCGAGCACGCGCTCGAACTCGGCCTGCACCGTCCGGCCGGCGGGTTGGCGCTGCCACCCGACGAACCCGGTCCCGTCGAACTGCAGCGTGGCGAGAAATGTCCGGCTCATCGGCCCGGAATCTAGCGGACGCCGACCCCTCGGGCAAGCCGCGCAAATCCTTGTCACGATTGACAAAAGACCGCTTTCACGGGTACTCTTTGCCACGCTCCCCGACCGCTCCGCCGACGCCCGACCGCGACCGCCCGTGACCCAGGACGCTCCGCTCCGCCACGCCATCCAACTGCTCTCGCTCGGCGAATCGCTCAGCGTCGAGGAAGCCGTGGCGGCCTTTGGCGTGGTGATGCGGGGCGAGTCCACGCCGGTGCTCACGGCAGCGCTTCTCATGGGGCTCGGCGCCAAGGGCGAAACCGCGGCCGAACTGGCCGGGGCCGCGCACGCGCTCCGCTGCGCCATGGTCCGGCTCGAGACGGCGGACCCCGAGGCGCTGGTGGACACCTGCGGAACCGGCGGCGGCGCGGTCGGTACGCTCAACATCTCGACCGCCGCGGCGTTTCTGGTCGCCGGTGCGGGCGTCCCGGTGGCGAAGCACGGGAACCGGAGCTACACGTCGCGCTCCGGCTCGGCGGATGTGCTCGAGGCGTTGGGGATCGACATCGCACTGCCGCCCTCGCGCGCCGGGGAGGTGCTCGGGGGCGCGGGGCTGGTTTTCCTGTTCGCCCCTGCCTATCACCCCGCGATGCGCCACGTCGGACCGGTGCGCAAGGAGCTCGGCGTGGCCACGATGATGAACCTGCTGGGCCCCCTGGCCAATCCGGCCGGCGTGCGCCGCCAGGTCATCGGGGTCTCGAGCGCGGCTCGGGCGCCACTCGTGGCCGAGGCCCTCGCGCGATTGGGCGCGGCGCACGCGCTGGTGCTGCACGCGGTCGTCGGTATGGATGAGGTGAGCCCCTCGGGCGCGACGCGGGTGTGGGAGGTGCGGGATGGAGAGGTGGGCGAATGGACCATCCTCCCCGACCATCACGGGCTCGAGTGCGACGACCTGGGCGCGCTCGCGGGCGGCGGACCGGCGGAAAACGCCGCGCGGCTGGAGCGGCTACTCGAGGGGCAGGGGCACGTGGCGGAGCGCTGCGCCGTGCTGCTCAACGCGGCGGCCGCGCTGTACGTGAGCCGGAACGGATGGACGTTCGGAGAGTCGGTGGAGCGCGCGCGCGCGGCGCTGGAGAGCGGGGCGGGGGCCGCGGTACTGGCGCGGCTCCGCTCCGCTCAGAACGACACGCGCCGCCTCAGTACTTCCGGATGACGCCCACCACCACGCCCTGTATGAGCACGTCCCGCTCCTGAAAGCGCATGGGCTGCATGGTGGCGTTGGCGGGCTGCAGTCGGATCCAGCCTCCGGGCTCGCGATAGAACTTCTTGACCGTGGCTTCGCTGCCGTTGACCAGCGCGATGACCATCTCGCCGTTCTCGGCGCTCTGCTTGCCGTGCACCACGACGACATCGCCATCCATGATGTGCTCGTCGATCATGGATGTGCCCTGCACCCGGAGCGCGTAGTTGGGCCCGCGGCGCGGCAGCATCTGGTCGGGAACCGCGATGCTTTCCTGATGCATGAGCGACTCGATGGGCGTGCCGGCCGCGACCTTGCCCAGCAGGGGGATCTCACTGGCGGCGCCGGTGCCGCGCGGCGGCAGAACCTCGATGGAGCGGCTCTCGTTGTAGGAGCGCCGGATGTAGCCCTTCCGCTCGAGATTGGTCAGATGCTCGTGGACCGTGGCAAGCGACTGGAAGCCGAACCGCTCGGCGATTTCCTCGAAGCTGGGCGCGTAGCCCTGCTCCAGGATGTGGTGCTGCAGAAACGCGAGTATTTCGCTCTGGCGCTTGGTCAGGGGCATCAGCATCCTCCTCGTCATGGTGCGACCGAATAGAGCCCGAACAACTATACCCGAAGACCGGCCGAAGGACAAGATGCCCGTCACCCTCGACCAGATTCTTACCTCCACCCGCGGACAATTGGCGGGCCTGCGCACGCGCCGGGCGGCCGTGGAACGTGAAGCCGCGGACGCGCCCCGGCCGGCGTCGCTCGCGGCGGCGCTCCGCGGGGAGCGCGTCGCGGTCATCGCGGAGGTGAAACGGCGCTCGCCCTCGGCCGGGACCATCCGCGACGATCTGGATCCGGCCGATCGCGCCGGGCGATACGCGCGGCAAGGTGCGGCTGCGATCTCGGTGCTCACCGACGGCCCGTTCTTCGGGGGCTCGCTCGACGATCTCCGCGCCGCCGCGGCCCGGACGAGCATCCCGGTCCTCCGGAAGGATTTCATCCTCGACGAGCTGCAGATCATCGAGGCCCGAGCCGCCGGCGCCGCCGGTGTGCTGCTCATCGTCCGGGCGCTCGCCCCGGACCGGCTGCGCGCGCTGCTCGCCTGCGCCGCGGCCGCGGGACTCGACGCGCTGGTCGAGGTGCACACGGCGCCCGAGGTGGCCCGGGCCCTCGAGGCGGGCGCACGGCTCCTCGGCGTGAACAGCAGGGATCTCGACACCTTCCGGATCGACACGGCGGCCGCGTGGTCGCTCCTCCGCGACCTGCCCGCCGAGTGCGTGGCCGTAGCGGAGAGCGGCATGGGCACGCCTGCCGACGTCGAGCTCGCCGCGCTCGCGGGCGCCGATGCCGTTCTCATCGGCACGGCGCTCTCCGCCGCGGCCGATCCGGAGGCCCTGCTGGGTCGGCTCATCCAGGTCCCGCGCCGTGGCCGGTAGCGCGGGCGCGGCCGTGCGGGTGAAGATCTGCGGCCTCACGCGGCCGGAGGACGCGGCCGCGGCCGCGGCCGCGGGCGCCGCGTGGCTGGGCGTCGTTTTTGCTGGTGGACCGAGGCGCATCACCAACTCGGCAGCCGCCGAGGTGAGGGCCGCCGCGGATGGCGTGCCCGTCCTCGGTGTCTACGACAGCCAATCAGTCGAAGAGATCCTGCAGGTTAGCCAGGCGGCCGGCTTGGCCGGCGCGCAGCTCCACGGGCCTTATCCCCGGGCGGCGGCCGCCCGGCTCCGCGCGGCAGGCCTGGTGGTGTGGCGCGTGGTGCGGATCGCCCTACCCGGCGATCTCGACGCCCTGGCCGAGGCGGCGCTCGATGGCGACGCGGTGCTGGTGGAGCCCCGGGTCGCGCACGCGGCCGGGGGCAGCGGCGTTTCGCTCGACCTTGCCGTGGCTCGCGAGGCCCGGAACCGGCTCGCGGGTGCCACGATGGTGCTCGCCGGCGGCCTCGCGCCCGCCACGGTCGGCGCCGCGGTGGCCCTCGTTCGGCCGGAGGTGGTGGATGTAAGTTCCGGCGTCGAGCGCCAGCCCGGCATCAAGGACCCCGACAAGATTCTGCGTTTCCTGGAGGCGGTGTGTGGCCATAGCCCCATCAGTTGAGCGGGCCGTCGCCGGACGATTCGGTCCCTACGGCGGGCGCTACGTCCCCGAGACGCTCGTCGCGGCGCTCGAAGATCTCGCGGCCCTGTACGACGCCGCGCGGGACGATGCCGCCTTCTGGTCAGAGCTCGAGAGTCTGCTGGCGGAGTTCGTCGGCCGGCCGACGCCGCTCTCGGAGGCGCCGCGCCTGGGAGCGGAAACGGGCGCGACGGTTGTCCTCAAGCGCGAGGACCTGAACCACACCGGGGCGCACAAGATCAACAACACGATCGGCCAGGCGCTGCTCGCGCTCCGGATGGGGAAGCGCCGGATCATCGCGGAGACCGGCGCCGGCCAGCACGGCGTGGCGACGGCCACCGTCTGCGCCCGGTTCGGACTCGAATGCGTCGTGTACATGGGGGCCGAGGACGTCGCGCGGCAGAAGCTCAACGTCTACCGCATGCAGCTGCTTGGCGCCACGGTAGTCCCGGTGTCGTCCGGCACCCGCACTCTCAAGGACGCCACCAACGAGGCGCTCCGCGACTGGGTCGCCAACGTCCCGACGACCCATTACATCATCGGCTCGGTGGTCGGGCCCGATCCGTTTCCGCGGATGGTGCGTGACTTCCAGTCGGTCATCGGCCGCGAGGCGCGGGCGCAGATGCTGGCGCGTTACGGCCGGCTGCCGCACACGGTGGTGGCGTGTGTCGGCGGCGGCTCGAACGCGATGGGCATCTTCGCCGGCTTTCTCGACGATCCCGCCGTGCGGCTGGTGGGGGTGGAGGCCGCGGGAGAAGGGATCTCGACCGGCCACCACAGCGCCACCCTCAGCGCGGGCACCCCCGGTGTGCTTCACGGGAGCATGAGCTACCTGCTGCAGGACGCCGACGGCCAGGTGATGCCCGCCCACTCGGTGTCGGCGGGGCTGGACTATCCGGGCGTCGGGCCGGAGCACAGCCAGCTTCGCGACAGCGGACGCGTGCGCTACGAGTCGGCCACCGACGCCGAGGCGCTCGACGCGTTCCAGGCCGTCTGCCGGCTGGAGGGGATCATCCCCGCGCTCGAAACCGCGCACGCCTTCGCCTGGGTGCGCCGGGAGGCGGGACGGTGGCCGGCGGGGTCGATCGTGCTCGTCTGCCTCAGTGGCCGGGGCGACAAGGACGTGGCCCACGTGGCCGCGCTGCTCGGAGACCCCGTTTGACGAGCGGCCAGGCGCCGATGACGGACATCCTTCCCGCCTCGCAGGTCGCGGAGCTCATCAACGGGCTGGTGAAGGCGCTGCGCGCCTATCACATGTACCTGCCGAACAATCCCATCTACCAGCGGGCCAGCGACAATCTCAGGACGGCGTTCCAGCCGATCTGGGCGGTGCTGGACGAGCTCACGCTCACGGTGGCGGAGACGGACTTCGTCTGGGAAAACGAGGTGGTCTACCATCAGCTCAGCAAGGCCGACAGCATCGCCTGGGGACTGTTCAAGGACGGAATGCGCTCGCTCACGATCGGCCGCGGCGCGGAGCTGGACGAGCTCCCGCGATTCCTGGAGATGATCAATCGCGCGCGGTTTCTCCCGGCCGATGCCGGTGATGACCTGCTCACACTGCTCTGGGAGCAGGAGTTCGAGCTCATCCAGTATCAGTTCACCGAGTTTCTGGGCGACGGCACCGGGCCGGAGCAGACCGGCACCTATCCCGCCGGCGCGGACGACCAGGCCGGCGCCGAGGCGCGCCGCGCTGCCGCGGCCGAGGAGGCGCCACCCCGGCCCAGAGGCGTGGTCGATCTCGACGAATTCGACTCGACCCTTTATTTCCTCGATGAGAGCGAGATCAACCAGGTGGCGCGGGCGCTCGAGACGGAATACCAGCGGGATGTGCGCACGCCGGCGCTCAACATCCTGTTCGACCTCTTCGAGCTGCAGCCCGAAGAACCGGTGCGCGCGGAAATCCTCGACACGCTCGAGGCGCTGTTTCCGAACTTTCTGAATGCCCGCGATTTCCGCACGGCGGCCATGGTGCTCCGCGAGTGCCGGGCGCTGGCGGGCCGTGCGCCGGCGCTTCTCCCCGGGCATGCGGCCCGGCTCGATGGGTTCGTGGCCAAGCTGAGCGAGCCGGCGATCGTGAGCCAGCTGCTGCAATCCCTGGACGAGGCGCCGGGCCTGGCGGGCGAAGCCACCGTGGCGGAGGTGCTCCACGAGCTGCGCGCGAGCGCGCTCGAGCCGGTCCTCACCTGGATTCCGCTGCTCGCGTCCCCCGCACTTCGGAGCGTGCTCGAGCAGGTGGCCGACCGTCTGGCCGAGACGCATGCACCCGAGGTGATCCGCATCCTGCGCTCGCCCGAGTCCGAGGCGCTCGCGGCGGTGGTCGCGCTCTGCGGGCGGCGGCAGCTCACGCAGGCGGTGCCGGGCCTGGGAGAGACGGTGAAGCACCGCGATCCCGCCGTCCGGCTCGCCTCCGTGCAGGCCCTCGCCCAGCTCGGCACTCCCTCGGCGCTCGCGCTGCTGGATGCGGCGCTGGAGGATGCGGACCGCGCCGTCCGCCTGGCCGCGGTGCGGGCGGTCGGGGCGCGGGGCTACAAGGGCGCGCAGCGCCGTGTCGAGGCCGTGGTGCTCGGCAGTCAGGTGAACGAGATGGACCTCACCGAAAAGATGGCGTTCTTCGAGGCGTACGGGGCGATCGCGGGCGCCGGTGGCATCAAGCCGCTGGGCGCGATGCTCATCCCTCGCGGGCTCCTGCGGCGCAAGCAATCCGCGGAGACCCGCGCGTGCGCGGCCATGGCCCTCGGGAAGATCCGGACACCCGAGGCCCGCGAGCTCCTCCAGCAGGCCGCCGAGGACAAGGAGCTCGTGGTGCGGAACGCCGTGAGCCGCTCGCTCAGGGACGCCCCGGCGTGACCCTCCCCGCCGAGCCGGCGCGCGCGGGCGCCAGCGAGGGGCGCCTGCGACAGGGCGGGCGCCAGTTGCTGCTGACGCTCTACACGGCACTCCGGAGCCTCAAGCTCTACCCGGTCGAGAACGCCACGGTGCAGAAGGCACTGGAGGATCTCGATACCACCGCGCGCGCGCTGGTGGCCGTCGAAAGCGAGCTCGAGCTCCGCATGGCGGGAGACTTCATTTTCGTCAACGCCACCCGCCTCCGGCTGGAGCTCGACAATTATGCGGCCTTCAGCCACATCCTGGCGACGCTTCGCGGCTTCTCCATCGGCGCGCTCCGGGTGCGCGCCGGCGCGGACCGGCGCGAGTGGCAGATCCTGCTGAGTCTGCTGCTGAGCCTCGCCGGGGACGGCGAGCCCGACGATCGCTTCGAGGAGCTCGCCGAGCGGCTCGGGGCCGGCGGCGTCAAGGGGATCGAAGTCGAGCGGGCCGTCCAGCAGGAGCACGATCCCGACGCCGAAGAGGCCAAGGAGCAGGCCAAGCGGATCTACTCGCAGGGCGTGGCGGTGACCAAGGACGTGATCACCGGGGCGCGGCTCGGGCGGGCCACCAGCGTCAAGCGGGTGAAGCGCGCCGTGCAGCTCATCGTGGACCAGGTGCTCAACAACGAGACCTCCCTCGTCGGGCTCACCACCATCCGCGACTACGACGAATACACCTTCACCCACTCGGTGAACGTGTGCATCTTCTCGGTCGCGCTCGGCAAAAAGCTCGGCTTCACCCGGCTCCAGCTCTACGATCTCGGGATGACCGCGCTGCTGCACGATGTGGGCAAGGCGCGCGTGCCGGTGGAGATCCTCAACAAGACCAGCGGGCTCGACGAGCGGGAATGGCGCATCATGCAGGCGCATCCGTGGCTCGGCGCGCTCACGCTGTTCAGCATGCGGGCCGGCGACGAGCTGCCCTTCCGCAGCATCCTGGTAGCTCACGAACATCACATGAAAACCGATCTGACCGGGTACCCCAAGACCGTCCGGGAGCGCGCACTGGGCATCTACTCGCGGATCGTGTCGGTGGCCGACGGCTTCGACGCGGCGACCACCCGCCGCAGCTACCAGACCGTGCCGATCGAGCCCGACCAGGTACTCCGCGAGATGTGGCAGAACCCCAAGCGCGGCTACGACACGATCCTCGTCAAGGCGCTGATCAATCTGATCGGCATCTATCCGGTCGGCACCTGCGTCATTCTCGACACGTTCGAGGTGGGCCTCGTCGCCGCGCCCAATCCCGAGGGCCAGCAGCTCAACCGCCCGATGGTGCGGATCGCCGTGGATGCGGACGGCGGCATGGTGCCGCCCCCCGGCACGCTGGTGAGCCTGAGCGAGCAGACTGAGGACGGCGCCTACCGCCGCTCCATCGTCAAGGTGACCAGTCCAGAACGCTACGGGCTCACGCCCGGCGACTACTTTGTCTGAATCGCGGATGGCGCCCGCCTGGGCCGAGCTCGCGGCGCGGGACCGCACCGCCCTCATTCCCTATCTCACCGCCGGCTACCCATCTCCGGATTCGAGCCTCGCCGCGCTCCGCGGCGCGGAGGCGGTGTGCGATATCCTGGAGGTCGGCGTGCCGTTCAGCGATCCGCTGGCCGACGGTCCCACCATCCAGCGCAGCACGTTCGAGGCCCTCCGGCAGGGGATGACGCTGGCCGGCACGCTGGCGCTCATCGAGCGCGCGCGGCTCACCAAACCGGTCGTCGTGTTCAGCTACCTGAACCCCATCCTGCACTACGGCGTCGAGCGGTTCCTCGGCGAGGCCGCGGCGCTCGGGGTGGCCGGCCTCCTGCTCACCGATCTCCCCGCGGGTGGCGATCCATCCGTCGAGTCGCTGGTCCGGGCGAGCCCACTCGACCTGATCCGCCTCGTGGCCCCGACCACGCGGCCGGAGCGGATGACGGCAGCGCTGGAGGGGGCGGAGGGCTTCGTCTACCTGATCGCCCGCCTGGGTGTCACCGGAGCCAGTGCGGCGCTGGCGGAGGGCCTGGAACAGTCGATCGCGCGGGTGCGACGCGCCACCAAGCTGCCGGTGGCGGTCGGGTTCGGCATCTCGACGCCGGCGCAGGCGCGGGCCGTCGCAACGCAGGCCGACGGCGTGGTGGTGGGGAGCGCGCTGGTGGACGTCCTGGGCACCGGCGGGGTGGACGCGGCGCAGGCCTTCCTCTCGTCGCTCCGCGAGGCGCTCGACCATCGGATGGTTACCGCATGAGGGACGTGCAGCGCCTGATCGAGCGCTATGCGCAGGTCCTCGGCCCGGGCGGCCTGGTGGTCGCGGTGCTCGCGCTCGCAGCGGATACGCGCTGGCTGGGGCAGCCGGTGGCGACGCTGCTGCTGCTGGCCGGCGTGCTCGCGCTCCGCGTGTCGCCCGTGCGGCTCAGCAAGTATTCGTATCTCACCCAGTCCGGCGTGGTGGCGCTGGTGGGGAGCGCGTGCGTCGGGCCCTCGCCCGTGGTGCTGGCGCTCTGGGCCGGCGTGTTCGCCTCGGATGTGCTCTGGCTCAGAAAGCTTCCGCGCGCGGGTTTCATCAACGCCGGCCGGGAAGTGCTCGCCTTCGCGGCCGCGTACGGCCCGTACGCCGGCGTGCTGGCGCTCACGGGCCATCCCGACCTGTCGCTCGATCTGCTGCCCGCGGCGGCGATCCTCATCTGCAGCTACTTCTTCTCGACCCGCGCGCTGTTCTACTTCACCCTGCTCGTCCGGGACAAGCTCGAGCACGCCGAGAAGATCCTCATCTTGCGATGGGAGATCATCTCATACCTGCTCACGCTGGCGGCGACGGTGGTGGTGGTGGCGACGGTCCGATCGCTCGCGCCGGTGGGCTGGCTGGCCGTCGCGCTCGCGCTGGGGGTCCTGGGACTGCTCACCCGGCGGATCCTCGAGGAGGCGATCGGCGCCGAGGACCTCAACAAGGTGCACTTGATGGAGGCGGCGATCGCCAGCAACTCCACCCTGCAGGGCTCGTTCGACCAGATCGAGCGGCTGGCCAATCGCCTGCTCGACTGGGGCGACTTCCGAATCTACCGGCTGGTGGAGGGCACGCCGACGCTGGCGTATCGCG
>DATAHW010000166.1:0-1793 GCA_036262935.1 Gemmatimonadales bacterium | reverse complement strand
CGAGTTCGGGTGGGGAGGATGCGGGCGCCGTGGGCGACTCGGCGTCACGGCAGCCGACCGTGCCCAGCATGAGGGCCAGCGTCAGGCGGGCGACCGGTGCGGGGGCGAACCAACGTGTGCGGGGCATGGGGGGTGTCCTCTGTCATCGTGAAGCGCCGGGGCGCGTTGGCCTTCTCGCGGGTGAATGCTGGACCGTCGCCGTCAAGCCGATCTCAAGGGCACGGCCCGGCCCTGCGGCTCCGGCGCCACCCTGTTGTTGCGCCGGAGTGTACAGCTCCGGCTGCGCCGGCCACGTGAGATGCTCGAGAAATCATACAGTCCCGCCCGCTCGGCGACCGGACCGCCGGGCGAATCGCTTGCCAGGCAAGACATTGGCTGAGAGCTGCCCGTCCGGGCGCACAGCCTGAGTTCTTGACGCTGCTCACCCGGGCCGCCGCTGGCGTGCGTCTGGCAAGCCGCACGTCCCGTTCCGCGCCCATCGCAGCACCCGGCGAGCTCCCGCTCCCGCGAATGCTCCTCTACCCAGGGGTATGAAGAATTGGAGTCTTCCACCACCCGGTCCCAGAGGTCGCTCCCGAACGATCCACGCGCGGTGCTGGAGCACGGTCTGAGCGGCAGCTACGTGCTCGAGCAGGAGCTCGGCCGAGGCGGCATGGCCACGGTGTATCTCGCCCGCGACGTCAAGCACGGCCGCCCGGTGGCCCTCAAGCTGCTCCGCCCGGCGCTTGCCGTCACGATGGGCGCCGACCGGTTCCGCCGCGAGATCACCACCGCGGCGCGGCTCCAGCACCCGCACATTCTGAGCGTCCACGACTCCGGCGAGACCGCGGGGCTGCTGTGGTACACGATGCCCTACGTCCGGGGCGAGAGTCTCCACGACCGGATCGCGCGCGAGGGCCGGCTCGCGCTCGACGAGGCGCTCCGGATCACGGCGGAGGCGGGCCGCGCGCTGCACTACGCGCACCGCGAGGGCGTCGTTCACCGCGACATCAAGCCCGAGAACATCCTGCTCACGCTCGATGGCGACACGCTCGTGGCCGACTTCGGTATCGCCCGCGCGCTCGGCGGGTCCAACGAGTCGCGGCTCACCCAGGCCGGGCTCGCGCTCGGCACGCCGGCGTACATGGCGCCCGAGCAGGCCACCGGCCAGCGCACCGTGGACGCCCGGACCGATCAGTATTCGCTGGCCGTGGTGTGCTACGAGATGCTCACCGGCAGGCCTCCGTTCACCGGCGGGTCGGGGGCCGCCATCATCGCCCAGCGGTTCACCGCGCCGGTGCCGAGCGTGCGCGCGGCCCGCGCCGATGTCCCCGACACCGCCGACCGCGCGATTCGCCGCGCGCTCGCGCTCGACCCCGACGAGCGGTTCGATTCCACCATCGAATTCGTGCGGGCCCTCGGCGCCGCCGGGCTTACACCCGCGTCGGGAATGCCCGCCATCCCGGAAGCCGCGGTGCCATCGGCCTCGGTCGAAGCCGCGCCGCCGGCCGCCCTCTCCCCCACCGCGCCGCTCCGGCGGTCGTGGCTGCTCCTCGCCGGCCTGGCGCTGCTGGCGCTCGCGGTGGCGGGGGCGGTGGCGCTGAGGGGGTGACGGGAGGGCGGGCAGGCGGGCAGGCGGGCAGGCGGGCAGGCAGGCGGGCAGGCGGGCAGGCGGCAGGAGCCCGGCGCGCCTGCCCCATTGTCATCCCGAGCGAAGCGAGGGATCTTGCTCGTGAATGGGTCGAGGCAGGCGGCCCAGATCCCTCGCTTCGCTCGGGATGACAGGCACCCGCGGCCGACGGCGCGGGCGCCTG
>DATAHW010000165.1:0-62875 GCA_036262935.1 Gemmatimonadales bacterium | reverse complement strand
CGACCGCTCGCTCGACGACGTGCGCACCAAGGTGCGCTACGACCTCGAGTACATCCGGCGCAAGAGCCTGCGCGAAGACCTGCGCATCATGCTCCGCACCATCCCCGTCGTCCTGCTCCGCAAGGGCGGGTGGTGAGCCGGGGGAGCAACGAGACGGGGCCGCGGATGTGTCCGCGGCCCCGTCGAGTCTACTGGAGAAACTGCCTGCTCAGCTTCGGCAGCTACGGCTGCTGCGGTTTTCGGCCTTGTTGCGCAGGTAGCTCATCGCGTCTTCGATGCTGCTGTTGTTCAGATAGCTCGAGCTGTACTGCCAACTGATGAACGCGCAGGGATAGGAGCTGCTCAGCAGCGTCGCGCCCCACTCCTTGACCTCGCTGGCGCTCATCTGCGTGCCGTTGGGTGTCCCGCCCTTGATGACGTTCATGCCCACGACGAGCTGCAGTCCGCGGTGCTGTGCATCGGAGACCTGGTCGCGGATATAGTTGCTGACATTGCCCCGGCGGGACAGATACTGGGCCCAGGCGGCGTCGATGTAGCGGGGACTGAAGTTGAAGAATGCCGGCTCGGTGCGGACGATCGTCGGCATGTTGGGCCAGAGCTGCTTGCTGTACCGCCCCATCTCGTCCACCGTCGATGCCGAGACCGGCTGGCCGTTCCAGTTGGAGGGATCGTTCGGCTCGTCGATCAGGTAGTGGCCGATGACCGTGCCATCGTTGACGTACGAGTTGAAATTGACGCTCCTGAACCGGTCGATGCGGTCCTTCCACTTGGTCAGGCTGAAATGGCCGTTGCCATCCTTGTAGTACTTCTCGTTCCCGGCGAACATGAGCACGACCTTGCCGCCGCGCGCCTTGATCGCCGCCAACTCGCTGACAAGCGAGCCGGGCCAGATGTTGCGCAGCGCGCCATTGTAGCGCGAGCCGAACCAGCTCGTCGGCAGCGCGGAGGTCCCGAACGGGATCCCGCCGGCGAATGCAGTGGCGAACTCCGGCTGGCTCACCGGAACGGCCTGGACGCCGGCCTCGGTGGGCACGCCGTCGGTTCCCGGAAGGCTGCTGCTTTCGGGGCCAATGGAGTTGGAGCCGTCACAGGCGCCAAACGCGATCAGCGCGACCGCGAGCATCGGGGCTCGCAGACGCTCAACCTGGCGTGAGAACTTCAAGCTACGGGTCATACGCGGGCGTTCCTCTCTCCGTCACGTGGCTGGGAGGTGACACACTGGTGGCGTCAGGGGAAGGGCCATCGCTCGGCTCGGCCAAAGCGGCGGCCCGTCGCGCAGGGGGATCTGACGCGCGGGCAGGCAGGATCTCTGCCTGGTCCCTATGGATGTGTTGTGAGGTGTAGGTCCGCTGAGACTAGGGGACTAGCCTCGAGGGCGCGAAGGAATGAGCACCAAGTTGGCGTCATCTCGTTTTCGGAAAAGCTTGCGCCGCCGAGAAGGATCGTGAGATAGGTCACAATTGTCAAGAGTGGAGGGCCCGAGATGGCCTCTCCGGGGGGACCGCCCCGGCGTGGTGCCGCGGTCCGGCAGCGGTTAGAGTTCCTCGCCTCCGCCCGGTTCACGAGCCATCCACACGAGGTCCGCATGCACCCGGAAGCAGGTCACGACACGGGACCACGTCAGCGACGCGCCGCCTGGGTCCTGGGCGCCCTCGTCGTCCTGGCCTTCGCCCTCCGCTTCTGGCGGCTCGGCGACTGGAGCTTCGACAGCGACGAGATCTTCATGCGGCGGGACTCGCTCCACCCGAAGCTCACCAATCCGCGGCCCCTGCTCTACTTCATCAATCACTATTTCGTGGCATCCTGGCGTCCGCTCAACGAGCTCGGCATCCGCCTGCTGCCGGCGCTCTTCGGGGTGCTTGCGGTGCCGGCCTTCTACTGGGTCGCCCGGCGCCTGCTCGGAACCCGGACGGCACTGCTGGCCACGCTGCTGGTCACCGTCAGCCCCGGCCTCATCATCTACTCGCAGTTCGGGCGCTACTGGTCGCTGGTCTTCCTGCTGTCGGCCGTGTACCCGTACGCCCTGTACCTCGGTGTCCGCGAGCGCGACCGCCGCGCCATGGCGGTGGGCGTGGTCGCCGGCGTACTGGCGGCCCTGGCGCACCCGAGCGCCGTGCTGCTGGTCGGCGGCCCTGCCCTCTGGTTTCTGGTGACGTTCCTCCGCGGCCGGAACCTGAGACAACTCTGGACTCAGCGGCGCGTCCGCTGGGGGACCTACATCGCGGCCGCGCTGCTGGTCGTGATCGTCATGCGGTTCATCCCGATTCTGCAGGGCTGGATCTCCGAGCACGACGCGAACCCGGGAAGTGGCCAGTTCCTTCTGCGTCCCTCCGCGCCGCCGGGAGTCAAGCAGCTCTATTATCTGCTGGCATTCGCGCGGGACCTGGCGCCGTCGGTGATGCTGATCGCGGTGGTGGGCATCTATCTGCTGTGGCAGCGCGATCGCTTTCTCGCGATGTTCCTGCTGAGCCTGGCGCTCTTCCCCCTGCTCTTCCTCATGTCGATCATGTCGCGCACGCCGGTCTCCACCTATTATCTCCTCCCGACGGCACCGGCCTACTTCCTGGCAGCCGGCGTCTTTCTCGAGCGTGTGGCCCAAGTCGACTGGCGGTTGCGGGCGCGGTGGCTCGTGCCGGCAACGGTGGTCATCCTCGTTCTCATCCCGGACGCGCCCACCGTGGTATCGCAGTATCTCAATGGCCGACGCTATGACTTCAAGGCGGTGGGCCATTGGCTCAAGCCGCGGCTTACCTCGAGCGACGTCATCTACTCCGACCAGCCCGTAGCGCTGGCGTACTATCTGCCGCGCGCCCGGGTGGAGCGGCTCCGCTTCAACACGGCCCCGCTCGAGGCCTCCCTGCGCCAGTTCCGCGATTCGGACCCCTCAGCGGCGCTGTGGATCGTCGTGCCGGCGCCGGCACATGCCTTCCGTCCCAGTCTCAAGCAGGGTGGTCTCGCTGCCTGGATGTACGGCAATTGCCAGCTCCGAAACTCACTCGGGGCGGGCCGGCTGGATTTCCGACAGCAGTACCTGGAGGTGTTTCGTTGTCCGCCGGCATCCTCGGCCAGGACCGCCGACGGTCAGCTCCGCCCGCCCGTGGCCGACTCGACGTCGTCGGGTTGATCCGCGACGGAGGGTGACTCGGCGCGTGTCCCGGCCGGAGCCCCCTTCCGCGCCAGCATCTCGCGGTACAGCGCCTCCCATCGGTCGGCGACGCGAGCCAGGCCGTAGCGGCTCCGGACGCGCTCGCGTCCCCGCTCGCCCATGGCGCGCAGCTCGGGAGCGGACAGCGCGCCCAGTCGGGCCATGCCGCGGGCCAGCGCGTCGGCATCGCGCGGCGGCACCAGAAAGCCGCTCTCATCGTCCGCCACGACCTCGCGATTCCCTCCGACCGCAGTCGAGACGATCGGCAGCCCCGCGGCCGCCGCCTCGAGCAGCACCATCGGCATGCCTTCCCACGCCGACGACATCACGTACCCGTCGGCGGCGCTCATGAGCTCCGGCACGTCCCGGCGCACGCCAAGAAACCGCACCGCCTCCCCGAGACCGAGAGACCGGGTGAGCGCCTCGGTGTCCTCCTGCAGCGATCCGCGGCCCACCAGCAGCAGCACGGTCCGCGGCTGCTGCTGGTGCAGCTTGGCGAACGCGTGCAGCATGTTGGGATAGTCCTTCGCCGGCTCGAACCGCCCCACCGCCAGCCATACGAACTCGCGCTCCACTCCCAGCGTTCCGCGAAGGGCAGCCCGCGTGCCGGCGGGTACTTTCCGGAATTCATCGGCATCGACCCCGTTGGGAATGACCCGAAGCAGCTCTCGCGGGACGATCCGGTCGCGGACGAAACGGTCGGCCGCGGCTTCGCTGATGATGGTCATGTGGTCGACCAGCCTGTTGCTTAGCCGGTAGCCCGCCATCAGCAGCGGACCGCCTTCGTAGATATTGTGGATGGTCGAGACCAGTACGGGAATCGGGGTAAGCAGCCGGAGGGCCCTGGCCATGAGATTGGCGTGGACCATATGGCTGTGGACGACGTCGGGCCGCCACGCCCGCACCAGCCGGGCCAGCCGCAGCAGGCCGCGCGGGTCGGGGGCGCCGCGGGCCATCTCCAGCGATTCGGTGCGGATGCCGAGGCCGCGCGCTTCCAGGCCCATGGGGCCGAGCGGGGTGAGTGAGACGATGAGCACGTCATGTCCGCGTGCGCGAAGCTCCCGGGCGCCGGAAAGCAACTGCTGGTCGGCGCCGCCCATCCCCATGCTGGTCGAGAGGAACAGCACCTTCACAGATCGCGCTCCTGCGACCCCCCCAGCGTGCGGCGCAGGAGGCGCTTGATGACGGTGGGCGAGTAGGCGTAGGCGTAGCGGCCCATGGGGAAGACATACATCCAGCTCGGCAGCCGAAGCTCCCGGACCACCTGCGCCTGCACGCGGGCGAGGTTGCGTTGGCGGTCGGCGTACTTGAACGTGCGATGGAAGAAGCTCGCGGGGTGGACGAAATGCTCGCCCATGACCTCCGGCAGGTTGACGATCCGCCACCCCAGCTTCGCGGCCTTGAGCCAGAAGAGGAGGTCTTCCAGATCGGACACCACGGGGTAGCCCCCGGCCTCGACCCACACCCGCCGCCGGAAGGTGGCGAAGGTGTTCGCGAGCGGGATGCCCTTGGCCATGGCGGGCACGACGTCCTCGTGGCCGGTCGGCGTCATCCGTACGTAGCGCTCGCCCCGGTTCTCGTCTACCAGCACGTAGTGACCCCCGACGACGCCGACTTCCGGATGGTCGTCGAGGAATGCGACCTGGAGCCGGAGCCGGTCGGGGTAGCTGCGGTCGTCGAAGTCCTGCCGGGCGATGATCTCGCCGCTGGCGTGTTCGATGCCCAGGTTGGCCGCCCGGCAGAAACCCACCCGGCCTGGCGAAAGAATCCGCACGCGGGCATCCCGGGCCGCCACCTCGCGCAGGAGCTCGGCTGTTCGGTCCGTCGAGCCGTCTTCGACGATGATGTACTCGAAATCCTCGAAGGTCTGGGCCAGGATGCCCGGAATCGCCCGGTCGAAATACGGTTCGCCGTTATAGACGGTTGTGACGACACTGACCCTGGGTGTCATGGCGTGGTCTCAGGGCCGGCATGCCGGCGGGAGGCGGTGACCGGCTCCATGCGTCCGGGGCGGGGTCGCCGGAGCGCCGGCCGGAGCGGGGCCGCGCGCCCGGTGCCCTCGGGCCAGCCCACCCGTGGTGCCTGGGACATCCCCAGAAGTACCGCCAGGATGAACCAGACCTGTTTGTGGTCCTCCCAGGTCAGCGGGAGCATGGCGACGGCGAGCGTGGCCAGCAGAACGAGGGCAAACCGCCGCTCCAGGATCGGCAGGCGCAGGACCGCCAGCCAGACCAGTCCCACCATTGTCGCGTAGAGCACGAAGCCCACCAGCCCCTCCTCGACGAGCACCGAGATGTAGGAGTTGTGCGCAACCTGAGTCTCCGATCCCAGATAGGGCCGCACGGCGCCCCGGAAGCCACCGGGGCCGTAGCCGGTGACCGGCTTCTCCACGAACGCCAGCAGCCCCGCCCGCCATATCTTCGCGCGCCCGCTGAGGCTCCCCCCCTCGACCTCCGTGCTCACCGTGGCCAGCCGCTCCACGATCCGCTCGGGGACGTACACCGCGGCGAGCATGCCGCCAAGGAACAACAGGCCGATGGCCATCGTCCGCCTGCCAGGGGACAGCCTGAGCATGGTGAGCGGCACGATCATCAGCGCCACCACCGTCGTGATCATCCCGCCGCGCGAGCCGGTCAGGCCGATCGCCAGCAGGCCGATGGGCAGGTAGGCGCGGCACACCCAGCGCACCAGAGAACGCCGGTGGGTCATCCCCACGTACCACGCCATCGGGAGCGCCAGCGCCAGCGTCATCGCGAGATCGTTGGCGTCGCCGCCTCCGGCTGCGTAGCGAGCCAGGGTCCCGGCCGCGCGTCGATACACCCAGACCGTATCCAGCGCCGCCACGTGCGCGCCCAGCACGTAGGCCACGAGCAGGTTGACCAGCCGATCCCACGAGGGGGCGAGCTCCCAGGTCATCCACAGCACGAGGAAGAGCTGGACGAAGGTCCAAAACGTATTGGGCAGGTCGCCGGTGCCCTGGAAGATGAACAGCAGACACACGAGCCAGGTGACGAACAGCAGGGCAGCCACGTGGAACGCGTGCCAGCGCCGAAACCGGCCGGTGAGCACGGCCACGACCAGCGCCGAGCCCAGGGCGAGCATCCCCGTGGCCTTGCTCACGATGCCCACGCCGGGCATGATGACCAGAACCGCTTGCCACGGCAGTGTGAAGACGAACACCCACAGGGCGGCGTACGCGACTGCTGTCATTCAGACGCTCTCGATGAGGCGAAGATAGTGGTCGACCGCCGCGTCCCGCGTGAACGGCGTGAGCGCATCGGCCGGCGCCGGGGCGGCCGGCCGTGCGAGCGCGTTGGTCATGGCGTCCGCCAGGGCCGCCACGTCGCCTACCGGCACCAGCGAGCCCAGCCGGCCATCCTGCAGAATCTCGCGGGGGCCGCTGGGGCAGTCGGTGGAGACCACCCGCGTGCCCGCGGCCAGCGCCTCGATCAGGACGGTGGGCAGCCCCTCCCACGCCGAGGAGAGCACGAAGAGCGCGGAGCCCGCCATGTAGGCCATGGCGTTCTCCCGGAAGCCGGGAAGCGCCACGTCGGCGGCCACGCCGAGGTCGGCACCCAGCGCTTCGAGCGCGGCCCGCTCCTCGCCCTCCCCAAGGATAAGCAGCCGGGCGGGACGGCGGCGGCGGACCTCGGCGAACGCCCGGAGCAGCGTGGGGAAGTCCTTCTGCGGCGTCAGGCGTCCGACGGCCAGGATCACCGGCGGCCCACCCGCCGCGAACCAGGGATGGTCCGGCGTCTGTCGAGCGAGGGCCATGATCTCCGGCGTAATCACCGGGTTGTAGACCACTTCGACCCGTTCCCGCGGAAAGCCTGACGTGAGCGCGAAATCCTCGGCCGCGCCGCGCGACACCGCGACCACCGAGGCGGCCCAGGGATAGAAGGCGCGCAGGAGCGGCGGCCAGAGCCGGCGTGCCAGCGGACCTTCTCCCGCCGCCCGTGACATGGTGTTGTGCTCCGTCACCATCACCGGCGTTCCCTGTCCCGCCAGTCGCGCCGCCCAGAGAGCGACCAGGTTGGCGTGACTCATCGACGACACCAGGATTCGCGGCCGCTCGCGCCGGAGATAGCCGACCAGCGGCCCCACGCTCCGCACCAGGCGTCCCGCACCGAGATCGATCAGCCGTACCGCCGGCGGCAACTGATCCAGGAACACCCCGACGGCAGCCGTCAGCACGAGGTCGACCGACAGGCCCCGCTCGCTCATTCCCTGCGCCAGATTGACGACTACCCGTTGGGCGCCCCCGCCGCGAACGGAAGGCAGAAAGAGCGCGATGGGGCCGGTCCCGCGCGCGGTCATGCCCAGTCGAACTCCTTGCCCAGCCAATCGTAGAGTTCGCGGTTGTGCGGCTCGAAATACTCGACCAGCCTGGTCCGCACCCCGGCCGGCATAGCCCGGTCGTAGGCTCCGTGCAGGAACGGCTTGTAGTGCTCCAGGCGGTGTGGACGGACTCCCAGAAACTCGTGGACCGTGGCCGTCACGCCGACGGGATCGGCGAACAGCCGCTCGCTCTGCAGCACCAGGAGCTGCGACCGGGGAAAGTGCTCGACCCAGCGGCGGAGCTGTTCGAGATAGCGGCCGCGCCGCACGTACGAGTAGCGGTGGTGATTGAAGCTGTAGTAGGTGGGATCGCTCCGCAGGCGTTCCTCTTCGCCGGACAGCCGCTCGGCCTCCTGCTCGATCGCGCGCTCGAACGGAAGCGACTCCCGACCGCCCCGGACCTCGTGCTGGTAATGCGAGAGCGCCCGCTCCACGGGATTCCGAAGCAGTGCCACGAGCTTGGCCCCCGGCAACAGTCGCGCAGCCCGCTCCGGCGCGAGCGGGTGGAGCAGATAGTAGGGTGAGGCGTCGAGCGTCAGCGTGCCGCCGCGGAGCCGGTGCGCATACGGGAAGCGCCCGCGATACCAGTTGAGGCCCCGCTGGTAGTGGAGATCGAAGTAGTGGATCTCCTTGCCCAGCGGGGGCAGCACGTCGGGATGCTGGACCAGGTAGTTGAAGAGGGACGTGGAGCCGCTGCGCTGGGCGCCGAGGATCAGGAGCGACGGCAGGCCGCGGAGCGGACCCGTGAGCTCACGGTAGTCGGCCCGGAGCCGGCGGAGCGGCCGCTTGACGATCTCCCGGATGCCCTGGTTTCCCGTCGCGCTCACTTCGAGCCGGCCCGGGCAAGCACCTCGGCGTCGGCCCGGCGGCGGGCCGCGCGGCGGGCGGCCGGCTGGAAGAACTCCAGCGCCCGTGTCGAGGCCCAGACGCCGTGCGGCCCGAAGAAGAACTCCGGCCGTACCTTGGAGGCCCCCAGCGTGACGGCGACGGCGGTCAGCCCCGCCACGATGAGCACCGGCAGCTTGCCCAGGTGAATCGCGCGAACCGCCTCGACCGCCACGGCAACCGTTACACCGATGAGGGTGGCGAACACGGCACCCGGCACTTGCGCGCGTACGAAGCGCGGCCAGGAGAGGCCCGTCACCCGCCGGCTCAGCTCCGCCATGGTGAGCCAGTTGACGCCCATCGCCAGCGAGACCGCCACCGCGACGCCGCCCACTCCCCAGCGCTGGCCCACGATGGCCCCCAGCACGACCAGAGCCGCGTAAACGCCCTGAAGGAGCGCGCGGGAATACACCGCGCCGGCGGCCTTGGTACACGCGTCGCTGAGCTTGCTGCTCATCCGGAACAGCAGGCCGATGGTGAACAGCCGGAACGGCAAGATGGCCCCCGTCCAAGCCGGGCCGAGCAAGACGGGGATGAGCTCCGGGGCGACCACCCACGCGAAGGCGCTGGCCGGCAGCGCGAGAAGCGCGACGACGGCCAGCGCGCGCTCGTACCCGCCGGCCAGACGATGCCGCTCGTCCTGCACCTGCGACATGACCGGGAACAGAACTCGACCAACGATCCGGCCGAAGATGTTCGCCGGCATTACCATCAGCCCGTAGGCCCGCCCGTACACGCCAAGCGCGGCGGCCCCGAGCCAGCGCCCGACCACCAGGTTGTCGCCCTGTTGCGAGAGCACCGTCCCGACCTGTGCCAGCGAGTGGCCGAAACCGTAGCTGAGCAGGTCGCGGCTGGCCCGCAGATCGAGACTGGGCCGCACCGCGTGCCGGGTCGCGACGTACATCGTGACGGTGCGCAGCGTGACCTGGGCCAGGTTGGCCCCGACCAGCGCCCAGACCCCGTACCCGTACCAGGCCATCACTACGCCGACGCAGGCATATCCCAGGATGTAGCTGCTGACATCCAGCGCGACGAACAGCCGGAAGCGCAACTGGCGGGTGAGGAGGGACTCACCGACCGTGTTGAGCCCGTCGATGGGAAACAGGAACGCCACGCCGCGGAGCACCGGCTCGACCGCCGGGATGCGGTAGAACTCCGCGAGCGCCGGCGCGCTGAGCCACACCGCCGCGCCGAGCACGAAGCCGAGTACGCCCGAGATGGTGAACGCGACCCGCACGTGCGTGCGGTTCAGCTCCTTCCGCTGAACCACCGCCGGTCCCACGCCGACCTGCGACACGATCTGCGACAGCGCGACGACCACCGCCGCGGCTCCCATCAAACCGAAGTCCGCCGGCGTGAGCAGCCGCCCCAGTGCCATCAGGACGAGCACCTGCACGACCGCCTGAACGCCGGTACCGCTGAACGTCCAGAGCATGCCTCCGAGCGCCCGCTGCGTCAGCCCCCGTGGCGCCACCGGGGGCTCGGCCGACGGCCGGCCGTCGGCGCCAAGTGGAGGCGTCACGGCGTGGCCACCGCAGCGGAATGGAGAGCTTGCGTCCGTCTGGCGGGCTGGGCCCAGTCCGGCAGGTTCATCTAGCGGCGGCTGCTACCGGGACCTTCTCGGCTCGATTCGCCACGTCGTAGCCGTAGCGCTGCAGGTCCTCCCGCAGCAGTTCGTCCAGCACGGCCTGCTGCTCCGGGGTCAGATCGCCGCGCCACCGGTCACCCATGTCCCTGAGGGACGCGGCTTCGATGTGGCGCTCGAAGTCCGCGGAGCTCGGCAGCTCGACGAAGTCCAGCACGCGGCGGAAGGTCTCCAGCGGATGCCTGCAGAGCTCCTCGTAGCGGACCTCGAGGAACAGCTTCGGGTCGAGGGCGCGGCGCGCCGCGTCCATGGCTCTCATCTGGATGCGCCACTCGATGCCCGCCAGGGCGACGAACGAGCGGTCGTAGCTTTCCCAGGTGGCCTCATCCTCGGCCGAGAGCAGGCCGGCGCGCCATCCCTGCGGCCCATGCCAGCCGCGCCAGAAATTGACGTGCAGGAGCGAGTTGGCCACGGAGCGCCCGTCCCGGAGGATGTGGACGAACTTGGCATCCTCGAAGATCCCGTTCAGGTAGCCGATGCGCGGCCAGCCGGTGATCTTGATGAGCATGCGGTCGCGCGCGGGAGTGAGCATCGCCTCGAGCGCCGCGCGGACGTTCTTCCTGACCCGCGGCGTCACGTCGGTCTGCACCAGGTCCCGGCACGGCTCCGAGAACCCGTACGCGTAGTGGTCCCAGAAGCTGTATGCCTCGGCCGGCCGGACTTTTTCTCCGAACAGCCGGCGAAGCAGCGGATTGCCCATCGCGGTGACCGCTCGGCGATTCCACGCCCTCCTGTCAGGGTAGCGCTCGGCGAACCCCGACAGCCACATCAGCCGCCCGTGCCTGGCCAGGAGACGGTGAAAGACCGTCGAGCCGCAGCGGCCGGTTCCCACGATAATGATCGGCTTGATGAGCTTCATCTGCGGATCCAAGGCTCCCGATAGGGGGACAATCCCGCGAGTCGTGCGCACGATCCATGCCCCTGCCGGCCGGCAACGGGGTTCGCCGCACCGAGGCAGGTGACCACCGCCGCCACCTAGGCGGGGCGCTTGACCTTGCAACTTGCCACGGACAATCTACCAAGAGGCGAACCGGGAAAGGCAGCCCCGGGACGGCCCCGCAGACCTGTAGCACCTTCGCCATAACGGTGGGTCCGGTACCCGGGTCCAGGCTTCCTCCCCGACGGGAGTACCATCTTGGCCGTCAAACCGAATTTCTTCCTCGTGGGGGCGCCCAAGTGCGGCACCACTGCGCTGTACGAATACCTCCGGCCCCACCCCAACATCTTCCTCTCGAAGGTCAAGGAGCCGCACTTCTTCGCGACGGATCTGGGCAGCTATCCCGCCATCAAGACGCCCGACGCGTACGCGGCCCTGTTCGCGGACAGCACCGCGCGCCACCGGCGCGTGGGTGAGGCATCCGTCTACTACCTGCGCTCCTCGGTGGCGCTCGGGAACATCCGCGCATTCAATCCGGAGGCCAGGATCATCGCCATGTTCCGGAATCCGGTGGACATGGTGTACTCGCTGCACTCACAACTGCTCTATGTGGCCGAGGAGACCGTCAGCGACTTCGAAACCGCGTGGCGGCTCCAGGAGCGGCGTGCCCGCGGGCTGGACCTGCCGCGCCGCTCCCGGGGCTCGTTCCTGCTGCAGTACGCGCAGGTGGGACAGTTCGGCACCCAGACCGAGCGCCTGCTGGCGACATTTCCGCGCGAGCAGGTAAAGCTGATCCTGTACGATGACTTCGCGGCATCGCCCCAGGCCGTCTACGATGACGTCGTACAATTCCTCGAGATCCCGCATGACAACCGCCGCGACTTCCCCCGCATCAACGACAACAAGCGGGCCAGGGTGGCCTGGCTGAGGAACTTTCTGCGGAAACCCCCGCCCTTCCTGCGTACCACGGTGCGCAGCCTCAAGCGCACGGCCGGGGGCGCGCGTCTCGCCTCCCTCACGGCGGGTGTCGTGGCGCGCAACACCGTCAACGAGCGCCGCCCGCCGCTGCCGCCTGCGTTCCGGGCCGAGCTGGTCGAGGCGTTCCGCGAGGAGGTCGCGCTGCTGTCACGACTGTTGAACCGCGACCTGAGTCACTGGACGTGAGGACCGCGGTCGCAGCCGGCAGCGTTCATAGCCAGTGCTGCAGGTTGCGACCGATGAGCTCCGAAGTGGCGCCGATGTCCTCGCGGAAGTGCCCGGTCAGCTCCTGCTTCAGCGCCGGCGGAAGCGGCGGCGCCTTCCGCATGTTGCGGGTGCGGAGCCGCCTGACCCAGTTGGCCGCCCGTGTGGGCACCCACGGCTCGACCGCCGCCCTGAGGGCGGAGCTACCGAACAATCCCTCCAGCCATCTGCTCGCCGGCATGCCGCCGGGCGCGTGGGGCGTGGCAAAGTCGGGCGTGAACTCCGGCTCGACGTTCAGGAATTGGTAGACCTCGCGCATCAGCCCCGGTGGGTTCCGCGTGAGATCCTCGAACAGGGAGACGTGGATCTGCGGCCGGGGGAACGCATCGAAGTAACGCAGGAGCTGCTCGTGATACCTGCCGATGCGCATCCAGCGCGAGTCCGGGTGGGCCCAGGCCGCACCGGCGTTCAGGTCGCGCTCGGGGTCGAGGCGCAGGCCGCGGCGCCGCAGGTACATGAGGTAGTTGGAATACGCGCGATCCACCGGGTGGCGAATACTGCAGAGAATCCGGGCCGCCGGGATCATCGCCTGGATTCGCGCGGCTGATTGCGGGCACTCGAGATAGATCGGGGAGGCCTCCCCGATGGCCATCGCCCCGCCGGAGCCGGCGAACAACCGCTCGTAGTCGGCCAGCGTCGTTACCGGAAACTGGTGCACTTCCGGATCGCCATAGACCAGGCCCCCCGCGGCATCTCGCTCATACGCGAAGTAGTTGGCTTCCTTGACCGGGCTCATGAACACATCCGGATGCTCGGCCAGGTACCAATAGAGCGCGGTGGTGCCGGCCTTGGCGGCGCCGATGATGATGAAATTGGGAAGTGTCACCAGAGCCGGCTCCTCGGACGAGACGGGTTCACACGACATCGAAGTCCAGAAACTCGAACCGCCGCGCCGCCAGATGGCGGGCGACGGGCTCGGTCAGCGCGGCATCGCCCAGCACGCGGACGATGTACTCGAGCGGGCTCGGTCGCAGCCGCTCGGGAACGGGGATGCCGCCCTCCACGCGTGTGCCGAAGGCCGCGTACAGCCTGGGAACCCAGCCGGCCGCCCGGGGCAGTTGCAGGCCGCCCGCCAGGTCGCGTGGCAGCGCCGTCGTCAGCACGGCATCCAGCGGCAGTCCGAGATGCCTCAACCGGACCGTAAGAGCCCCGCCGGCCTGATCGACGGCCACCCGCAGACCCGGACGGCCGGTGCGCCAGGCCAGATGCCTCGCGTTGTCCGCCAGCGCTCGCGGGGCGCTCACCCCGGGCAGGCTGCCCGGGACGTGCATCGTGAGCGACAGTCGGCCGAGTGAGCGGAACCCGAGCATCCGCACGAACCCCTGGAAGGAGTTCTCGTTCGCCACGCCTAAGACGAGGGTCGGCCCCTCCGCCTGGAGCTGCCGGAACAAGGCGCGGCCGGTGGCCACCATCAGCCCGGGCACGCCGGCCGCGGGATCCACCGCGGTATTGGCGGAGAAGTACGTGCCGACGAACTCGGCCGGCGGCTCGGCCAGTGGCGGAGTGGGCACCAGCGCATAATGAGCCACCAGCGTACCCGACTCCGCGTAGGCGTTGACGAAGCGGGCAGCACCCGCCGGACTCCGGATATACTGCCACTCGAGGTCCGGCGCCCACGGCCGCTCCCTCGGAAACACGCGTTGGAGCAGCGCTGCGATTTCCGGCAGCGCCTCGGCGGTCGCATACGCGGGCGGGGAGAGCCGGATGCTCACGGGCGCGCAGCCGCCCGGCCGCTGTCTCCGCCGCGCACCCGCACCCGACGCAGCATGTCATCCATCAGGTGAAAGCCGTCCCACACAACGTCGAAGGCCAGCGCCTCGCCGATCGGTACGATGCGGTCCAGGCCGCGGCCACCCGCCAGGGCGGCAAACCCTCGCAGCGACTCGGCATCGATTCCCCAGTGGGTGACGGTCTGGTCGCCCTCGTCGATGAATGGGAGCACCTCCGACAGACTGGCGGCGGCGACATGTCGCACCAGGCCTCCCCCGCAGACCTCCTTGTCGAGCGCCATCCGATCTCGGATGTGCACCCCCACGAACCCGGGGTGCTCGAGCACGACCCGCACATCCGTGGTAGCCGCCAACCCGAACGCATAGCTGCGCCGGTGCACCGCGCTGGAGACCGTGGGCGCGAAGCCGCGGCGTTCGACCTCACGCTGAAGCGTGGCCTCGAAATCAGCGGCGGCCCCGCCCGAAACATCCGGCGGCCCGATCCAGAACACCACCTGCGGGGACGAGCACGCCATCTGGTCGAACCAGAACAGGTCGTTGAAGAACCCGGAGGCCACGCGGGTGCGCTCGTCGCTGGGGGCGCCGGCGTAGCATTCGGCATCGATCACCGCAAACGAGTACTTGCTGCCGAACACCCGCTCGCTGGCATGGGACGGCAGCGGCAGAGGCCGGATGGCGGCCACGGTCTCGTCGCCGCCCCAGATCACCCGATGCGCGCACCAGGCCGAGAGCGCGGTGGTGATCGCATCATCGTGCCCGTAGGTCACGAACCGGTTCGTGGCTCGAAGCTCCTCGTCCCCCGATGCCACCGTGTCGAGGACGCGGAGCAGCGCTTCGACGACGGCCCCGGATTCCTGGGACAGGCGCACGACGCTGGCGTTGCCGCAGAGGAAAGCCAGCGCCCACGAATAGACGAACAGCGTGTCCACGTTGGAGGGCGCCAGGTGCAGCACCCGCCCGGCCGGCACCCGCAGTACGTCCGGCTCCGTAGCGGCACGGCGGGCGTGCTCCTCGGCCAGCCGGGCGAGCTGCGCGGGTCGCAGCCAGTAGGCCAGCGCGACGCTCGCCGGATCGCGGCGAAGCAGTGGATCGGCGAGCACCGCCGCCGACAGGCGCCCCAGCGTGTCGAGCCGCTCGCGGGCGAACGGCTCGGCACGGAGCTCGAGGGTGGCATCGAGGAAGGCCTGGAGGCCGGCGGCGTCGTCCGCCGGCGCGAGCACGCGAATCCGGTCAGCGACGGTGTGCCATGGCCTGGCCTCGTCGGGGGCCGGTGGTGGTGTGCCGCTCATGCGTGCGCCACGAAGGTGTCGCTGCACCCGCGCAGCTCGGCCTTCGGGACCCGCCCGAGGATCTCGAAGGACCGGCCGCCCATGCCGGTGCCCTCCGGATCCACCCCGCGGATCACGCCGAGGTCCTCCGTCAGGAGCGAATGTCCCGGATAGCTGGTCGGCAGGCAGCTCAGTACCTGCACGAGACCGGGTTGGCCATCCGGAAGCGGCGCCAGCGTCACCGGGTCGCGCACGATGATCTCCGAGTAGATCGGCGCCTGCAGGTGGTGCTTCGGATTCTCGAAATAGACGCCGCCCACCTGCTCGACCATGCCGTAGAAGTTGATCACCCGTTCGATGCCGGTCACGGCCGCGACCCGATCGCGGAACGTGCCGGGGTCCACGGCGGCTTCCTGCAGTTTCTTCCAGCCGCCCGAGTGCACGAGGACGCCGCCCGCGAGGTCGAGCCGCCGGCCGCCGCGCTCGAGCGCCTGGACCAGATACTGCCAGATCATGAAGGTAAAGCCGAACAGCAGCACGGGGCGTCCCGCCGCCCAGGCCAGGTAGGTCCGCAAGCCCTCCTCGTCCAGGCTCATGTCGTCGCGCAGCGCATAGAAGGGCCGGTGGCCGAACTGCGCCATGCCGAGGATCCCCGCGCCGCGTGCCGAGTAACTGCGGCGGTCCTGGACCACGCCGGCGTGGTCCAGGATGACCATCGGCAGCCGGTCCCTGCCCAGGAAATGCTGCGCCACCTTGACCAGCACCGCCGATTGCACCGAAGCCGTCTCGGCGTCCAGCACCACCCGGCTTGGCTGCTGGCCCGTGGTACCGCTCGAGGTGAGCACCTTCACCACCTCCGCGTCCGGTACGCTCGCGAGGGTGTGGGTCTTGAACAGGGTGACGGGCAGGAAGGGCACGTCTTCGATCCGCTCGAGGCGCAGCCGGTCGGCGCCCCCGAACACACGATCGAGGACGTGGCGATACGGCGCGCAACGCTCGGCGTGATGCGCCGTGAGCGTCCGCAGCATCGGAAGCAGACGCGCACGCTTCTCGGCCTGGCTCAGGCCGAACGGCGGCAGGTCCAGCAGCTCGCGGGCCGGACTCGTCATCTCGCGGCCTCGGCGGCCTTGTAGTCCTTCTTGCCGCTGGCGGTGAGCGGTAGCTCGGAGACGCGCCGGAGCACGATCGCCGACGGCGGCACCGCCAGAAACCGCGCCAGGTGAGCAACCAGGGCGTCGTCCGCTACCGCGCCGTCCGCCGCGATGTGGAGACTGAGCCGATCCCCGGCGTCGGCCGCCATGGCGCGGACGGGAAACGCCGTCTCCAGCTCGCGCTCGACGTCCTCCAGGCTCACGCGGCGGCCGAACAGCTTGGCGAACCGCTTGAGCCGGCCGACCACGGCGAAATAGCCATCCGCGTCGACGGTGCCGAGGTCGCCGGTGCGGAGCACTCCGTGCTGCACGTCGCCCAGCGCCAGGTCCGCCGGGCCCTCGGCGTAGCCCATCATCACGTTTTCGCCCTCGTACACGAGCTGCGCGGCCGGGCCATCGCTCCCTTCGATCGGCTCGAGCCGGAGGCGGCCGCCGGGGATGGCCACGCCGATCGTGCCGAGCTTCTCGGCGAGCCGCCCGGGCGGGACGTAACTGATGCGGGCCGTGGCTTCGGTCTGGCCGTACATGACGACGAGCCGCGCGCCGGCCTGCGTGGCCGCGTCATGGAAGTGGGCGACGAGGTCCCGGCGGAGCGCGCCGCCGGCCTGGGTAAAGGTTCGGAGCGCTGGGTGCCGGCCCGGCTCGAATCGCAATCGGCGGAGCGTCTCGTACATGTACGGCACACCGGCAAAGGAGGTGGCGCGCTCCTCGTCCGCATCGCGCCAGAACTCCGGCCGGATGAACGAGTGCGGCGTCAGCACGACGCTCCCGCCGGCCACCAGGTGGGAGTTGAGCACCGAGAGCCCGTAGCTGTAGTGCATCGGCAGGCTCTGCACGGCTCGCTCGTCGGCGCCGAGACTCAGGAACTCCGAGATCGCGGCGGCGTTCGATGCGAGGTTGCGTGCGCTCAGGCGAACCAACTTGGGGCTGCCGGTCGAGCCCGACGTGGTGAGCAGCAGGGCCAGGTCCGGGTGAAGCACCGTCGCTGTGGCCTGCCCCGCGAGGCCGGCGGCGTAGCGGGGGACGGGAGCCGCGGCCGGCGTCCAGCCATCGGGGAGGGCCAGCGAATCGGGGGCCAGCACCAGCGCGGGTCGGTACGCCTGGCACAATCGGGCGAGCGGCTCCGGCTGCGGCTCGGCCAGGCAGAGGGGCAGACGGGCGCGCAGGCAGCCCAGGTAGAGCAGCACGGCCCCGAGGTCCGGCCCCGGGGCCAGCATGACCAGGCCGTGCTCTCCGACGGTCCGGGACAGCCACTCCGCCACCGCATCCACCCGGGTTCCCAGTTCCGCATAACTCAGCCGGGCGCCCTCCGACGGCGCGATCAGCGCCACGCGCGCGTCGCGGTGCCGCAGCACGAGGTCGATCACGCCATCATGCCCCCGTCGACACCGATGACCTGGGCCGTCACGTAGCGCGCCAGATCCGAGGCCAGGAACACGACCACCCCGGCAACGTCGTCGGGCGTCCCGATGCGACCCATGCGGATGCTCTGCAACCGGCGCTCGTACCAGTCCGGCGCCACGCCGCGCACCATGTCGGTATCGATGAAGCCGGGTGCGACGGCGTTCACGCGGATGCCCTTGGGCGCCAGTTCCTTGGCGGTCGCGAGGGTGTACCCGACCACCGCAGCCTTGGAGGCCGCGTACGCGCTCACGCCTTCCATGCCCTGCGTCCCGGCGATCGACGCGAGGTTCACGATGCTGGGAGAGCGCCGGGAATCCATCACCCGCGAGGCGTACTGGGTGAGCATCATGACCGCGAGCACGTTGACGTTCAGCAGCTCCCGCATCTGATCGGTAGTGGTCATCCCGATCAGTCCCTGGCGGAGGATCCCGGCATTGTTGACCAGCACGTCCAGCCGGCCATGCTGCCGCCGGGCTGAGGTGATCAACTCGCGGGCGAAGGCCGGGTCGCCGACGTCGCCCCGCATCGCGCGGACCGGGCGGTTCGCGGCGTCCAGCTCCCCGGCCAGGGTCTCCACCCCCTCGCTCCGGGCGCACAGCAGCAGCGTCGCGCCTTCGGCCGCGAAGGCGCGCGCGATCGCGGCGCCGATGCCGCGGCTCGCGCCGGTGATCAGGGCGACGCGACCCTCAAGCAGCATCGAAGCTCACTCCGTACCGGCCGAGGATCTCGCGGGCCCGGGCCACCGTGCTCATCCCCAGGATGTCATCGGTATCGAACATGACGTCGAATGCTCCTTCGAGCTCGGCCACCAGGGCCATGTGCCCGACCGAGTCCCACTCCTTGATCGAGTTGTAGGCCAGGTCGTCGCTGACGCGCCCGGCGGCGATGCCGAGGGATCGGCTGAAGCACTCACGTAGCTTCTCATCGTTCATGCGGGGTCTCCAACCTGAGATGCCAAAGGGCCTCGCGGGCGCGCGGCGCGGGCCGGCGAGCGAACGGAACGGCAGGTGGGCGTCTGCTCAGGAAGTCCTGCCGGCGGTGTCATCGGCCCGCGAGCAGGTTCCGGGCAGAGGTGAAGGAGAACTCGCTCACCAGACGCTCCAGCCGTTCCTCGGTCCGGGCCAGGTTGTTGTAGTGGCGGAACCGCCGGGCCGGCGACATGCCCGGCACCCGCGGCTGACCCGGATCCAGCTCCCACGGGTGCAGATAGAACATCACCGGCCGTCCCTGGTCGTTACACCGGCGCATCAGCCACCGCGTCAGCGCATACGGGTACAATCGGAAATAGCCGCCACCGGCGCACGGGACCTTCTGCCCGAGCACCTCGGCGACTCCCATGGGCAGCTCGATCAATCCCTCGGCCAGCGGATACGGCGCCAGCTCCACGTCGGCGATCCCGTAGTCGGGATGAAAGCCCACGGGGAAAATGGAGGAATCGTACCGGATGCCGCTGGCCCGGAGAATGTCCACGGCCCACAACGTCCGGCGAGTCAGCGAGAATGACGGCGCGCGAAAGCCGCGCACCTCCTGGCTGGTCGCCTTGGCCAGCACTGCCAGGGAGCGGTCCAGGTCCTCGCGGAACTCTTCCGGCTGCATGAACGTGAGCAGCCGGTGCGAGTACCCGTGCGTCGCGATCTCGTGTCCCTGCCGCTCGATCTCCCGGATCAGGTCGGCGAACCGCTCGGCCACCCAGCCCAGGACGAAAAACGTCGCCTCCACCCGGTGGCGGCGGAACAGGTCCAGCAGTCGGAGGGTGCTCCGCTCCACCCGCGATTCGCACCGGTCCCAGTCCGCGAACGGAATCAGCCGGCTGAGATTGTAGACGCAGAACCAGTCCTCCACGTCCACCGACATCACGTTCTTCATCGGTCCGGGCCGGTGACCCGCCGGCCGGCCGCCGGGCACAGCTTACATGTACCCGTCGCGCCGGAGCACCTCGAGCCCGCCGCCGCCCGCCTTGTCCTGTGCGCGTCCCGAGCGCTCGGCGACGTTGGCAAACTTGCCCGACCGCAGCTCCTCGATAATCTCGTCCACGTTGCGGGCATCGGACTCCACCGGCAGAGTGCAGGGATAGCAGCCGAGGGAACGGTAGCGCCGGCCATCACCCTTGTTGTAGTAGAGGGAGACGGTCGGGATGTTCTCGCGCTTGATATACTCCCAGATGTTGAGCTCGGTCCAATCGAGCAGCGGGTGGATCCGGAGATGGGTGCCGGGGGCGAACTCGGTCTTGAACTGGTTCCAGAACTCGGGCGGCTGGTCGCCCACATCCCAATGCGACTGGGCGTTCCGGGGCGAGAAGTAGCGCTCCTTCGAGCGGCTCCCCTCCTCGTCGGCGCGCGCGCCCACGATGATTCCGGTGTACGGCTGGGTGTTGCGATCGACCTCGTACGCCTTCTTCGCATGGTTGAGACGGAAGCGCGGCCACTCGCCGCTGAGCGTGTACTTGAGCGCGTCGGTCTTGAGCGCCTTGCAGCACGCGATCCGGTCGAGGGCGCCGTCGGGATAGGTCTTCTTCTCCTCGAGGGCCTGGCGGTTCTGACCATAGATCATGGTCAGGTTCCACTCGAGCGCCAGCCGGTCCCGATACTCGATCATCTCCGGGATCTTGAACGAGGTATCGATGTGGATCAGCGGGATAGGCACATGCCCGAAGAACGCCTTCCGGGCCAGCCACAGCATGACGGTGCTGTCCTTCCCGATCGACCAGAGCATCCCCAGGTTCTTGAAGTTGGCGTAGGCTTCCCGGAAGATGTGGACGCTCCGGTTCTCCAGTTCATCGAGGTGTTCCATGCCGCCTGACATCAGCCTTGACCTCCAGATCGTGCGAGCACCCGGGCGACGCACTGGTCGACGCTCAGGGTGCAGGTGTCGAGAGTGAGCTCCGGGTGCCTCGGAGCCTCGTACGGGTCGTCGATTCCCGTGAAGTTTCGAATTTCGCCGCGCCGCGCGCGGGCGTAGAGTCCCTTGACATCGCGGCGCTCGCACTCGTCCAGCGGGGTCGAGACGTAGATCTCGACGAAGTCGCCGCACAACCGCCGGATGAAGTCGCGGGAGTCGCGGTAGGGTGAGACGAAGGACGCCACGACGGTCACCCCGTGTGCCGCCAGCCGCGCCGCCATGTATCCCGTCCGCCGGAGGTGCTCCTCACGCTCCGCCCGGGTGAAGCCGGTGCCGGGAAACACCTCGCGCAGCGCGTCGCCGTCGATGTACTCCACCTCCACCCCGCGGCGGACGAGCTCCTCGTGCACCCGGACCGCGATGGTGCTTTTGCCGGAGCCCGAGAGCCCGGTGAACCATAACACCGGTGCGGGAGTCACAGCCCGATGATGAAGCTGGCGTTCCGGAGATCCGGCTTGTTGTAGGTGAGCGGCGAGGGCCGCTCGCCGGCCCGGCCGGACTGGCGGAAGACACAGTCGCCGGCCGCCACGTCCCACTCCATGGTGGGGCCGAGCCGCGGATAGACATCGGCGCGTCCATCGGCCACCCAGCAGAATTTGAGCGAGCTGCCGGCCTTGACCCGCCGGGCCACCGGAATGGTCCGGAGGTACGCCTCCAGCGCCTCGGACGGGTGGGACAGGCTTTCCACCACCGTGAGCGGTGTCCCGGGCGCGGGCGCGGTCGAGTAGACCCGCTCGGCGGGCGCCCCCTTGTCCTCGCGCCAGGCGCCCTCGCCCTTCACCGCCCAGTAGAGCAGGTCGAGGGCCGGCGCGAGGACCACGCCGAAAACCGGCTCGCCTTCCTCCACCAGCGCGACATTGACCGTAAACTCGGCCCGGCGCTTGATGAACTCCTTGGTGCCGTCGAGCGGATCCACGAGCCAGAAGCGCCGCCAGCCGCGGCGCGTCTCGAACGGCGCGGCCTCGGCCTCTTCGGAGACCACCGGCGTGCCCGGGTCGAGCCGCTGAAGCCCCTCGAGCAGGATCGCGTGCGCCGCCTCGTCGGCCAGGGTGACGGGGCTGTGGTCCGCCTTCTCCCGCACATCGGCCGGCTGCGCGCCGTCGTAGTAGGTCATGGTGGCGCGGCCGGCTTCGCGGGCAAGGCGGCAGACGGCCGTCCGGATCTCGGTGCTCACCATGGGCGGAAGATGATCCCCTTGTCCTGCAGGTGCGCCTTGAGGCGGTCCACCGACTCGGGCACGGCGCCGCCCGGGACCTGCAGGTCGCAGGCGAGGTCGGTGGTGACCGTGTCGCCGGCCCAGATCGTCTCGATCCAGTCGGGCGGGACGGCCGTCTTGATGACCGCGAGGTCGTCCTGGGTGAGCTCCGCCGCCGCGACGACGAGGATGATGCCCGCGTCCAGCATCAGGTTCGCGACTTCGGCGAGCCGGCGCATGTGCTCCTGCCGGTTTTCCGGCTTGCGCTCGATATCGGCGTCCACGCCGTAGAGCACGCTGCCGATGCCCAGGAAGTACACCACCTTGCCGTCCTCGAACAGCTTCTCCTCGAGCGCCTTCGCGACGCCCTTCCGGTCGCTCTCGTGCTCGCCCGTCACCAGGATCAGCGCGGCCTTCTGATTGTACTTCTCCGCCCGCTGCTCGGGCTGGATGATGCTGGGCTCCCACTTGTAATTGCGGAGCAGCACCCGGTCGCGGACGGCGGTCTGGCGGTCGGGCAGGGCCTCGCGAACGATGCCGCCGCCGCGGATCTCGAAGTCGTCGACCAGCACGAACCGGCTGGTGGTCGGGATGTCTTCCGCCAGGTCGCAGGCGATGGCGCGGTCGAGCTTGAGCACGCACTCGGCTACGTCGTGCCGCTGGACGGCGTTCCGCTGCTGCGCGGTCTCGAGGTTCGAGGCGTCCATGACTCGCAGCACTTCCTCCAGCCGCGCGGTGACCCGGGCCGTCCCCAGCTTGAGCAGGTACTCCTTCCGCTTGACCATCGCTTCCCGGCCCAGCCAGAAGAGGCTCACGCGCAGGCGGGTCGTGACCTGCGGGCGCGGCTCCGACTCGAGCGTCGCGACCTCACCCCGGGTGATATAGATCTGCTCCTGCAGGGTGAAGCCCACGGCAAAGCCGGCCTCGGCCCGGCTCTGGACCGGCCGGTTGAACGCCTCCAGGCTTTTGATGCGGCTCTTCTTGCCCGAGGGATAGAAGATCACGTCGTCTCCCACCCGCACCGTGCCCGAGTCGATCGTGCCGGCCACGATGCGCCGGTCATCGCCCTGTTTGGTGAACTTGTAGACGTCCTGGACGGGCATCCGGAACGGCTGCTCCACCGGGGCCGGCTCGCTCCGGAATGCGTCGAGCGCGTCGAGCACCGTCGGGCCGGTGTACCAGGGCAGATTCCCCGAGCGGTCGGCGATGTTGTCGCCCCCACGGCCGGACACGGGGATGAAGCACGAGGGCCGGATCCCGACCTGCTCGAGGAACGCGCTGTATTCGGCGACGATGCGGTCGTAGACCGCCTCATCCCAGTTCACCAGGTCCATCTTGTTGACCACGACGGCGAGCTGGTGGACGCCGAGCATCGAGACCATGTAGCCGTGTCGGCGGGAGTTCTCCTGCACGCCTTCCGCCGCGTCGATCACCAGCAGCGCCGCCTCCGCCCGCGCGGCCCCCGTGATCATGTTCTTGAGGAACTCGATGTGCCCCGGCGCGTCGAGAATCAGGTAGGGGCGCAGGCTGCTCTTGAAGAACACCCGGGCGGCGTCGATGGTGATGCCCTGAGCCTGCTCGTCCTTGAGCGCGTCCAGCAGGAAGGCGTACTCGAACGGCTTGGAGTTGAGCTCGCAGTCGGCCCGGACCTGCTCGAGCTTCCCGTCCGGCAGCGAGTGCGTGTCGGCCAGCAGCCGGCCGATGACCGTGCTCTTGCCGTGGTCCACGTGACCCACGATCACGATGTTCATCCGCTGCGATCCGGCCGGAGCGGCCACGCGCGGTTCGGGGGAAGCGATTGATGACGACATGCGGCTGGAAGATTCCTCCCTGAGCGTCAACGGGACTCCGGCGGCCGCGCCCCGGCGGCAACCGCCTCGAGCGGCCGGTCCGGGTGGCGCACGGCTAGACCGGGTCTACGGATGATCGGCCCACGCCGCGGGCGGACGGCTCACTGCTCCTCCGCGGCGTAGTCGTACGGATAGTAGTAGTCGCCTTCCTTGGCGACCTGCCCGCCCGGATCGTTCAGCACGGTCCCGACGACGCGGGCGCCCACGTTGGCGAGTTGCTGGTAGGCCCGCTGGGCCGCGTTCCGGTCCGTGGTGCCCGCCCGGACGACCAGCAGCACGCCGTCCGTCAGCGAGGCCACGATGCCCGCGTCGGCCGTGGCGAGCACCGGCGGGGTATCGAGCACGATGATGTCGAACTGCTCCCGCAGCTCGCCGAGGAGTACCCGCATCCGGGTGCTGCTCAGCAGGTTCGCCGCGTTGGAGGGGAGCGCCCCGCAGGTGAGGACGGAGAGTCCCGCGATCGACGTCTCCCGGATGGCGTCGGGCGCCGAGACGGGGTCGCCCGTCGGGTGCCGAGAGGCGGTCAGCAGCTCCATCAGCCCGGGGGAGCGCGGCATGCGGAAGAGACCGTGCACCCGGGGGCGGCGGATGTCACAATCCACGAGCAGAACCCGGAGGCCGTCATACGCCAGCGTCACGGCGAGATTGGCGGCGGTGAGCGTCTTACCCTCCCCGGGCGCGGCGCTGGTGACGACCAGTGTCTTCAACGCCTCGCCGCCATCGGACCAGATGAGGCTCGTGCGCAGGTTGCGGAAGGCCTCGATGCCGATGGAGAACGTCTGGCCGCCGGACATGAGCGCGCCGGCATCCGCCCGCGCGGGTTTGGGGGACCCGAGCAGCGCGCGCAGACGGGATCGTCCGTTGGACGCACCACCGGTGATCCGCGGGATCACGGCCAGGCCGGGCACGTGGAGCACCGCTTCGAGGTCCTCGGGCCGCCGGATCGAGGTGTTGAGCGCCTCGAGCACATAGGCGAACACCAGCCCGAGGATGAGCCCCAGCGCGAGCCCGAGCGCGAGCTTCAGCGCCGAGGCGCTGAGCAGCGGGGCGTAGGGCACGTCGGCCAGGTCGACCACATCCACGTCGCCGGCCTCGACCTCCTCGGACATCCGCGCCTTCTGGAAATCCTTGCGGAGCTCATCGCCCATGCTGGCCAGCGCGTCCACCCGACGGCTCAGCCGCATCTCCTCCTCGGCCATGGCCGGCAGGACTTCCATGGACGCGCCGGTGCGGCGCCGCAGAGTGGTCAGCGACGCGATCCGGGCATCGATGGACTTCACATGGCTGCTCACGGCATCCACCAGCTTGTCCTGCGTGGACTTGGCGAGGCTCTTCAGCTGGATCACGTCCGGGTTGGTGGCCGCCGCCTTCCAGGGACCGGTGGTCATCGAGTCGAGCCGGTCCTGGTAGTCGAGCAGCTGATGATAGAGGTTCCCGACCGCCGGATTGTCGGTCATGGCCGGGGACGTGGCCAGGGCCCGCAAGGCCTCCGCGCGGGCCGACTCATCTCCCGATTTGAGCTGCTGCTGCAGAGCCGTGAAGGTCTGCCGGTCGGCGTCGAGCTCGGCCGCACGGGTGTCGAGCGCGAGCACGGCCGACTGCTCCGCGGCCAGCTTGTCATGGCTGCTGGCGAGCTGCTGGCGGCTCCGGAACGAGCTGAGCTCGGCCTGCGCGCGCTCGAGCATGCTGTCGGTCTGGGCGAGCTGCTCGGAAAGGAATTCGCGTCGGCGCCGCGAGCGCTCACGGGCCCACTGGACGTTGAGCGACTGGAACGCCTGGACCGTGGCATTGACGATCCGCTGGGCGATGGCGGGCTCGGTCGAGAAATAGCTGACGTCGATCACGTCGGTCATTTCCCGCCGCGACACCTGCAGGCCGGCCAGAAGGCCGTCGATCGCCTGCTCCTGGCCGACGATGCCCAGCGTGGCGGCATCGATGGCGGGCCGGGCGCGCACGGCGAACTGCACCACGCCGAGGTTGATCACCTGGCCGTAGGGCGCGGTCACGGCCCGATCGGCGCGCCGTGCCTCGAGATTGTTCTGGTGGAAGACGAGCTGCACGGAGTCGCCGGCGGCCCGGGGGTCGACGTGCACCTGCGCGAGGCTCGCGAGCGGGAACTCGGGAGTCCGGCTCTGGAGCTGGAGGCCCAGCGTGTCGACCACGACGCGCGCCACCGTCCGGCTCTTCAGCAGCTCGATGATGGACAGGAGCGGGTCCGCCGTTTTCCCGAGCCCCGGCGCTTCCTCCTCATCGCCCGTGAGCGTCTGCCGCTCGCCGGCCAACCTGAGCATGGCCGCCGCCCGATAGGTCGCGGGGGCCTGGGAAGCCAGAAAGAGCCCGATACTCGCGCCGATCAGGGTCATCGCCAGGATCAACTGGTAGCGCCGGCGGAGGACGGCCAGCACCTGACGGAACGAGACGGAATCGCCGGCCGGCGCCGACTCGATGGGCCGCATCGGGGGCTCCGTAGTCCCCGGGAGCATGCGGTTGTGGGGCGGCAAGTTCGGCATGGCTGGCTACCTGTTACCCCGGCTCACGCGATCGATGAGCAGCCCGAGCGAGGCGAATGTGCCGACTACCACGAGAGCGGGCTGAAGCACGTCCTTGAAGAAGGACTTGCGGCGGTCCACGACGATCTGGTCTCCCGAGCGCACGGGGAGCGTGGCCTGCGAGCCGTTCGGGTCGGACAAATTGACCTTGAACTGGTCCTGCTGGCCGTTGGCGGCGAAGCGGAGGACTCGGACGTGATCGGGCGCGCCGTTCTCGGTGGTTCCACCGGCCCGGGCCACTGCCTCACCGATGGTTGTCTCCGGGCGGGTGGCGAACACCTGCGGCTTGGTCACCTCACCCGAGACGGAAACGCGGATCAGCGGCTCCATCACGAACTGCGGGCTCTCCTCGAACTTGGAGAGGAAGGTGCGAAGATTGGCTTCGGCCGTGGCGAAGGGCACCCCACCGACCCGGACCGCCCGGAACAGCGGATGGGTGATCGTATTGTCCGGCGCCACGACGTAATCCCCGCTGAACTCCGGCTTCCGCCACACTACGATGCGCACCGAGTCTCCTGGCGTCAGCACTGCCTGCTCGGTCCTCGCGCGAGCCTCCTGGGCCGCGGCGGGGTGCGACACCAGAACACAAGCGGCGACGAGCGTGAGGGAGGCCAGGACTCGCATAAACCTCGAGGGGTGTGAAAGGTTGGCGGCTCGAACCCATGTTCCCAGCCGAGTGACCGAAATCCGGGCGCCTTCGAGCACGATCCATGCCCCCGACCGGAGCTGCGCCCCGCCGATCCTGGCCGTGACGCAACGCAATCTACTACTGTGGGATTCGGACGGCACCTCGAACGAGGCGTGCGCCGCAGGGCCGGTTGCGGGCGGACTTCGCGCCGCGGCGGAGGCATCACTGCAGCCGAGCACCGGCGGACGCCGCAACACTGTGGCGTGACCGACACACCTGTGAAAAGCAAACGACCGGAAGGGGATGCCCCCTTCCGGTCGTTCAGCCTCCTCGAACCGGGCTACTGGCGTCTACATGGCTTAGCCGCCTGCGAGGCCAGGCGGGCGGCGACGTCCTTGAAGGCCTGCTGATTCTCGGGATCCGCCATGAAGCGGTCGTCGTACCGCCACATGAGCAGCCCTCCGCAGGCGGCCGGGCCGAGGGCCAACCCGTACTCGCGGACCTCGGACGGAGTCATCCGGCAGTTGGGGCTAAAGGTGCCGAGCCCGCCGGTGGCCGCACAGTCCCACGTTCCATCCCGGTCCTGGGTCCCGCCGTTCAGAATGTTCATGCTGAACATGATCGCGTGGCCATCGCGCTTGGCCATCGCGAGCGCCCCGTCGCGCCAGGTGGCAACGTCGCCGATCCTGGAGGAATACTGGGTCGTGAGGAAGTCGCACACCCGGTACGACTTGGTGGGCTCGAACACGTCCCAGCGGTGCTGGACTCCGGCGGGGAGCGTCGGGAACATCGCCTTCACATCGGCGCAGAGCGAATCCACCCGGGCCTTGGTCATGGTGCCGGGGGGACCCCAGGTGTTTCCGTCACCGGCCCCCGAGACGTTCGGCTCGTCCATGACGGTGGCGCCAATGATCGTCCCATCGGCCACGCCGCCCGCAATTGCCTTACGGATCGTCGCCGTGTTGTAAGTCTGCAGCCGCGCCTCCCACTTGGCCCGGTCGAACACCCCGTTGGTGAGGTAGTTGTCGTGATTCCCACCGGTCATGGCCATGACGACCTTTCGCTTCTGAGCGCGCGCCGCGTCGATACGGGTTACCACGTTGTCGGGGGTGTAGCTGTCCTGGGTGAGGTTCAAGGCGCTGATGGTCGGGTCGCTGGAGGTGGTCAGGTTGAACAGGCCGAACGATCCGAAAGCCAGACTCGAACCGGTGAGCGACGGCGCGGGTGGCGGGGCAACCGTCACCACGATGACGCTGGCCGAGCCGGTGACCGCGGCAGCCTTGGCCTGGACGCCGTAGGTGCCGGAGGACTGACCCGCCGTGTACAGGCCCGCGCTGCTGATGGTGCCGCCGGTCGCGCTGAAGGTGACGGCGACGGCCACACTATCGCCTGCCGAGTTGCGGCCGAATGCGGCGAAGCGCTGCGATGCGCCGGATGTGAGCGAGACGCTGGCGGGCCGGACGACGATTTCAGCTAACGCCGGCGGCGGCGGGGCCGCGACCTCGACCGCGGCGGTGTCGGCGAGGGTTCCGGAGGCGTTGGTTGCGATCACGCGGAACCGGCCGGCGCTCGAGTCGGCGTGATAGACGCCGTCCGGATCGACCGTCCCGCCGGTGGCCGACCAGTTCACGCCAACCGGCGTCTCGGAGCCATCCGCGAGATACCCGGTCACGGCGAACGCAACGGCGCCGCCGGCATCCACCCGGGCCGAATCGGGGGTGACGGAGAGGCGCGCCAGGTCGGTGGCTGGCGGAACCACGACCACGACCGAGGTGTCGGTGTGCCGCCAGCCTCGGCCGCGTCCGACCACCTTGAAGGTGCCTGTGATCGACGAGGAGAAGGTGCCGTCGGGATTGATCCGGCCGCCCGTGGCTCCCCAGGCCACCGGAGTGGCGACCGGCTCGCCTCGCGAGTTGCGAGTCTCGCCGCGGAAACGCACCCGCTGGTTGGTCTCGACGACGACCGAGTGGGGAATGACCTGGAGCGAAACGGGCGTGTGGGTGGAAGCGGAGGAGCCCGCGTCAGGGGCCGTGGCGTCCCCCATACAGGCCGCAAGCAACGCGAGAGCGGTAAGCACGCCGTAGTCTCGCGAGACCGCCAGCCTTCGCGCAAGCTTGAACGTGTACGTCATCGCAGCACACCCTTCCTTCGGCTTCCCGACCGTGGCACCCAACCGTTCCCTGCCGCACCCCACCCTTGGGCTCCTGCTTATCTAGGGTATGCCGGGAAAGGTGGCAATGCCAATAAATGCGACCCGAACATGATGCGGACTTTAGGTCATGCTTCGCAAGCACTTACCTGCATAACACTTGCGAAAGCCACCCCAACGGTTTGTAACAGATGTGGCGCATCGTTTTTAGACACTAGATGCCCTCTGGACAGTCCGCTCGCCCAGCTCCTTGCGACGCGGCACGACGGGCGCCGGTGGTATACTTCTCGCCGCCCGCACCGGCCGGCCATTCCGGTGCGCACCGCAGACCGAATCGACGAGTGGAGGCACGACGTGAGGATCACGTACACCGTGACCCGGGCGGACCCGATTGGCGGCGTCCAGATTCACGTGAGGGACCTCGCGACCGCCCTGCGCGCCCAGGGCCACTCGCCGACCGTCGTCACGAGCGGCAGTGGACCCTTCATCGACGACCTTCGCGCCGCCGATATCCCGGTCGTGGTCGTGCGCCATCTCTGCGTGCCGATTCACCCCATCCGTGACGTGCGCGCGCTTCAGGAGCTCTACGCCACACTCCGGGACCTCAGGCCGGACCTGGTGGCGGCGCATTCCTCCAAGGCAGGCGTCCTGAGCCGGCTGGTCGGTCGATTCCTCGGGGTTCCGGTGGTGCTGACGGCGCACGGCTGGAACTTCACACCGGGCATTCCCCCCCGGACGGCGGCAGTCTATCGCGGGATCGAGCGGTCGGTCGGTCCGCTCACGGCGAAAATCATCACCGTTTCGGAGTTCGATCGCCGGCTCACGCTCGAGGCGCGCATCGTTCCCCCGGCGCGGGTGGTCACCGTTCACAACGGCATCCCGGACGTCCCGCGTGAGCTCAGGGCCGACCCCGCGCGCACCCCTCCACGTCTGGTGATGGTGGCCCGCTTCAGCGCGCAGAAGGACCACGCGACCCTTTTGCGGGCGATGGCCGGCCTCCGGGACCAGCCCTGGGAGCTCGAGCTCATTGGGGACGGCCCGCTCATGGGAGAGATGCAGGCGCTGGCCGCCGCGCTCGAGCTGGGCGAGCGGGTGCGCTTCCTGGGTCAGCGGACCGACGTGGAGCAGCGCCTGGCGGAGGCGCAGGCCGGCGTGCTGTCGACCAACTGGGAAGGTTTTCCGATGAGCATTCTGGAGGCGATGCGAGCCGGGCTCCCGGTCGTGGCGTCAGCCATCGCGGGCATCGGCGAATCGGTTGCGGAGGGCGAAACGGGGTTTCTCGTCCCACGCGGCGATGTGGATCTGCTCCGGGCCCGGCTCGGGCAGTTGCTGGCATCTCCGGCACTGCGGGGCCGCCTGGGTGCCAACGGCCGCGCCCGCTACGAGCAGGAGTTCACGCTGCCGCACTTCGTGGCGAGGACGCTCGAGGTGTATCGCGGCGTGCTGGCGGACGTGCGGGTCCCCGGACGTGCTCCCGCCGACTACGCCGGGACTCCCACCGGCTGAGCCGCGCCGGCGTCAGATCTCCCAGTTCGAGAGCACCACGCCGCGCCGCGCGGCCGGTGGGAAGCCCTGCAGGATCATCCGCAGATCGGTCCAGTGCACCCGGTATCCCGCCGCGATCAGACGCAGGTAGGCGTCGGCGTACTCGGTCTGACAGCGAATGGCGATGCGCCCGACGCGCTCCGCTGCCGCCGTAGCGTGGAGCGCGTCGAGCAACCGCTCGAACACGCCCAGGCTCCGGGCGACGAGTTTGAGCACCCGCACTTCGTCCTTCCCCCGCCCCGCCGCGAGCGGAGTCGAGTGCCAGAGGGCGAACCCAACGAGCTCGCCCCTGTCGTGGAGCAGCGTGGTGTCGCCGATGCCGAGGTCGCGCGTGAGGGTGATCTCGCGAGTGAAGTCGACCCCGGGGGCGAGCTCGTCGGTCAGTCGGCGGCATTCCTCCAGCCCGTGGGCGAGCTGGTGTCCCACTTTGGAGAGCAGCTCGGGCGCGGCGGCCACCCGGCGCGGCACTTCGTGCACCAGGGTCACGGTGAGACGGCCCGGGACCAGGCCCAATCGGCTGTAGAAGCCGATGTTCTCCACCGTCCGCGGCATCGTCTCCAGGCCGATCGTACCGGCGTCCTGCGCCTTGAGCCAGTCGATGCCGGTCCGCACCATGGTGGACCCGAGTCCCTCCCCCTGCCGGTCCGGCCGCACGGCGAGCGGCCCCATCCAGCCCTCCGTGCCCGAGCGGTGGACCATGTTGAATGCCACGAGCCGTCCCTCGGGATCCCGCCAGACCATCGCACCGTCGCCGGCATCCTCCAGCGCGTAGCGCCACACGAGAGTGTTGAGGTGCGGCACGCGCACGCCGACCAGCCCATCCCGGCTGTAGCGATCGGTGAACGCGTCGGCGAAGACCCGGTTGAGCGGCTCGATGTCGCGGAGCGTCGGCCGCTCGGGCCCACGCAGGGTCCGGTCAGGCCGCCACATCGTGCTCCCCCACCGGCTCGTCGCTCACCGTCGCCACGCCCCGGGCGAGGTCATAGCCGACGCGTACCACCCGATCGAATCCCTCGCGCACCGAGTCGATGTGGGTGATAAGGATGACCTGGGGGAACCGGTCGGCCAGGCTCCGGAGCAGATCCACCACGGCCGCGCGGCGGTCCTCGTCGAGCGAGCCGAAGATCTCGTCCAGGATGAGCAGCGAGAGCGGCTGCCCCGCGCGCTCGGCGATCATCTGGCTGATGGCCAGCCGGAGCGCCAGGTTGGCGATGTCCTCCTCGCCCCCGGAAATGACGGCCTTGGGATCGCCGTCGTCGAGCAGCGTGGCCCCGTAGTCCTCGTCGAGCTCGAGGTCGGTGTAGCGGCCGTTCGTCAGATCGCGCAGGAACCCCGAGGCCAGCTCCGAGAGATCGGGGCGGAGCGTCGCGTTGAGGTCGGTGCGCAGGTCGGTGAGCGCGCGGTCGAGCTCCTGATGCAGGGCGAGCTCCAGGCCGGCGGCGGTCGCCTCGCGCTCGCGCTCGGCGCGCTCGGCGCGTCGGCGGACGGCCGCCTGCACCGCTTCCGCCGCGGCCGCCGACTCGCCCCGCGCGCGTACCAGCGCCAGCTCGGCCTCGCGGCGCGCGCGCTCGGCCGCGGCGTCCGCGTCGCGGGCATCGCGGTACGCCTGCTCGGTGAACCCGAGATCGCGAAGCCGGGTCCCCAGCTCGGCGACCCTCGTGCCGGCCGCCGCGTGCTCCGCCTCCGCCGCGGCCAGCTCCGCCGAGGCGGCGGCGCCCCGGTCCGCCAGCGCGCGCAGCCGTTCGGCCTGGAGCGCGAGCGGCTCGAGCTCGCGGATTCCGGCTGCCACGGCGTGGTGGCGGTCCTGATCGTATTCGCCCCGGAGCCGCTCCAGCGTACCCTCCAGCTCCCGCACCCGGGGAAGCAGCCGCTGCCGCTCGCCGTCGAGGCCGGCGCCCTCCTGCGTCATCGCTTCGAGCCGGCCCAGCTCGCCCATGGCCTCCGCCAGCTCCGCCTCAAGCGCGAGCCGGCGGCGGTCCGCGTCGTCGAGCTCCCTGGGCTCGAACACGAGCTGCTCGATCCGCTGCTTGTAGAAATTGCCGTTGGCGACGACCTGTTCCATCTGGCGGTCGAGCAACTCGAGCACCTTGGCGTACTCCGCGCCCAGCGCGCGGGCGCAGGTGGGGCAGTCGCCCTCCGGACCCGCCTCCACGATGCGCTGCCGCTGCTCCCGGAGCTCCTGGTACTGATCGAGCAGGCCCTGACGCTTGGTCTTGGCATCCTGCGCGTCGCGCACCCAGGCCGTGCGCAGGCTTTCGCCATCGAGCGTGACGGTGGTGAGGGAGGCGCGCACGTCGTTTACCCGCGCACGAGCCGCGTCGAGCTGAGACGGCCCGGGGAGTCGGGCCAGCCGATCCTCGAGCGAGCCGAGATGGCGCCGCACGTCCTCGAGCCGTGCCAGGACACCCTGACGTTGTGCGTGGGCTTCGGCCTGCCGCTCGAGCGACGCGACCTCCTCGCGGAGCGTCGGCAGCGGGGCGAGCCGGCGCCCGATCGCCTCGAGCGCCTGGGCGGCGGCGGCGGCCTCCTCGGCCTGGTGCCGGAGCCGCTGCGCGCGCTCGCCGGCCGCGGCCGCCTGGTGCTCGGCCAGCCGGAGCTCGGACTCCATCGCGCGGGCGGCATCACGCCGCTGCTGCATCTGCTCCCAGCGCGGGCGCACCTCGGCAAGGCTGCGCTCCGCCGCGGCTGTCGCATCGGTTGCCGCCGCTTCGACGGCGTGAGCGGATGCCACACGTTCGCGGGCGCGGGACTCGGCGGCCTCGATCTCGCCGAGGTCGCCCAGCCCGGCGCGCAGAGCATCGTGGCGGGCGCGCAGGGCGGAGCGGCGCTCCTTGAGCCGGTCCTGCGCCGCACGAATGCGCTCGTAGCCGAGTACGCGAGAGAGGAACTGCGCGCGCTCGGGCGCCGACATGGCGGCCATGACCGCGAGCTCCTTCTGCCCGGTGAAGTAGGTGTTGAAGAATTCGTCCCGCGTCATCCCCAGGAGCCGGGTAATACGCTCGGTCACGGCGCCGATGGAGTTTGCGATCGGCGCCGGCTCGCCATCCTGGTAGAGCTCCGCGCCATTCAGCGTGCGCAGGACCCGATACTGGTGCGCCCCCAGGCTGAATTCCAGCTCGACTTCCACGCGCGAGCGCGGCGGCGCCCCCCGGCGCCGGATCGTATCACGGCTGCCGCGCGCCGCGGGCATGCCGTACATCGCCCAGGCGATTGCCTCCAGCAGCGTGGTTTTCCCGGCGCCGTTCGGACCGATGATGCCGGTGAGCCCCGCCCCCAGCTCGAGATCGGTGTTCTCGTGCTGGCGGAAGTTGCAGAGGCGGAGTCGATTGATCTGCATCAGCTTGCCGCCAGGTCCCGTTCCAGCCCGTCGATCAGTGCCGCGCCCAGGTGGACGAACGCCTCCCGATCGAGCTCCGCGGGCAGGGGGCGGCGCTCCAGATAGGCGCGGACGAGCTCAGGCAGGGTCTGCCGCCGCCCGGGCGCGCCCATGCCCACGGTGCGATGGATGTCTGGCCGACGCAAGTCGAGGTGGAAGTGCAGCGCCGCCGACTTGAGCGCCCGGATCGCGGCGTGGTCCAGCTCGCGGCCCACATGCCGCGGGATGTTCCACACCCGGAGCCGGACGATCTTGTCTTCGATCCCGCCGGCCACCGCGTCCACCCGATCCGCGATGAGCTCGCTGACCGCGGTCGCCGGGAGTCCCGCCGCCTCGATCGGCTCGAGGTCCAGGATCTTCCGCGCCAGCGATACCGGGTGCGGCTCGGCGGTGCCGCGCTCGAGGTCCACGAGCAGCCAGCCCTTGCCCGGCGACCGGCGGCCCGCTTCGTCCACCAGCTCGCCCCAAAGGTTGGGGCTCACGTACTCGAGCGAGCCGGCGTACCAGACGCGCGGCGCCACCTCATGCTGCACGTGGTAATGGCCGAGCGCCACATAGCTCCACTCGGTGAGTGCCAGCTCCTCGAGCCCGACGAGCGCCCCGCCGTACTCGGCCGAGCTCCGGTCGGCGGGGAAGATCCCTTCGACCTCGCCGTGCAGCACCATGACCTGGTGCCGCTCGTCGCCGTCGGGCCGGAGCGAGGGCCTCGCGCCGCTCACGAGCGCCTGGTGCGGCACGGCCAGCACGGCGAGGTCGAGGGTGGGATAGACCAGCCGCCGGGCCTCATCCACGGCCACGTCCACCCCGAGCTCCTCGAAGAGCCGCAGGATGGAGCCGGTTTCCGTGGAGCGGGGCGTGTCATGGTTGCCCGCGATCAGCACGATCGGCGCCTCTGGAAGCGCCTCGCGGAGCCGCTGGAACTGCCGAAAGGCGAAGACGATGGCCGCGTTGGTGGGGCGGACGGAGTGGAACAGGTCGCCGGCCACGAGCACGGCGTCGGGGCGCGCGGCCAGCACGCCGTCCACCGCCTGGCGGAACGCGTGGGCGACGTCGGCCTCGCGCTGATTGATCCCGCTGGCGGTCTGCCGATGATATTGCCGGATGCCGAGGTGAGGATCGGCGATGTGGGCCAGTTTCACCGCTGGAGAATGCAGCCAAACAGGCGGAATTGCAAGGAGTTAAGGCCCCTCGGCCGAGACCCTGCCAGGGCCCTCCTCCGGCCCGGCTTGCCCCTTCCTCCGGGTTCCGAGTACGTTCATCCCATGGAATGCCATATAATTGAAGCCCACCTGCCGTGACCGACCACGAGGCGACGCGCGCGTCCACCACCGAGGGTCTACCGGTGGCCCCTTCGATGGGGCCGACCCTTGAATCCATGCGGATGCCGCGCCAGACGGAGGGCGACCGGCACCGTATCATCGTGATCAGCGCGATCGCCATCGGGATCGCGTTCTTCGCCGCGCTGGCCGCGGAGGCCCTGATCGCGCTGATCGGGCTGATCACCAACCTCGGATTCTACGGCCGCATCTCGCTCGCCTTCACCTCGCCGAAGGACAACACACTGGGCCTTGCCGTCATCGCGGTGCCGATCCTGGGCGCGCTGATCGTGGGGATCATGGCCCGCTACGGATCGCCGGCGATCCGGGGCCACGGAATTCCCGAAGCGATGGAGCGCATTCTCTACAATCAGTCGCGGATCTCCGCGCGGGTCACCTTTCTCAAGCCGCTCTCGGCGGCGGTGTCGATCGGCACCGGCGGCCCGTTCGGCGCCGAGGGCCCCATCATCGCCACCGGCGGCGCGCTGGGGTCGCTCATCGGCCAACTGCTGCAGATCACCGCCGACGAGCGCAAGGTGCTCCTCGCGGCCGGGGCCGCCGCGGGCATGGCAGCCACCTTTGGCAGTCCCGTCTCCGCGATCCTGCTCGCGGTCGAGCTGCTGGTGTTCGAGTACCGGCCGCGATCGCTGATCCCGATCGCGCTCGCCAGCACGGTCGCGGCTGCCGTGCGGATGAGCTTCCACGGCTCCGCGCCGATCTTCCAGATGCCGGATGTCCTTCGCCCATCGGGCACCGCGCTCGCCTCCTACGTGCTGCTCGGCGCGATCGTCGGACTCGCCTCGGTCTACATCACGCGCGGCGTCTACGCCATCGAGGATGCGTTCGAACGGCTTCCGATCCACTGGATGTGGTGGCCGGCTTTGGGCGCGGTCGTCGTGGGCATCGTCGGCTACGTCGCGCCCCGGACGCTGGGCGTGGGGTACGACAACATCGAGCAGATCCTCTCCGGCTCCGTGGTGGGCTATGCACTGCTCACACTGGTCGTGCTCAAGCTGGTGTCCTGGTCGGTGGCGCTCGGGAGCGGCACCTCGGGCGGCACCCTGGCACCCCTCTTCACCATCGGGGGCGGCCTCGGCTCGCTGCTTGCCGCGGGCGGGATGCTCGTGTTCCCCGGCTTCGAGTTCGATATCCGGGTGGCGGGGCTGGTGGGCATGGCGGCGATGTTCTCCGGCGCCTCGCACGCGCTGCTCACCTCGATCATCTTCGCGTTCGAGACCACCCGGCAGCCGATGGGCCTCCTGCCGCTCCTCGGCGGCTGCAGCGCCGCCTATCTGGTGTCCATTCTCCTCATGCGGCACTCGATCATGACCGAGCGGCTGGCGCGCCGGGGCGCGCCCGTGCCTACGGAATACTCGGTGGACTATCTGCGCCAGCAGCTCGTCCGGGACCACGCGTCCACCGAAGTCATGACGATCCGGTCGGACGAGACGCTCGAATCGGCGCTGGCGCGGGTGTCGGACCGGTCCGCCGGGCAGACCCACAACGGCTTTCCGGTGGTCGATGCCGCGGGCGTACTCGTCGGCGTCGTGACGCGCCGGGACCTCAACGATCCACTCGGGTCGCGCGACATCACCGTGGGGGCGGCGCTCAAACGGCCTCCCGTGGCGATCTATCCGGACAACACGCTGCGTGAAGCCGCGGATCACATGGTTCACGAGAAGGTGGGCCGTCTGCCGGTGATCTCCCGCAAGGGTCCGCCCAAGGTGATCGGGATCATCACCCGAAGCGATCTGCTCGAAGCCCATCAGACACGCCTGGAGGCGGCCGCGCACGCGGAGCGGAGCATCCAGATGCCGTGGGAGGACGCGCCCGTGTCCAGTTCGACGAGCTGACGATGCCGCCGGCGTCGGAGCGGCGCGCCTCCCCCCGGGGCCAGGACCGCCTGGGCGATTTCACCGCCGACAGCCGGCTCCTCATCCTCACCCCGATGGCGGCCGCCGTCGGGGTGCTCGGCGCCCTCGTGGCTTATGCGCTGGTCTGGCTCATCGGCACCATCACCCACCTGGTCTATTACCACCGGTTCGCCGCCACTCTCGTCTCCCCGTCCGCCAATCAGCTCGGTGTGGCAGCGGTGCTGGTCCCCGTGGTGGGCGGACTCATCGTCGGCCTCATGGCCCGGTACGGCTCCGAGCGGATTCGCGGGCATGGCATCCCCGAGGCCATGGAGGCGATCCTCATCGGGCGCAGCCGGATGAGCGCCAAGGTCGCCGTGCTCAAGCCGCTCTCCTCGGCGATCTCGATCGGCACCGGCGGCCCGTTCGGCGCGGAGGGGCCGATCATCATGACCGGTGGCGCGCTCGGGTCGCTGTTCGCCCAGGCGTTCCACATGTCCGCGGCGGAGCGCAAGACGCTGCTCGTGGCCGGCGCCGCGGCGGGCATGGCGGCCATCTTCGCCACGCCGCTCGCAGCCGTCCTTCTCGCGGTCGAGCTCCTCCTGTTCGAGTGGAAGCCCCGCAGCTTCATTCCGGTGGCCGCCGCCGCCGCCGTGGCCGCCGCGCTCCGGGTTCCGCTGTTGGGCCAGGGGCCCATCTTCCCGGTCCCGCCACATCCCGCGCTGCCCTGGCCGCAGCTCCTCGTCTGTCTCGGTGTCGGCGTGGTGGCGGGGTTCGGGTCGGGATTTCTGACCTGGCTGGTCTACACCTGCGAAGACGCATTTACCAAGCTCCCGTTCCACTATATGTGGTGGCCGGTGATCGGCGGGCTGGTCGTGGGATTGGGCGGCCTGCTCTACCCTCGCGCGCTGGGCGTGGGCTACGACACGATCGCCGACCTGCTCAACGGCCGGCTGGTCGGCGGCGCGCTGTTCGGCCTGATGATGACGAAAGCCGTGATCTGGGCCGTGGCGCTGGGGTCGGGCACGTCGGGCGGCGTGCTCGCGCCGCTACTCATCATGGGCGGCGCGCTCGGCGCCCTCGAGGCCCACTGGATCCGGCTGGGCGACCCGGCGCTCTGGGCGATGATCAGCATGGCGGCCATCATGGGCGGCACGATGCGCTCGCCGCTCACCGCGGTCGCGTTCATGCTCGAGCTGACCGACGACATCCTGGTGCTGCCCGGGCTCCTGATCGCCTGCGCCGCGGCCCATGCCGTCACCGTGCTCATCATGCGCCGCTCGATCCTCACCGAGAAGGTGGCCCGGCGCGGCTACCACGTCATGCGGGAATACATCGTGAACCCGCTGGCCCGGGTCCGGGTGGAAGACGTCATGGAGCGAAACCCGCCGACGATTCCCGCCGACATGAAAGTCGACCGGGTCCTCGGGATGCTGACCGCGAACGATCCCGTCCTGGGCCGTCGCCAGGCCTGGCCGCTGGTGGACGGCCAGGGCGCGCTGGTGGGACTCGTGACCCGCGGCGACCTGCTCCGCGCGCTGGAGGCGACCGGCGAGCGGGAAGCCAGCGTCCTGGAGGCAGGGACGTCCCCGGCGATCGTGACGTACCCCGACGCGGTCCTCGAGGAGGCGGTGGACAAGATGGTCCGGCGCGGGGTCGGCCGGCTCCCGGTCGTCGAGCGCGACAGCCCGCGCAAGTTGATCGGATATCTTGGCAGGACGGGGATCGCGCTCGCGTGGCAGCAACTGCTGGAAGAGGAGCAGGTCCGGGAAGCCGGCTGGGTCTCCCACCGCACCCGGCGCCTGCGCCTCAAGGTCAAGCGGGTGCTTCGGAGTCGGCGCGGCTAGCGGCGCGGGCGTCCAGCACCTCACGCACCCGACGCCCGAGCGCCGCCGCGTCGAACGGCTTCTGCAGATATGGCGCGCCGGGCTCGAGCAACCCGCGACGGATCACCTCGTCGTCGGTGAACCCCGACATGAACAGGACCGGCAGGTCGGGCCGCAGCTCGGCCAGACGCCGCGCGAACTCGGCGCCCCCGAGCTCCGGCATCACCACGTCGGTGAGCACCAACTGCACCTGCTCGCGGCGGGCACGCACCAGCGCCAGCGCCTCGTGGCCGTTCCGGGCCTCGATGGGCGTGTACCCCTGGGAGGCGAGCAGCCGGCCCGCGAGCAGCCGCACCAGATCGTCGTCTTCCACCACCAGGACGGTCTCTTCGCCGCGCGGGATCCCGCGGCGCACCACCGGGATGTGCGCCTCCGGCGGATGGGACACCCGGGGGAGGTACAGCTTGAACGCCGTGCCCTGGCCGGGCTCGCTGTAGACCCAGACGAAGCCACCGCTCTGCTTGACCAGCCCATACACCATCGACAGCCCTAGGCCGGTCCCCCGCCCCGTGGGCTTGGTCGTGAAGAAGGGCTCGAAGATCCGGCCCTGCACGTCGGCCGGAATGCCGGCGCCAGTGTCGCTCACGACCAGCCGAACGTAGGAACCGCACGCGATCGCTGTGGCCGGATGGCGCGAGAGGTAGGCGTCTTCGAGCTGGACGTTGGCGCTTTCGATCGCCAAGCGGCCGCCCTGCGGCATCGCGTCCCGCGCGTTGAGCGCGAGGTTGATCAGCGCCTGTTCGAGCTGGCCGCGATCCGTGTGCACCGGCCACAGGTCCGACGCGAGCTGGATGGTGAGCTGCTTGTCCTCTCCCAGCAGGCGGAGCAGCATCGGGTGCAGCTCGGTGATCACCAGGTTGAGGTCCACCGTGCGGGGCTGGAGCAGTTGCCGGCGGCTGAAGGCGAGAAGTTGCGCCGTGACGGTCGCGGCCCGTCCGGCGGCCTTTCGGATCTGGAGGAGGTCGGCGCGACGGGGGTCGCCGGGCCGGGTCGGATCGAGCAGCAGATCGGTGAAGCCGAGGATGGCCGTCATCATGTTGTTGACTTCGTGGGCGACGCCCCCCGCCAGCCGGCCCACCGCATCCATCCGCTGGACCTGCCCGAGCTGCGCTTCCATCTGCCGCCGCTCGGTGATGTCCACGCAGGCACCCGTCATGGTGAGCGGGTCGCCGTTCCGGTCATAGAGGACCTTTCCGTGATCCCGGAGCCAGCGCGTGCTGCCGTCGGGCCGGATCACCCGGAACTCCACGTCCAGATCGGCCCCGCTCTCCGCGGACTGGCGGTACGCCACGGCGACGGCCGCCCGATCGTCGGGGTGGACCCTGTCCAGCATGTCATTCAGGGTCGTAATCTCCCTCGACTCCGTGCCGAAGAGCCGGGCGAGCCCTTCGTCGAACCGCTCCAGATTGGTCGCGATCTCCCACTCCCACGTTCCCATCGAGGCCGCCGCCAGCGCCGTGAGCAGCCGGTGCTCGCTCGTCCTGCGCTCCTCGTCGAGCCGCTTCTCGGCGGTATGGTCCCGAAGCACCTTGGTGAAGCCGAGGAGCCCGCCGTCCGCTGCCCGCAGGGCCGTGGTGATGCCGGTGGCCCAGAACCGGACGCCGTCCTTCCGCATCATCCACCGGTCGTCGTTGGCACTTCCCTCCCGAGTGGCAGTCGCGAGCTCCTCCGCCGGCACTCCGGCCGCCCGGTCCTCGGGTGTGAAGATCGCCCCGACCGGCAGTCCCACGAACTCGGCCTCACCGTACCCGAGCACCCGGCCGACGCCTTCGTTCCACGAGGCATTCCGGCCCGCGGTATCCATCATGAAGATCGCGTAGTCCTTGACCTGTTCGACCAGCACGCGCCAGCCGTCCTCCCCGAGCGGAGGGAGTGTCGCGGGATGGAGTCTGGAGCGGGACATGGCACCTCGGCGGCCGAAGGTCGGCCTTCAGCCTAGCCCTCCGAACGGGGCCATACCATGAGCCAGGGCACAGAGTTCGGGGCTTGCACGCCCCGGCCCCTCAGAAACCGTAGCCGTCCTCGCTTCGCTTCACGGCCGGGATTCCGCGGCGGGGCCCGGCCGTCTCGCCGTTGACGCGACGTCCCAGACAGGCGGTAAAGAACGCGAGCGCGTCGTCGGGACGCTCGCGCCGGGTGGCACCGAGCGCCCGCCGCACGTCCTCCTCCCGCCGCCCGTCGACAAGAGCCCGGACGGCGTCGGACGAGACCCGCCGGTCGAGACCGCGAAGCTGCCGGGCCACCGCGTCGGCGAATGGAAGCTCGGCGCATGGGGGGAACCGTTCGATCGCCTCACGGCTGCCGAGCACCGCGGGACGGGGGAACTTGACGAAGATCGGCTGGGTGAAATGCGGGTGGCGCACCATGAGCTCGCCCTTGGGCAGGGTGGCGAGCTTGATCCTGGTGGCCGGCGAGAGCGTGGCGTAGCCGGGGGTGGAGAGCTCATCCATATCCATGCGGCCGTAGACGGCCGTGCCCGCGTTGCCCACGACTCGACGCTGCACCTGCGAACGGAACTGCTGGGCCGAGAAGAGGACGAGGCCGAGATAGCGGCCGCGCTCGGACAAGTCGAGCAGCATCTTGCGCACGTAGGTGTCCGCGCCATCGGCCGGGGCGTACTTGTTGAGTTCGTCCACGAACACGACGACGTGGTCCACTCCGAGATCCCGGCGCTCGAGGTGCTCGCGCAGCTTGGAGACGATCCGCGCGAAGACGAGGTCCTGCGCCAGCGGATCGAGGCCCGCGACGTCCACCACGTACACGCTGCGGTCAGTGAACTCGCCCCAGGGCAGGTCGTGCGCCATGCCATCGTCGGTCACGAGCCCCTTGGAGCGGGTCGAGATGTTGTTCAGGCGGTTGCGGATCTTCCGGATCGTGGCGAGGTGATGTGTCTTCCAGACCTCCCCGCCCTTGCCCAGGATCTCCATGAAATCGAAGATCGCGCGGAAGAATTCCTCGAGATCCGCGAAGCTCTGCACCCGGAACGGCTTTCCCCGCAACATGTCGTCCTGATACTCCCGCCCGACCACCCGCTCGGCGAGGAAGTCGATGAAGGCGTCAGCCTTCGCGTCCACGTCGTCCCGGTTGAGCACCACCTCGGCATAGTCGAGCACCTCGCGGAGCCCCCACACGAGCGGGTGGGTGTTGGCGGCGAGCGCCTCGTTGGTGCGGAGCGTGTTCAGGTTGACCCCGTCGGACTTGAAGGGGGCGTAGTAGCGCACGTCGGCGAAGGGCTCCGCCCGGAGGCCGAGCCGCGCGTATTGCCGGCGGTCCTCGTCGGTGAGCGTGGCAGGCTGGTCGAGGAAGCAGAGGTCGGGGCCTTTGACGTTGAAGCAGAGCGCGGCCACCGAGCCCTTGTGGGCCGGAAAGGTCTGGAAGATGCTGCCGAGCAGGAATTCCACCGCGCTGGTCTTGGTAGCGAGCCCCGAGACGCCGGTGATGTTGAGATGCGCCGCCTCAGGCCCCAGCAGGAAGTCGCAGTCGAGGTACACGGGCGACTCGAGGCCGCCGGCCGCATACAATCCAACCGGAATCCCGGTCGGACGCTCGCCCGCCGTGTAGCCGTCCATGCGGAGCGCCAGGCCGACGTCGGCGTCGGTGGCGAGCCAGACGGGACCGAGCGGCACCGGCTGCAGCGGCTCCTCGGGGATCTGCCGCAACACGGCCGCGGTGAACAGCCGGATCTCCGCGCGCTGACTCGGCTCCAGCCCCGCGGCGACCGGATCGCCGTCGGCGCCGATCACCGCGTGCAGCGGGGTCATCAGATCGGAATACGCGAAGGCGTCGGTGACGACCCCGAAGACCTGCCGCCCGGCATCCTCGACGCGAACGATCGCGCCGATTCCCATCGGCGTATCCCGGGCGGTCCAGAAGTGGAATTGATGTGGCGTGGAAGGCTTGAGCTCGGTGGCGACCACACGACCGAGCGGCGACGTGTCTGAGGGCATGCCCTCAATGTGGCGCGACCGTGGGTAAACGTGTAGGGGCGCCGCCCGTGAGCCGCGCCCGGACGTCGTCGAGCTCCGCCAGTCGCCGCGCAGGACTCCACCCCAGCTCCCGTGCCGCGATCGAGGCCGCCGCTTCCAGCGCGCCCTCGCCCGGGTGACCGGCAGTCGCCAGGCCGGTGCGGCGGAAGACGATGTCGCCCAGATGGCAGACCAGCTCGCTCCGGGCAGCGAGGACCACTTCGGCCGGCAGCACGCCGGTACTGCCGATCGGGGTACCCCAGTCGGGCTGCTCCGCCGCGATCCGAAGCACCTCGGGATAGGCGGTGCCGTGATCATGCGCCAGGCGCTCGGCCGCGTCCGATCGCGGGAGCGCCGCCGCGATCTCCCGCGCCAGCGCCGCGAACGAGGCGATCTCGCCGCCATGAAGCGGTGTGGTTCGCGTGCGGCAGGGCGGCGACGTGCGCCCCAGGGTTCGGAAGGCGAAGTTCACCGCCTGCTCCGCCACCCCGCGGGCGACGGTATATCGATTGGTGATGGCGCTCAGCAGGCCAGCGCACCCCTCCGCGGCATGATCGATGACGATCGGACGCTTGCCGAAGCTGACATCGCGGCCGACCAGCTCCCCCCGGGCGATCGGCAGCAGACCCGAGAGCACCACCGCGACGTCGTCAGGCGTCAGGCGAAGATGCGGAGCCGCCTCGTTGATCTCGGCGAGGAATCCGGCGACCTCCTCGTCCGTGACGCGGAGCGCGTCGGGCTCCTCGCGCCAGATGATGCTGTTCACTCCCGCCAGGATGCGGCCGCGCCAGGGCAGCAGGAAGACGTGGCGATTGCCACGGGTCAAGAGCGCATCGGGATCGCGGTAACGGGTCTGGAGCGCGATGCCACGCGACGTGCCGGCGGGGCGTCCCAGCACGAGCGCCATATCGCGGGAGAAGTGTACCGGCCGATCGGGCGCGAGACCGGAGCGACGCAGCAGCGGCCCCGCGAAGGGCCCCGCGGCGTTGATGATCACACGCGCCCGGACGTCGAAGCGGCCGCCGGCGATCCGGTCTTCCACGCTCACTCCGGTCGCCCGGCCGCTCCGGTGGAGAATCGCGTTGACATCGGCATAGTTGGCGACGACCGCGCCGGCGCGCGCGGCCGAGCGGATGAAGGCCCAAACCAGCCGCGGCGGGTTGTACAACTGCCCGTCCCAGAAGACCCCGGCGCCGGTAAGCCCGCGGGGCTCGAGCTCCGGAAACCAGTCGAGCGCCTGCCGCCGGGAGACGAGCTGCGCCGGCGGGATGCGGCGATCCGGATCGGCGATGCCGCGATTGCGGTCGGCCGTGAGCGCGCCGAGCAGCCGAAAGGCGGCGGCGAGCGGGCCCCGGCCGCCTAGCCCGTGGCCGTAGGTGGGCACGACGATGGGCAGCGGGTGCACCAGGTGAGGCGCGATCCGGAGCAGCGCCGAGCGCTCGCGGGCCGATTCGCGCACACGGACGACGTCGAGGTGCTGGAGGTAGCGGATGCCGCCGTGGACGACCTTGAGCGACTCGGCCGACGTGCCGCCCCCGAAGTCGCCACGCTCGAGGAGGGCAACCGCGAGCCCGCGGTGCGCGGCGTCCCATGCCACCGCTGCGCCGCAGATGCCGCCGCCCACGACGACCAGATCGAACTCGCGGGCCGCGAGAGTCGAAAGATCTCTTCCCAATTCGTGCTCGCTAAGAATGGAGGCGCATGGCTTTGCAAGTTCGACGCCGCCGATGAGTCGCCCGTGCCGAGGACTCGGCTATTATACGGCACTCTGCCACCGAGTTCGCGATGCTCTCGAAGAAGGCCAAGTACGCCATCAAAGCGCTTCTCGCGCTCGCCGACCGTGATCCCGACGAGCCGATGCGCATCGCCGACCTGGCGCGGAGAGAGCAGATCCCGCCCAAGTTCCTCGAGCTGATTCTTCTTGGCCTCAGAAATCAGGGCATACTGCGCAGCCGGAAGGGCAAGGGCGGCGGATATCTGCTCGCGCGTGACCCGAAGGACATCTACCTCGGCCAGATCGTGCGCATGTTCGATGGGCCGCTCGCGCCCGTCCCCTGCGCCAGCCAGACCGCCTACGTCCCGTGCGCCGACTGTCGGAGCGAGGCGGTTTGCGGCGTTCGCCTCGCGATGAAGGAAGTGCGGGACGCGACGGCCAAGATCCTGGACGGTACCAGCCTCGACTCATTGCGCGGCCAAGTCGCGCGCGCCTCCCTCCTCGACCAGTCTCGCTAACCCACGATTCGAACAGCAGAATTCTGGCACGAGCTTTGCCTATTTACTCTATCGACTAACTAGAGTATCTACGTGCCGAACAAATGCTGGCCTTCTACTCAACGGTATTGGAGAGATTGACATGAGCTCGGCTCGCCATTGGTGCAGCGGCATCGCCTTGACGCTCGGGACTGTGGTTGCCGCACCACATGGTGTGGCGCAGCAGATCGCGCCCGACAGCGTCCGGCCATCGCTCGCCGCCAGAGTGGACGCGCTCGATCAGCAGATCCGCGTGCTGCGACGGCTCCGGGAACTGGCGGCGGACAGTGCGGCGACCGCGGCCAGCGAGAGCGCGTCAGTCACCGCGAATGCCAAGGAGGGCTTCAGTCTCAAGTCTGCCGACGGCAAGTACGGCCTCAGACTCCGCGGTTACGCCCAGACCGATGCCCGCTTCGTCCCGGGTGACGAGGCCGGCGCCTTCACCAATTCCTTCCTTCTCCGGCGGGCTCGCCCGATTCTCGAGGCCACCGTCGGCCGGTACTTCGACTTCCGACTCATGCCGGATTTCGGTCAGGGTCAGACCGTCCTCTTCGATGCGTACTGGGAGGGGAAATTCGATCCGGCCTTCACCGTGCGGGCGGGCAAATTCAAATCGCCGATCAGCCTCGAGCGCCTCCGTTCGGCCACCGACGTCACCTTCGCCGAGCGGGGTTTCCCGAGCAACCTGGCGCCCAACCGGGACATCGGTCTCCAGATCGCCGGCGACATCTCGGGCGGCGTCCTCTCCTATCAGGCCGGCGTCTTCGACGGCGCGGCCGATCTCGGCAACCTCGATGCCGATCTGAGCGACTCCAAGGATCTCGTCGCCCGGCTGTTCGTGCAGCCGTTCGGGCGTGGGACGCTGCAGGGCTCGGGCTTCGGGATCGCCGGCAGCACCGGGAACGAGCAGGGCAGCGCGACCGCGACCGGCCTACCCGGATACAGGACACCATCCCAGCAGACGTTCTTCCGCTATCGCACCAGCACCACCCCGGGCAGCACCGTTCTCGCGGCCGGCCGGCGGAGCCGACTCTATCCGCAGGCGTTTCTCGCACTGGGTTCACTCGGCGTCCTGGGCGAGTATGCCGTCTCGCGGCAGGACATCACGCTCGCGGGCACGACGGCCAGACTGGAGCATCACGCCTGGCAGGCCAGCGGCTCGTACTTCCTGACGGGCGAGAAGGCCGGCTTCAGGAGCCCGGCGCCTCGCAAGCCGTTCGACCTCAAGGCGGGCACCTTCGGCGCGCTCGAGCTGGCGGCGCGGTACGGCGAGATCGACATCGACGACGACGCCTTCCCCCTCTTTGCCGACCCGGCCGGTTCAGCGCGCGAGGCCAGGGGAGTCGGTCTTGGCGTCAACTGGTACCTCAACAAGGCGATCAAGCTGCTGGTGAATTACGAGCACACCACCTTCGCGGGCGGCGCCACCAGCGGCGACCGGAAGCCCGAAGACTTCGTGGTCACCCGGTTCCAGCACTCGTTCTGAACTCACACCGAGGCACGCTGACGACATGCGCACCCGACTCGTGAAGCCCGGCTCCCTTGCCCTCATGGCGCTCGCGGTGGGTGCCGAGGCCGGCGCCGCCCAGGCCAGCGCCAAGCCGGTCACCCTGCTCAACGTGTCGTACGATCCCACGAGGGAGCTGTACGAGGACTTCGACCAGCACTTTGCCGCCTACTGGAAGGAGAAGACCGGCCAGACGGTCACGATCCGGCAGTCGCACGGCGGCTCGGGCAAGCAGGCCCGATCGGTGATCGACGGCCTCCAGGCCGACGTGGTGACCCTGGCGCTGGCGTACGATATCGACCAGATCGCCGAAAAGAGCGCACTGCTGCCGGCCGACTGGCAGCGCCGGCTGCCCGACAACAGCGCGCCCTACACCTCGACCATGGTACTGCTGGTCCGGAAGGGGAATCCCAGGGGAATCAGGGACTGGGGTGACCTGGCGAAGCCCGGCGTATCCGTGATCACGCCGAATCCGAAAACCTCCGGCGGGGCGCGCTGGAACTACCTGGCGGCCTGGGCCTGGGCACTGCGACAGCCCGGCGGCAATGACGCGTCGGCCAGGGCGTTCGTCACCAGACTCTACCGGAACGTCCCGGTGCTCGACGCCGGCGCCCGGGGCGCGACGACCACGTTCGTCGAGCGCGGCATCGGTGACGTGCTGATTGCCTGGGAGAACGAGGCGCTGCTCGCCATCAAGGAGCTGGGCCCCGGCAAGTTCGAGGTGGTGACCCCATCGGTCAGCATCCTGGCGGAGCCGCCGGTGGCCGTGGTGGACAAGGTCGCGGCGAAGCACGGAACGCAGGCGGTGGCCCAGGCGTATCTCGAATACCTGTACTCCGAGGCCGGACAGGAGATCGCGGCGAAGCACTTCTACCGGCCGCGCCTGCCCGCGGTGGCGGCCAGGTACGCGAGCCAGTTCCCCAGGATCTCGCTGGTTACGGTGGACGAGGTGTTCGGCGGGTGGAAGAAGGCGAATGCGGGCCACTTCGCCGATGGAGCGCTGTTCGACCAGATCTACCAGCCGGGGCGCTGAATGCCGCGGACATCACGGAGCGTGCTCCCCGGCTTCGGGCTTTCCCTGGGGATCACCTGTACCTATCTGGGCCTCCTGGTGCTGCTGCCGCTCGCGACCGTGTTCACGCGCTCGGCGGAGCTCACCTGGCCGGGGTTCCTGGACGTGATCACGAATCCGCGCGTGGTCGCCTCCTACCGGCTGACCTTCGGGACGTCACTCCTGGCGGCGGCAGTGAACACCGTCTTCGGACTGCTCGTGGCCTGGGTGCTGGTCCGCTACCGGTTTCCGGGACGACGGCTGGTCGATGCGATGGTGGACCTTCCGTTCGCCCTGCCGACCGCGGTGGCCGGCATCGCCTTGACGACGCTGTATGCGCCCAACGGCTGGATCGGGGGCGCTCTCGAGCGCTTCGGTGTCAAGGTCGCCTATACCTGGCTCGGGATCACGGTGGCGCTCGTCTTCATCGGCCTGCCGTTCGTTGTCCGCACTGTGCAGCCGGTGCTCGACGACCTCGAGGTCGAGGTGGAGGAAGCCGCCGCCAGCCTGGGCGCGGGACGCTGGCAGACGTTCACGCGCGTGGTGCTCCCGGCCCTGGCGCCGGCCCTGCTCACCGGGTTCGCCCTGGCGTTTGCCCGGGCGATCGGGGAGTACGGGTCGGTGGTCTTCATCTCCGGCAACATGCCGATGAAGACCGAGATCGTGCCGCTGCTCATCATCACGAAGCTCGAGCAGTTCGACTACGCCGGCGCCACCGCGGTGGCCGTGGTGATGCTGGTCGCCTCGTTCGGGCTGTTGCTCTCGATCAACCTGCTCCAATGGGCGGCGCGGCGCCGAGCGGGGGTCTGAGCCATGGCCAGGGGCGAGTCCCGGGCGGTCCGCTGGACCCTGATCGCCGTCGCGCTGGTCTTTCTCGCGCTCACGCTGGCGCTCCCGCTGGCGCTGGTTTTCCACGAGGCCGTATCCAAGGGCCTGGCCGCGTACTGGGCGGCGATCACCGAGGCCGACGCGCTCAGCGCGGCCAGGCTGACGCTGCTGATCGCCGGGATTGTCGTGCCGGTCAACCTCGTCTTCGGCATATCCGCGGCCTGGTGCATCGCCAAGTTCGACTTCACTGGCAGAAACCTCCTGCTGACCCTCATCGACCTGCCGTTCGCTGTCTCGCCGGTGATCTCGGGCATGATCTTCGTGCTCCTCTTCGGCGCGCACGGCTGGCTCGGGCCGTGGCTCCTCGAACACGACATCGCCATCATCTTCGCCGTGCCGGGCATGGTGCTCGCGACCACCTTCGTGACAGCGCCGTTCATCGCGCGCGAGCTCATTCCGCTGATGCAGGAACAGGGGAGCGAGGAAGAGGAGGCCGCGATCGTGCTCGGGGCCAGCGGCTGGCAGACATTCCGGCGGGTCACCCTGCCCAACATCAAGTGGGGGCTCCTCTACGGCCTCGTCCTCTGCAACGCCCGGGCGATGGGCGAGTTCGGTGCCGTGTCCGTCGTCTCCGGTCACATCCGGGGGGAGACCAATACCCTGCCCCTGCACGTGGAGATCCTGTACAACGAGTACGCCTTTGCGGCCAGCTTCGCGGTGGCGTCCGTGCTTACGTTGCTGGCGCTCGTGACCCTCGCCCTCAAGACGGCGGTCGAGTGGCAGCAGCGGCGGTCGGTGACCCACGAGGCCGACACCGCTCCCACTCTCGAAAGGATCGCGGCATGAGCATCCAGGTGCGCAATCTCCGGAAGGCGTTCGGCGGCTTCGCCGCGCTCGATGACGTGAGCCTCGACGTGCCCGGCGGCGAGCTGGTGGCGCTGCTCGGCCCGTCGGGCTCGGGCAAGACGACGCTGCTCAGGATCATCGCCGGGCTGGAACCAGCCGACGGGGGCAGCATCCACTTCCACGGCGAAGACGCCACCGGTCAGCCGGTCCGCGAGCGCCAGGTCGGCTTCGTGTTCCAGCACTACGCGCTCTTCCGGCACATGAGCGTGTTCGAGAACGTCGCCTTCGGCCTCCGGGTCCGGCCCAGACCCTCACGGCCGAGCGAGGCGGAGATTCGCGAGGCGGTACTGGGGCTGCTGCACCTGGTCCAGCTCGACGTGCTGGCCGACCGGCGGCCATCGGAGCTCTCCGGCGGCCAGCGCCAGCGCGTGGCGCTGGCACGGGCGCTCGCGGTGAAGCCGAAGGTCCTGCTCCTCGACGAGCCGTTCGGCGCCCTGGACGCGAAGGTGCGAAAGGAGCTCCGCCGCTGGCTTCGGCGGCTGCACGAGGAGGTCCACGTCACCAGCGTTTTCGTCACCCACGACCAGGAGGAGGCGCTGGAGGTCTCCGATCGGGTCGTGATCATGAACGAGGGGCGGGTCGAGCAGAGCGGCACGCCGGAAGAGGTGTACGAGCGGCCGGCCACATCCTTCGTCTACGGCTTTTTGGGCGACGTAAACCTGTTCCACGGCCGCATTCACCGCGGCCGGGTGCGGATCGGCGAGAGCGAGCTGGACGCCCCCGAATGGGCGGATGCGCGCGACCAGGCCGGAATCGCGTACGTGCGCACGTACGACGTGGAGCTCGCGCCGACGCCCAGCGGCAGCTCCTCCCTGGAGGCGCTGGTGCGCCACGTGCGAACCTTCGGGCCCGTGGTGCGGCTCGAGCTTGACCTGGTCGACGGCGGCCGGACGATCGAGGCCCACTTGCCACGGAGCCGGTTCGAGGGCCTGGCGATCGCCAAGGGCCAGCGGGTATACGTCTCGCCGACCCATGTGCGGGTGTTCGCCGGAGATTGAAGCGCCGTGCCGTCAGCCGAACGGCCGCCCGCCGGCGCGAAGGTAGCTCTCGACGGAATGGATCCCATACAGCAGCCGGTCCCACCGCTGGTCCGGGGTGCTGATTGGCGCCCGCTCTGCCAGAAGCCGGCGCGAGAGCACATCGGCCGCCGCGGGTGTGCCGTTGACCGGGGCGACGTCGACCCGCACCAGTCCGTGAAACACGTCCTTCCCCTCCCAAGGCCAGAGCCGGAGCGCCCATTGGCGGATGGGCGTGAGGCTGCGGGTGACCGGCGCATAGATGGACGAGCGATGTCCACAGGGGAGCCGAAGATAGCGGTCGAGCTCCGGCCCTTCGAAAGGCAAAGTCGCGTGGCTCTTGGAGATGCCAAGCATGCGCGGATCGGCTGCCCAGGCCGGGCTCTCGGTCAGTGAGCCGTCGACCACGAGCCAGCCATCCGACCCTTTCCGGTACCGATCGCCCACCACCAGCTCGAGCTCGCCCCGCGCCTGATCGACCGCGCGCGCGGCGCTCGCCAGGTCGCGGACCGGATGGGCCGGCTCGTCCGCCGGGAGCGCGACCGTCCGGATGCCGGCCGGCAGGTCCCCGGCCGCCTCCAGCGCCGCCGGCCGTGCGATGGCCAGCAGCCGGCGCTCCTCCAGCACCGTCTTCAGCCGCCGGTCGCACCGCTCGCGCACCCCAGCGGCCACTTCCGCGATGACGATGGGAGCCGATCCCGCATAAGCCAGCAGCACCGAGCGCTGCACCCCGTCGAGAAAGGCGAGCGGACCGGACCAGGGCTCGGGCTCTCCCACCGGGTACCAGGCGAGGGCCGAGCCTTCCTCGAGCCGGGCAGGCCGGATGCCTGCCTCGTCGATGCGGCCCGCGCTGGATTCGGGGACGACGCTCGCGGGTGTGAGCCCCCTCGCCGCCAGAACCTGCCGCAGATGGGCCAGATTGAGCATGCTCAAACCTATCATACATGCCCTCCAGCCCGGGCTTGCCCCCGCAGTCCGGCGGGTCCGGAACGGCCCGAAACTCACATAGGGTGAGACTTGTCACAGACACGTAAGTACCTCGGGCGGCACACTGCGAGGGTACTTACCCGCCCCGATTCTCCGATGGCGGCGGGCGGAATCGATCGCACGGTGGTGACAGCACATGAGGGTTCTGGTGACGGGGGGGGCCGGCTTCATCGGTTCGCATCTCTGCGAGCGGCTGGTTCGCAAGGGCCATGAAGTCTTCTGCCTCGACAATTTCTTCACGGGACGCAGGGAGAACATCCGGCACCTGCTGGACTGCCCGCGGTTTCAACTGGTACGGCACGACGTATGTGAGCCGCTCCTGCTGGAAGTGGATCAGATCTACAACCTGGCCTGTCCCGCGTCGCCGGTTCACTACCAGTACAACCCCATCAAGACCGTCAAGTCCAACGTCATGGGAACGCTCAACATGCTGGTGCTCGCCCGGCGGGTGGGCGCTCGCATCCTGCAGGCGTCCACGTCCGAGGTCTATGGCGAGCCGATGGTGCACCCGCAGACGGAGAGCTACTGGGGCAACGTGAACCCGATCGGTCCACGCTCGTGCTACGACGAGGGGAAGCGCGTGGCCGAGACGCTCATGATGGACTACCAGCGGCAGAATGGGGTGGACATCCGGATCGCGCGGATCTTCAACACCTACGGCCCGCGGATGGCGGAGTCGGACGGCCGGGTGGTCTCCAACTTCATCGTGCAGTCGCTCCGTGACCAGCCGCTCACGTTGTACGGCGACGGTTCCCAGACGCGCTCGTTCTGTTTCGTCGACGACCTGGTCGAGGGGCTCGTTCGGCTGATGCAGGCGGAGGACCTTCACGAGCCGGTCAACCTCGGCAACCCGGGCGAGTTCTCCATCCGCCAACTGGCCGAGCAGATCGCGGCCTGTTGCGGGCGCGAACCGAGGATCACCTACCGCCCACTCCCGCAGGACGATCCCACGCAGCGCCGCCCCGACATCAGCCGCGCCCGTTCGCTGCTGAGCTGGGAGCCGACGATCGCCCTCCGCGAGGGCCTCGAGCGCACCGTGCGCTACTTCGCCGGGCGGCTGCATCGCAGCCGGCACAGCCGGCGCTCGCAACCGGTCGTGCTCGCCGAGCTGCCGTTTGCGGAGCGCCGCCGGGCCTACCGCGAGGCGGGCAACTGGACCGATCACCACGGACTCTAGCAGCGGAGCGCACGATGGGCAGTCACATCCTGATCACGGGCGGCGCGGGTTTCATCGGGTCCCACCTCGCGGACGCGCTCCTGGCGCGCGGCCATCAGGTTCGGGCGCTCGACAACCTCTCCCCGCAGGTGCATGGGGAGCACGGTGGCCGGCCGGCGTATCTCGATCCGGAGGTCGAGCTGGTGGTCGGTGACGTCCGCGACCCGGCGGCCGTGCGCCGCGCGCTGGCGGGCGTGGACGTGGTCGTCCACCTGGCGGCCGCGGTCGGCGTGGGGCAGAGCATGTACGAGATCGCCCATTACACGGCAGTGAACAACCTGGGCACCGCCGTGCTGCTCGAGGCGCTGAGCGCGCGGCCGGTCGAGCGGCTGATCGTGGCCTCCAGCATGAGCGTCTACGGCGAAGGGCTCTACCGGCGGCCGGACGGCAGCTTCTGCGCGGGGGCGGAGCGCTCGCTGGAGCAGCTCAGGGCCGGACGGTGGGAGCTTCACGGCGCCGAGGGTGAGCCGTTGCTCCCCGTACCGACACCTGAGACGAAACCGCCGGCGCTGGCCTCGGTCTACGCGTTGTCCAAGTACGACCAGGAACGAATGTGCCTGGTGGTGGGGCGTGCCTACGGGATCCCCACGACCGCGCTCCGCTTCTTCAATGTGTACGGGCCGCGGCAGGCGCTCTCGAATCCGTATACGGGAGTGCTGGCCATCTTTGCCTCGCGCCTGCTCAACGGGAAAACGCCGCTGGTCTACGAGGACGGGCTGCAGCGGCGCGACTTCGTCAACGTGGTCGACGTGGCCGCCGCCTGCCGGCTGGTCATGGAGCGGCCCGCGTCGGCGGACATGGTGCTGAACGTCGGGAGCGGGCGCTCGTTCTCGGTGCGGGAGATCGCCGAGCGGGTGGCCGCCGCCACCGGCCGGCCGGAGCTTCGACCCGAGGTCACCTGCAAGTACCGCGTAGGCGACATCCGCCACTGCTTCGCCGACATTACCGAAGCACGGGCCGTGCTTGGCTACGAACCCACGGTCGCGCTCGAGGCCGGGCTGGCGGAGCTGGCGGACTGGCTGCAAAGCCAGGAAGCGATCGATCGGGCCGACCAGGCGGGCGCCGAGCTGGCCGCCAGGGGGCTCACGGTATGAAGCCGGTCCTCGTCACCGGCGGCGCCGGATTCATCGGCACCAACCTGGCCCACCGACTGCTCTCCAACGGCCGCCCGGTGCTCGTTCTCGACAGCCTGGCCCGGCCCGGCGTGGAGCAGAACCTCCGCTGGCTGCGCGACGTACACGGTGGCGGGCTGAGCGTCGAAATAGCGGACGTGCGCGACGCCGCCGTGGTCCGGCGCGCCGTCGACCGGGCGGGCCAGGTTTTTCATTTCGCCGCGCAGGTGGCCGTGACCACCAGCCTCGGCGACCCGCTGGATGACTTCGAGGTCAACGCCCGCGGCACCTTCAACCTGCTCGAGGCCATCCGGGCGCAACCGGTGCCGCCGCCGCTCGTCTTCACGTCGACCAACAAGGTCTACGGCGCGCTGGAGGACGTGTCGCTCCGGCGGCGAACGCTGAGTTACGAGCCACTGGAGCCCGAGGTGGCGGCCCGGGGCGTCAGCGAGCTGCGTCCGCTCGATTTCCACAGCCCCTATGGTTGCTCGAAGGGCTGCGCGGACCAGTACGTGCATGACTACGCGCGCAGCTACGGCCTCCCCACGATCGTCTTCCGCATGAGCTGCATCTACGGCCCGCATCAGCACGGGACCGAGGACCAGGGTTGGGTCGCGCACTTCCTGATCCGCGCGCTCGAGGGCCGGCCGATCACCGTCTACGGCGATGGCCGGCAGGTGCGCGACGTCCTCTTCGTCGAAGATCTGGTGGACGCGCTGCTGCTGGCACAGGGCCACATGCCCACCGAGTCGGGCGAAGTGTTCAACATCGGCGGCGGTCCCGGCAACGCGATCAGCCTGCTCGAGCTGATCCGGGAGATCGGCGGACTGACCGACCGCGCTCCGGAGGTCACGTACGACGCCTGGCGGGTGGGCGACCAGCGCTGGTACGTGAGCGACACCGGCAAGTTCGCCCGGGCCACGGGATGGCAGCCCGGCGTGGCCGTGCGTGATGGACTTGCCCGCCTGGCGACGTGGCTGCAGGAAGCCGGGCGGCTGCCGGAGGCGGCGGGGAACGGCACCGGTGCGCGGCGCTGAACTGGACACCGCCGATGCCCGCGGCGTGAGCACGATGCGGACGGGGGTGATCACCGCCCCGGGAGCCGTGCGCGTGGACCAGGCTGGCGTGCCGGAGCCGGGGCCGGGCGAGGTCCGCATCCGGCTGGAGGGCTGCGGCGTGTGCGGCTCCAACCTCCCCGTGTGGGAGGGTCGTCCCTGGTTCGACTACCCGCTCCCGGGCGGCGCACCGGGCCACGAGGGGTGGGGCGTGATCGATGCCGTGGGGCCGGACGTGGAGAACCTCGCGCCGGGCCAGCGCGTGGCGGCGCTCTCCTTCCGGGCATTCGCCGAGTACGACCTCGCGCGGGCCGACGCGGTGGTCCCCCTCCCCGACATGCTGGCCGGAGAGTCCTTTCCCGGCGAGCCGCTGGGCTGCGCGGTCAACGTGTTCCGCCGCGCCGAGATCCGCCGGGGCGACATCGTCGTGGTGATCGGGATCGGATTCCTCGGTGCCATCATCACCCGGCTGGCCAGCCGCGCCGGCGCGCGGGTCGTAGCGGTCTCGCGCCGTCCATTCGCGCTGGAGGTGGCCCGCGCGCAGGGGGCGGAGATGGCCATGCCGCTCGGGGACCACGACCAGGTGGTGCGGGAGATCGAACGCATGACCGGCGGCGCAGGCGCGGACCGCGTGATCGAAGCCGTCGGACTGCAGGAACCGCTGGACCTCGCGGGACAGCTCACGCGGGTACGCGGCCGGCTGGTGGTAGCCGGCTACCACCAGGATGGGATGCGGCAGGTGAACATGCAGCTCTGGAACTGGCGGGGCATCGATGTCATCAACGCCCACGAGCGGGACCCCGGGATCGCGCTCGACGGGATTCGAGGCGCGATCGACGCCGTGGCCGACGGCACCCTCGACCCTTCCCCGCTGTACACCCACCGTTTCGAGCTGGCGCAGCTCGGCGAGGCGCTGGGGACGATGCGGTCGCGTCCGGACGGCTTTCTCAAGGCACTGGTCCTCACGTGAGCGCGCGGACGCCGCGCCTCGGCTTCCTCGGCACGGGCTGGATCGGCCGGCACCGGCTGGAAGCGATCGTGGCGAGCGGCGCCGCCGAGATCGCGGCCATCGCCGACCCGGCACCCGCGAACGCAGCGGCCGCGCGGGCGCTCGCGCCGGACGCGATCGAGCTGCGATCGCTCGACGAGCTGCTGGAGACCGGGATCGACGGGCTGGTCATCGCGACGCCCAGCGCGCTTCACGCCGAGCAGTCGGTGGCGGCGCTGAAGGCAGGAGTGGCGGTGTTCTGCCAGAAGCCGCTCGGCCGGACGGCGGAGGAGACGGCCCGCGTCGTCGAGGCCGCGCGCCGCGCCGACCGGCTGCTCGACGTGGACCTGTCCTACCGGCACGTCGAGGGGGCGCGGCGCGTCCGCGACCTGGTGCTGGGCGGCGACCTGGGCGACGTGTTCGCCGCCGAGCTCGTCTTCCACAACGCCTACGGCCCCGACAAGCCCTGGTTCTACGACCCGGCGCTCTCCGGGGGAGGATGTGTCATCGATCTCGGCATCCACCTGGTGGATCTCGCGTTGTGGACGCTCGGCTACCCGAGCATCTCGGCCGCGACCTCGCGCCTGTTCGCCGGGGGCGTTCCGCTCGAGGGTCGCGGCGGCGTGGAGGACTACGCCGTCGCGACGCTCGATCTCGACGGCGGAGCGGTGGCGCGCCTGGCCTGCTCCTGGAACCTGTCGGCCGGGCGCGACGCGGTGATCGGCGCGGAGTTCTTCGGGACCAGAGGGAGCGCGGCGGTCCGAAACGTGGGAGGGTCGTTCTACGACTTCACGGCCACTCACGCCCGCGGTACCAGCGAGCAGACGATCGCCCGGCCGCCGGACCCCTGGGGCGGCCGGGCCGCGGTGGCGTGGGCTCGGCGGCTGAGCGAGGATGGCGGCTACGATCTCGAGGCCGAGCGGCTGGTGGAGGTGGCCGCGGCAATCGACGGGATCTACGGCCGGCGACCGGCGGCGGTGACGGCATGATGGACCGGCATCCCGAGCGCGCCCACCCGCGGAGCGTCCTGCTCACGACCGATACGCTCGGCGGCGTGTGGTCGCACGCACTCGAGCTCGCGCGTGCCTTGCGGAAGAGCGGGATCGACGTGGTCCTCGCCGCGATGGGACGGCAGCCCACCGCCGAGCAGGAGCGGGAGGTCCGCGCCATCGGTGGGCTCGACTTTCACGCGGCGCCGTACAAGCTCCCCTGGATGGATGATCCGTGGGATGACATCGCGCGCGCCGGCGACTGGCTGCTCGAGCTCACCGAGGCTTCCGGCGCGGAGGTGGCGCACCTCAGCGAGCCGGTGTTCGCGGCGCTCCCGTGGCGCATCCCCACCCTCGCGGTCGGCCACTCCTGCGTGCTCTCGTGGTACGAGGCCGTGCGCGGGGAGAGCGCGCCGCCGGAATGGGAGCCGTATCGCGCCGCCATGACGGCCGGCTTCCTCGCCGCGGGCGCCATCGCCGCACCCTCCCGCACCATGTTGGCGGCGCTGGCGAGGCACTACGGCGTGCGCGGCGGGAGCGTGGTCCCGAACGGGCGCGACCCCGCGCGGTACGTACCCGCGCCGAAAGACCCGGTGATCTTCACCGCCGGGCGTCTCTGGGACCCGGCCAAGAACCTGGCCCTGCTGGTCGAGGTGGCGGGGGACCTGCCGTGGCCGGTGTACGCGGCGGGGGACGTGTCCGGGCCGGATGGCGGCGGCTCCCGGGATCCCGGCTGCGTGTGCCTGCTCGGAATGCTGGGACCGGACGCAATGGCGGAGCAACTCGCGCGTTCCGCGGTGTATGCGCTGCCGGCCCGGTACGAGCCGTTCGGCCTCACGGTCCTCGAGGCCGCCCTGGCGGGCTGTGCCCTCGTGCTCGGCGACATCCCCAGTCTGCGCGAGCTGTGGGACGCCGTCGCCATCTTCGTCCCTCCCGATGAACCGGAGACGTTGCGGGCCGCGATCGACGCCCTGGTGCACGACCAGGGTCTCCGGCAGACGCTCGCCATGCGTGCGCGCCGCCGGGCGCTGGGCCTGTCGCCGGCGCGCATGGCCGGCGGCTACCTCGACCTCTACGACCGGCTGCTCTCCGGCCGCACCGCGGCCCGCAGCGCGGAGGTGCCGACATGCGCGTCGTGATGTTCTACCACTCGCTCGCGTCGGACTGGAACCACGGCAACGCGCATTTTCTGCGCGGTGTCGCCGGGGAGCTGGCGCGCCGTGGCCACGAGGTGGCCGTGCTGGAGCCGGCAGACGGCTGGAGCCGCAGCCAACTGCAGCGGGAGCATGGCGCCGACGCGCTGGAGCGCTACCACGAGGCATACCCGCAGCTCAGCAGCACCACCTACGGCGCCGAGCCCGATCTGGATCGGCTGCTCTCGGGGGCGGACCTGGTGCTGGTGCACGAATGGAACGACCCCTCCCTGGTCCGCGCCGTGGGCGAGCACCGGCGGCTGGTGGGCGGCTACGGGCTCCTGTTCCACGACACCCATCATCGGTCGGTGAGCGCGCCCGCCGAGATGGCGGCCTATGATCTCCGGGCGTACGACGGCGTGCTCGCGTTCGGCGAGGTCGTCCGCCGGCGTTACCTGGACGAGGGCTGGGCGAGCCGGGTGTGGACTTGGCACGAGGCGGCCGACGTGCGGGTGTTCCATCCGGTGTCGGGCGTCCCCAACGAGGGCGACCTCGTCTGGATCGGCAACTGGGGCGATGAAGAGCGGACGGCCGAGCTCGAAGAGTTCCTCATCCAGCCAGTCGAGCACCTGGGACTCCGCGCGCGGGTCCATGGCGTCCGTTACCCGCGGGAAGCGCTCGGGCGACTCGCAAGAGCCCGGATCATCTACGGTGGCTGGCTTCCGAACCACGCGGTGCCCGGTGTATTCGCCCGGTTCAGAGCGACGGTCCACATCCCTCGGCGCCCATACGTACGCGACCTCCCGGGCATTCCCACGATCCGCGTGTTCGAGGCGCTTGCCTGCGGGATCCCGCTCGTCTGTGCTCCCTGGGAGGACGCGGAAGGGTTGTTCGATCCCGGCGCCGACTACCTCGTGGCCCGGACGGGTGCGGAGATGCAGCGGCACCTCTCGGAGCTGCTCGCCGATCCGGCCGCGGCGCGTGCCATGGCGGCACACGGCCTCCGCACCATCCTGGCTCGCCACACGTGCGCTCACCGGGTGGACGAGCTGCTCGCCATTGCCGCCTCGCTTCGCCCCGGCACCGCCGTCCGGCCGTCGCTCCACGGAGCAGCGTGATGGCATCGGCACTCGATGTCGCCTTCTTCGGATCGAGCCTCGTCTCGGCCTACTGGAACGGCGCGGCCACCTATTACCGCGGCATCATCCGCGCGCTGGCCGAGCGGGGGCATCGCGTGACGTTCTACGAGCCCGACGCCTTCGGCCGGCAGCAGCACCGCGATATCGAAGACCCCGCCTGGGCGCGGGTCGTGGTGTATCCGGGCGAGGGAGAGGCCGGCGTGCTGCGGGCGCTGGACGCCGCGCGCGGCGCCGATCTCGTGATCAAGGCGAGTGGCGTCGGCGTCTTCGATCAACTGCTTGAGCGGGCGACCCTGGAGCTCCGGGGCCCATCCACGTTGGTGGCATTCTGGGACGTGGACGCGCCGGCGACGCTGGACCGTCTGGCGGGAGACGCGGAGGACCCGTTCCACTCGCTCGTACCGCAGTTCGACCTCGTCCTGACCTACGGCGGGGGCGACCCGGTCGTCGAGGCGTACGAGCGCGTGGGGGCCCGCCAGTGCGTCCCGGTATACAACGCCCTCGACCCTGAGACCCACCATCCTGTCCCGTGCGACCCGCGCTTCGAGGGTGACCTCGCGTTCCTCGGCAACCGGCTGCCGGACCGCGAGGCGCGGGTCGAGGCGTTCTTCCTCGAGGCGGCGGAGCGGCTGCCCGGGCATCGTTTTCTGCTCGGCGGAAGCGGCTGGGGCGACAAGACGCTGCCGGCGAACGTGCACTACCTCGGCCACGTCTACACCCGCGACCACAACGCGCTGAACGTGACGCCGCGCGCAGTGCTCAACGTGAACCGCGAGAGCATGGCGAGGTACGGCTTCTCGCCGCCCACCCGGGTGTTCGAGGCCGCCGGGGCCGGCGGCTGCCTGATTACGGACGAGTGGGAAGGAATCGAGCTCTTCCTCGAACCCGGGAGCGAGGTGCTGGTGGCGCGGGACGGCGACGCGGTGGCGGAGCTGCTGGAGCAGCTCACACCGGTGCGCGCCGCTGCCATCGGCCGCGCGGCGCGCCGGCGGCTGCTGTCCGAGCACACCTACGCCCACCGCGCGGCGCAGGTGGAAGCGGTGCTGGGCGTCGTCCCGCCCGCGCGGGGGGCGGCCCGGTGAGCGCGCCCGAGCTCCGCATCGTGATCCTGGGGCTGTCGATCACGTCTTCATGGGGAAACGGCCACGCCACCACGTACCGGGGTCTGGTGCGGGAGCTGGCGGCGCGCGGTCACGACGTGCTCTTTCTCGAGCGCGACGTCGAATGGTACGCGGCCAACCGCGACCTTCCGCGCCCACCGCACGGCCGGACGGTGCTCTATCACAATCTGCGGGAGCTGAAGGGCAGGTTCACCGCCCAGGTCCGCGACGCCGACCTGGTCATCGTGGGCTCCTACGTCCCCGAGGGAGCCAGGGTGGGAGAGTGGGTCACCCGCACGGCCCACGGGCTGACCGCGTTCTACGATATCGATACGCCCGTCACGCTCGCCCGGCTCGCCCGCGGCGACGTGGAGTATCTGACCGCGGCCCTCATCCCGAAATTCGATCTGTATCTGTCGTTTACCGGCGGCCCGACCCTGGAGCGGCTGGAGCGGGAGTACGGCGCCCGGGCGGCGCGGGCACTCTACTGCTCGGTGGACCCGGCGATCTATCACCCACAGCCGCTCGAGCCCCGCTGGGACCTGGGCTACATGGGCACCTACAGCGCCGACCGGCAGCGCGGGCTCACGCACCTGCTCATGGAGCCCGCGCGGCAATGGTGGGATGGCCGGTTCGTCGTCGCGGGGCCGCAGTACCCCACCGGGATCCGGTGGCCGGCCAACGTGCGCCGCATCGACCACCTGCCGCCGGCGCGGCACCGCGGCTTCTACAACGCGCAGCGGTTTACCCTCAACCTGACGCGCGCGGACATGATCGCCGCCGGCTTTTCACCGAGCGTCCGGCTGTTCGAGGCGGCCGCCTGCGGCACGCCGATCGTAAGCGACGCATGGAACGGCCTCGAGACGGTGCTCACGCCCGGCAGCGAGGTGCTGCTGGCCCGCACGGCCGCCGACGTGCTCGGCTACGTGCGCGACCTCCCGGAAGCAGAACGGCTCGCGATCGGCGCCAGTGCGCGCGCGCGCATCCTGGCGGAGCACACCGCGGCGCACCGTGCCGAAGAGCTCGAGGGTCATGTCCTCGAACTCACCGCGCGCCAGATCACGAGCTGAAGGAGGCCCGCCCATGGCACAATCGATCCGACGGGAGTCGCCATCCCCCGAGGCCGAGCGCCGGCGGGACGTCGAACGGCTGGGCCCCTGGTTCCACAACCTGCATCTGCCCGACGGCAGCGAGACGGCGCCGGACCACCCGCTCGGGGATTTCCCGCGCTACAAGTGGGATGTCCTCGCACCGCACCTGCCCACACGGATGGACGGCTGGAGCGTGCTCGACATCGGCGCCAACGCGGGGTATTACACCTTCGAGGTGGCGCGCCGGGGCGCACGGGTGACCGCCATCGACGTCGACCCCCACTATCTCGATCAGGCCCGGTGGGCGGCACGCGAATACGGCCTCGAGTCCAGTGTCGAGTTCCGCCGCATGCAGGTGTACGATCTGGCGGACTCGGACGAGCAGTTCGACCTCGTGCTCTTTCTGGGGGTGTTCTATCACCTGCGATACCCGCTGCTCGGGCTCGATATCGTCGCGCGCCGGGTGAAGCGGCTGCTGGCCTTCCAGACGCTCACCACCCAGGCGATGGAGGTGCAGGCCGATACGAGCGATCGCCCGCTCGACGAGCGCGCCGCCCTGCGGGAGCCCGGGTGGCCGACGATGGCGTTCATCGAGGACCGCTTCGCCGGGGATCCGACCAACTGGTGGGTGCCCAACCACGCCGCGGTCATGGCGCAGCTCCGCTCGAGCGGCCTCCGGGTCCGCTCGCACCCGGGGCACGAGTTCTACATCTGCGAGCCGCTCCCTCCGGGCGTTGCCGGCCGGGCACCCTACGACATCACGCCGGAGCTTCGAGCGGCGAGCGGCCGCTCGACGGCGTGAGGGCATGGCGGCCGGATGCGGGTATACCGCGCGCAGCACCGGCAGGAGGAGCCCGGCCGCCTGCTTGCCGCGATACGGGACGGCCTCACTCGCCTGGCTCCGCGGCACGCGGGTGTCCACGACCGGGTGGTGCGGCTGCTCATCGCGCTCGGCGAGCTGGAGGCCGGCGTCGCGGATTCGCTGCACGCGGAGGCCGACGCGCCGCACCCCGTCACCGCCGCACTCCGCCACGCCAGCGTGGCGGCCGGCCATCTGCTCTGGCATTCCTGGCACGGCCAACACGAGGCGCTGAACGCCTGGGCGGTCCGGGTGCGCGGCGCGCTGGCCACTATCGAGGCGGCCACGCTCCCCCGGACGATCGTGACCAGTGTTCCCGAGGGTTACGCCTACTATGGATTGTTCCCGGAGACCTACCTGTGTTCCGCCGTGCGGTGCGCCCGCGCCCTCCGGATGGATCACGGCGTCTGTGTCGGGATCCGGAGCATCGGCACAAGCCTCTCCGCGGTGGTGAGCGCGGCGCTCGAGGAGCTCGGGATCCAGGTCCTCTCTCTCACCGTCCGTCCGCGGGGCCATCCCTTTGATCGGCAACTCCGGCTCACGCCGGCCCTCGAGGCACTGCTGCGCGCCCACGCGGCCGAGCCGTTCCTGGTGGTGGACGAAGGGCCGGGCCTGAGCGGCTCGTCGTTCGCGGGGACCGCGCGGGCGCTGTCCGAGCTCGGCGTGAGCGACGACCGCATCGTGCTGCTGCCGAGCTGGCGGACCGACGGCCAGTCGCTCCGATCGGAGGACGCGAGGGCACGCTGGCACCGC
>DATAHW010000164.1:0-14242 GCA_036262935.1 Gemmatimonadales bacterium | reverse complement strand
GGGATGACATTTCGTCTCGGCATCGGCCGCCCGGCCGCCCGACCGCCTGCCCGCCTGCCCGCCTGCCCGCCTGCCCGCCTGCCCGCCCTCACATCTCCGGCTGAAAGCTGAACACCCACCGGAACGCGAACGCATCGTCGCCGGCCGACGCGTCCTGCGCCAGCTCCGGCCGATTCACCCAGACCGGAAAATCGACCCGGGTGACGAAGCGCGTCTCGCCGATCCGGTGCTCCGCCCGAAGCCCGATCCCCGCATCGCCGAGAAAGCGGAGCGGCCCGTCTGGCCGGGAGCCCGTGTCGTCGCCGATCGCGTGCGCCAGGTCGGTGAACCCGGCCACCGCTACCCGGGAAAAGAGTTTCGCCTTGGGGCGCGACACGAGCGTGCGCTCCAGCTCGAGATCGAGCGCCACGAGCGCCTCGGTCGAGAGCCGCGGATCGATTCCCCGAAGGCCGCCGCCGCCCGGCTGCTGGTAGTTGACGTCTTCCCCCTCGAGCAGCGAGCCGCGCGACCGGAGGAACGGATTCAGGATCCGCTCGAGCGGGTCGGCGCCCTGAACATAGATCTGCCGCTGCTTGACCGCCGACGCGTCCTGGCCACCCGCGAACCCGGCGTACAATCGGGCCGCGAGCCCGAGCCGCGCGCCCAGGGGCCGGCGCGCGATGCCTTCGAGCGTGAGCCGCCCATAGAACGGGTCGAGATCGGGCCGGGCCGTCGCGGCCAAACCGTTCCGGTTGTACGCCAGGCCGCCGGCCGCCGAGCCGCGAAGATCGAGCTGCCACTGCCCCGCGGCGGTTGCCAGTCCGCTCGAGAGCCCCAGCTCGACCGTCCCCGCGTCGTCATAGTAGCCCGGGTCGAGGTAGCGGAAGTCGTCCGGCTGCACCCACTGGGCGGTGAGCGCGTGGGTCCAGGTCGGGCCAAACGTCAGATGCGCGCGGCGGCTCCGTTCGAGCGTCGCCGTGGCGCCGAACCGGCCTTCGACGTTGTAGATGTCGAGAGTCTGGGAGGTGTTCGGCGCGCGGAGGAACACCGGGTTCCGTGCCCGCAGCCAGAAGTCCACGTCCCTGGGCCCGCCATCCACCCCCCAGCCGGTGCTGCCGGTCACGAGCGCGACGTTCTGCTCGAAGCGCCCAAGGTAATCGTCTCGGCTCCGGATGCCGAGCGTGACGCCGCCCGCGTCGTTGTACCACGCCACCGGCTGCAGCCCGACGGTCATCCGGTCGCGGCGGCTGCGGGTGCTGAAGTACCGGTGGAAGTAGAAATCGGAGCCGGGGGCCGGCGCGAGCGATTGCGGAAGGGAGAAGCCGAGCAGCTTCCGATTGTTGAGCATGTTCCAGTCGTGCGAGCGCACCAGCGGATCGAGCAGCACCGACTTCGGCCGTGTGCGCGTCCGGACCTCCACCCACTCGCGCTCCGCCAGGCCGTCGGTCCGGCCAAGCGCCGTATCGCCCTGGGCGATGACGGCCACATCCTGAGGGAACCGCCCCGGCGACTTGCGCACCACCTCCACGCGGGTCACCCAGCCGTCGCCCCGTTTGTCCGTTCGCACCCGGCCGACCGCATAGTCGTACAGCTCCGTCGTGTGGAGCCATTGCGCGAAGAAGGTCGAGAGATCGCGGCCCGAGACCTCCTCCGCCACCGCGCGGAACGCCGCCTCGTTCACGTGGTGGTATTTCCAGCGCGCGTAGAACGTCTGGAGAATGCGGTGCATCACCTCGTCGCCCACGATGGCGCGGAGCTGGTGGAAGAACAGCTCGCCCCGCGTGTAGATGGCGATGTTGTACGAGGTGAAGTCGCGGTAGTCCTCCGCCACGAGGCTCGGCGGCTCGGAGTAGTCGTCCAGGTCCAGCTCGAGCACCTCCTGCTCTGTGCCGGCATAGCTCTCCCGGCCCATCGTCTCCCAGAACCAGCTCGTCTGGAAGCTGGTGAAGCCCTCGTCGAGCCAGCCCTCGCGCCATTCGTTGTTGGCCAGCAGGCCCATCACGTAGTTGTGGCCCACCTCGTGGACGATCAGCCCCTGGTCCGCGGAGCCGTTGTGCACCATCATCGGAAACTCGGTGCCGCCGCCCTCGATCCGGTGCACGTTGGTGATCTGCGGCCAGCCGAACGGCCCGAACAACTGGTCCAGCCAGGCGAGCGCCGTCTCCGTGCGCCGGACGGCGATGCCGCCGCCCCACGTGGTGTCGTCGCCCGGCTGGTAGAGCACGTGCACGGCGACATTGCCGAAATGTCCGCCCTCATAGCGATACGCCGGGTTGAGCGACAGCGCGAAGTGATGCACCTGCTCGGCGTACCAGCGGATGCGCTTCCGGCCAGGGGCCGCGCCTTCACAGGCATCGGCGGAGGGCGTGGAGGCGCCATAGTAGTCGCGCTGGTACTCGACCGGCTGCGCCGGCGCCCGGTTCGCCCGCTCCCATCCGGGGTCTCCGCAGACGGGGACGCCGGTGGCGCCGACGACCTGGTCCGCGGGGACGTCGAGATCCACCGTGAACCGCCCGAACTCGCCGTAGAATTCGCCGGCGGGATAGAGCGGATGCTCCTCCCAGCCAAAACGGTCGTACACCACCACCTTCGGGTACCACTGGGCGAAGTCGAACCGGCGCCCCTCGCGGCCCTGGCGGCGTGGCACCGTCGACGGCCGCGCGTCCCAGGTCATCTCGATCATCATCGAGTCACCCGGCGCGAGCGGCCGCGGCAGCGCGAATCGCACGACCGTGCTGTCCGGCGCGAAGGGATACACGGGCTCGACCGCCTGCCCCATGATGCGGACGTCGCGCACGTGGTTGAAGGCGAAGTCGGGGTCCTTCAGATCGTTGAAGCGCCGCTTGCCCTCGACGGAGTCGGCGTCGGCCCAGCGGGAGCCCGGACGGAAGGCGTTGAGGTAGAGGTGCAGCGAAAAGCTCGTGAGGGTGTCGGGCGATTCGTTCCGGTAGCCGATGCGCTCGCCGCCGCTCAGCACGCCGCTCGGCTCGTCGAGCCGGGCCGTGATCTCGTAGGCGACGTTCTGCTGCCAGTAGGGCGTGGGCGACGGGGGCGGCGGCTGCTGGAGCGCGAGGAGAGCCAGGACGATCACGGACGACTCGGCGGTCGAGGGTGGGCACGCGCTCGATGCAAATCGGCCGGAAACATAGGCGGGGCCGCGTCGGTCCGGCTACGCCGTCCGCCTGCTCACGGCGCCTGGAATCCCGCCCTCCCCGTCCGTATTTCCTCGCCGCCGACGACCGCCTTGTGCAGATCCCACGCGGCCTGGGCGATGACGCCGAACACCTTCTCGTTCGGGGGCTGACCGCTCTCGCCCGTCCGGCCGGCGTAGATGATGGCCGCCATGATCGCGACTACGTCTGCCCGGTCCATCCGCTCACCCGTCATGTGCCGCTCCAGATTCGTGGATAGTCGAAGTTAACCCCTCCATGCGGACCCCCGCCGACCTCGTTCTCGCCGCCGCTTCCGCGAGACCGTATTCGGTGTGGTGGATCCATTGCGCAGACGATACGACGACGCGTGGCCATTCTTCCTCCTTTCAGTCCGGAGAATCCATTCAACCTTGACGAATCGTCGGTACGCTCCCAGTTTTGCTGCCAATCTCGGGAGAATCAGGCTGCCATGCCCCTCGATCCGATCAGCCGCCGCATCCTCCAGCTTCTCGTGGCCGATGGCCGCGCCAGCTACCAGGCCATCGCCGACGAGGTGGGACTCTCCCGCCCTGCCGTCATGGAGCGCGTCAAGCGTCTGGAGGACGGCGGCTACATCATGGGCTACACCGCCCGGCTCGACCGCGCCAAAGTCGGATTTCCGATCACCGCGTTCGTCTCGGTCCGCTACCCCGCGAGCGACGCCGAAGGCGCCGAGCCGGCGGTGCGGGCCCTCGAGGCGAACCCGAGCGTGCTCGAGTGCCACCACGTCGCCGGCGAAGACTGCTACATCATGAAGGTCGCCGCGCCGTCACTCGAGGCGCTCGAGCGGATCCTCCGCGCGCTCAGGGAGCCGGGCCTGGCCGTCGCCACCCGCACCACCATCGTGCTCTCCTCCGTCTTCGAGAAGGCCGGCGCCCCGCCCGTGGAGCCGGACTGACGTGGCCGGGCTTCGGGGCAAGGCGCTCATCGCCTACCTGCTGGTCTGCACGGTGTGGGGCTCGACCTATCTCGCCATCCGGATCGGCGTGGGGCACCTCCCGCCATTCCTGTTCGCCGGGGTCCGCTTCCTCGTGGCCGGCCTGCTGCTCGGCGCGATCGCAATGCTGGCGGGCGTCCGGCTCCCCGCGCGCGCCCGAGACTGGCGGACGCTCGCGCTGACGTCGGTATTGCTGCTGGTGGGCGGCAACGCCGTCGTGGTCTGGGCGGAGCGGTCCGTCGCCTCGGGGCCGGCAAGCGTCTTCGTCGCGGCCATGCCGCTCTGGGCGGCGTTCTTCGAGGCGGTCATGCCCGGGGACCGGACGGTTCTTGGCTGGCGGGTCGGGGTCGGCCTGGCACTCGGCTTCCTGGGCAGCGGACTCCTGGCCGGTATCACGCCCCACGCGCTGGCCACCGCAGACCTCGACGGGCCCATCGCGTTGACGCTCGCGAGCGCATCCTGGGCGATGGGAAGCGTCTACTGGAAGCGGCATCCCACCGAGACGAGCCCCTACGCCGCGGCCGCAGTGCAGATGGTCATCGGCGGTGGGCTGCTGGTCGTGCTCGGCCTCACGCTCGGCGAGGGGCCGGCCTGGCAGCTCGACGGCGCCGGGCTCGGGGCCCTGGCCTATCTCGTGGTCTTCGGCTCGATCGTGGGATACACCGCCTACGGCTACGCTCTCGAGCACGCGTCCGCTACGGTCGTGGGCACCTACGCGTACGTGAACCCGGTGGTGGCGGTGGCGCTGGGCTGGCTGATCCTCGGTGAGCCGGTCACGCTGCGGACGCTTGGCGCGATGGGTCTGATTCTTGGTGCGGTGCTGTGGATTCAGCTCGCCTCCCGCCACGGCCAGGCGGCCACGGGGGATCCCTCGCGGATCGGCGAGCTGCAGCGAGGGACGGCGGCGTAGGGAAGGACGGACAGGGGAAGACGGAAGGGCACTCGCCCCTCCTACCGGGCCAGCAACTGCCTCCGGAGCTTCGTCATGCGGCGCCGGACGGAGCCGTCGTGGATCCGCTCACCCACCCGGACGATGGTGCCGCCCAGGATGTCCGGGTCCACCGAGAACGTGGGCAGGACCTCCTTGCCCAGCTCCCGGCACAGTGCTTCGGTGATCGAGCGCCGGAGCGCCTCGTCCGCGGGACGGGCCAGCGTGACGGCGGCGCGCACCCGGTTGAGCTTGACGTCGAGCATCGCGTAGTACTCGTTCGCGATCTCGCGCAGCAACTGCTGCCGGCCGCGCTTCACGACGGCCTGCAGGAACCGCACGAACTCGCCCGGCACATCGCGCAGCGCCGCCGCGAGGAGCCGTGCCTTTTCGGCCTTGGGCACCCGGGGCGACATGAGCACGCCCTGCACCGCCGGCGTCGTCTCGACCGCGGCCGCGACGGCGTCGATCAGATCCGCATACCGCGCCGTCTGCCCGCCCCGCTCGCCCAGCTCGAACAGCGCCTCGGCGTAGTTGCGGGCGATGGTCTCGGACCTCAACGGCCGCCGTCCAGCGTCGCCAGGTAGTCCATCACGAGCTTCCGGTCGGTGTCCGTGCCCACCCGCTCGCCGATCAGCTTCGACGCCGCCGCGAGCGACAGGTCGACCGCCTCACGCCTCAGGTCCGCGATCGCGCGGTCGCGCTCCACGTCGATTTCCCGCCGGGCCCGGGCCAGGAACTCCTGCTGCTCCTGCTTGGTCTTCTCCATCGCCGCCGCACGCTCCTTTTCCGCGAGCTGCCGGGCGTCGACGATGATGCCGTGCGCCTGCCCCTTGGCGTCTGCCACGAGGCGCTTGTGCTCGGCCAGCAGCGCCGCCGCTTCGGTCCGGCTCCGCTCGGCCTCGGCGAGCTGCTGCTCGAGCGCCTGCTCCCGCGCCTCGACCGCGCCGAGAATGGCCGGCCAGGCGAACCGCTTCAATACGAGAAGCAGCAGGATGAAGATGAATACCGTCCACAGCATCAGCCCGCCTTCGACCGTCAGCGGGCCGGAGGTGTGCTCCTCCTGCAGGGCGAGCATCGCTACGTGTAGCATCCGGGTCTCCTGTGTCCTCGATACGGCTCGCACGAGTTACGTGACGGCTTTGTCATCCTGAGAGAGCGGAGCGACCGAAGGATCTTCCCGGAGTCGCTCGTACCGTTCCCGCAGAAGATCCTTCGCTTCGCTCGGGATGACGGATTCTCGCCAGGCAATCCGTGGGCCGCCTAGAACGAGATCTTGCCCTGAATGAGGAACGCGATCACCGCCACGAACAGGGCGACGCCCTCGACCAGCGCCGCGGCGATGATCATCGCCGTCTGAATCCGCGCGGTGGCATCCGGCTGCCGCGCGATACCCTCGGTGGCCTTGCCGCCGATGAGGCCGATTCCGATGCCGGCCCCCACCACCGCCAGCCCGGCCGCGAGGCCGGCGCCGATCAGCCCGTAGCCTTTGTCCGCCCCGGCCGCCGCCGCCGCCTGCACCAGCGCGAGAATGTACAGCATGTCGTGCTCCCTTACGTGAGCGGAAGATCAAGAGTCACTGGCGCACGCCACGCGTGGATCGCCTCTCCCGGAGCGATCTCGCCGTGGTGACCCGCCGGCGTCGGAAGCAGAGCTGCCTCCGACAGCGGGCATCGTCCGCCATTCGGCGGAGTACAGAACCGGAACGCCGCGCGCGCTCGACGTCCCGGCCTCCCGTCCTTCCTCAGTGCGCCTCCCGCATCAGCCCGATGAACACGCTGGTGAGCAGCGTGAACACATACGCCTGCAGGAAGGCCACGAACAGCTCCAGCAGCAGAACGCCGGTCGCCAGCACCGAGGCGCCGAGGCCCACGGTATAGCTCTGGAACAGGAAGGTCAGCCCGATCAGCGCGAGCACCAGCACGTGGCCGGACGTCATGTTGGCGAACAACCGGACCGCCAGCGCGAACGGCTTGGCCAGCTTGCCGATCAGCTCGATGGGCGTCAGCACGGCGAGCAGCACGACCTTGAGCACCGCCCCCCCGGGCCCGCCGGGCAGCCCGTGCGGCAGGTAGAAGATGGTGCCCAGATACCCTTTGGGCCCCAGGGTTCGCATCCCCGTCACCTCGATCACGATGAACGCGATGATCGCGAGCGCCGCCGTGACCGTGATGTTCCCCGTGGCCGTCGCGCCGCCGGGGATGAGGCCGAACAGATTCATCGTCAGGATGAAGAAGAAGAGCGTCAGCAGGTACGGCACGAACTTGTCGCCGTGCGGCCCGATCGTCGGGAGAATGACCTCCTGCCGGATCCAGAGCGTCGTCGCCTCCATGGCGCCCGCGAAGCCCGTCGCCGGCCGTCCCCGCGCCTGCGCTCCCGCGATGGACCGGGCGCTCAGCACGAAGACGAGCGCGACGATCAGCGCGGAGAGCAGCATGAAGACGAGGTGCTTCGTGGGCGACAGGTCGATCGCGAGGCCGCCGACGTGGAACGGCGCGAAGCGCGGCAGCTCGTAGGTGCCGACGAACGGGATCTCGATCTCGTGCGAGTCCCCGATGTGGTGCTGGATGTCGATCTCGTGGCCGCCGCCGGCCTGCGCGGCCGGGGCCGCGGCGTGTTCCTGCGCCCGCGCCGGACCGGCCGGCATCGCCAGGCCGAGCAGCAGACCGGTCATCACCCACATGCGGCCGAATCGCGTCATTGCTCGTTTTCTCGCGAGTGTTCCCGAAGAGCCGTGACCCCCTCGACTGCGAGGAGTGCCACGAGGACTCCCACCATCGCCACCAGTACCACGGCCGCGCGTGCTCCGAGCGCCGAGAGGGCCACCGCGCTGACAACCGCCACGAGTGTGAGCCGCGTCAGCATGCCCAATCCCCATATGGCCATGAATCGCGCCGTACCGATGCTTCGCAGCGCCCACCAGCCCAGCGGCGCCTGGAGCACCACGCCGATCGCGACGCCGGAAGCCACGCCAAGCCGGACGTCCCGTGGCAGCATCGCCGCCAGACCCCCTCCCCCGGCCGCCACCAGCAGCACGCCCGCCAGATAGCGGCGGCCCGACGTCACTCGTCCCCGCCGTCCTTGTGGTTGAGCGAGCGGATGAGCGTATACATCGTCCCGCCGAACCCGAGGAAGGCTGCCGCGATCGTGACGATCCCCCCGGTCCCGAGCTTCCGGTCGGCCCACTGCCCGATCAGGACGAACACCACCAGACTCACGGCCAACTGGACCCCGAGCCCGGCGTACCGCATCGGCCCCGGATCCTTCCCAGGTCCCGGAACAGGGGGTTTCACGGCGAAAACCTACCAGCTTGTGAAATTTTTCGCAAGCAACGATTTCCTGCCGAAACGTAGCCCGCGCGCTGGCGTCCGTCACGGGACCCGGGTAATCTCAACAAAGCTGCTCTGCGCTTCGTCGCCAGCCCGCTCATCGAGATCCCATGACCGCCGCCGCACCCAGCTCGCCCCCGCTCGACGACGTACAGCAGCTCCACCGGCTGGTAGACGCCGTGGCGCGGCTTCGGCGCCAGGTCGCCCAGCGGATCGTGGGACAGGAGGAGGTCGTTGACGGGATCCTGACGGCCGTGCTGAGCGGCGGCCACGCGCTGCTGATCGGCGTTCCCGGCCTGGCCAAGACCCTCATGGTCCAGACGGTGGCGGAGAGCCTCCACCTATCATTCAACCGGGTGCAGTTCACTCCCGACCTAATGCCGAGCGACATCACCGGCACCGAGATCATCGAGGAGGACCTCACCACCGGCCGGCGCGCCTTCCGATTCGTCCAGGGTCCGATCTTCTCCCACATCGTGCTGGCGGACGAGATCAACCGCACGCCGCCCAAGACCCAGGCCGCGCTGCTCCAGGCGATGCAGGAGCACCAGATCACCGCCGGCGGCACGACCTATCGGCTGCCCGATCCCTTCTTCGTCCTGGCGACGCAGAACCCGATCGAGCAGGAGGGGACCTACCCCTTGCCGGAGGCGCAGCTCGACCGGTTCATGCTCGAGCTTCGGGTCGGCTATCCCAGCCGGTCGGAGGAAGAGGCGATCGTCGAACAGACCACCGGTGCCGCCCGCGACACGCTCGAGCCGGTGCTGGACGCGGAGTCCGTGCTGGCCATGCAGGCGCTGGTTCGGCGAATCCCGGTGAGCCGGAGCCTCATCCGGGCGGCGGTCTCGCTGGCCCGCATGACTCGGCCCGCGGACGCGGACGCTCCGCCCTTCATCAGGGAATACGTGGACTGGGGCGCGGGGCCCAGGGCGTCGCAGTATCTCGTCCTCGGCGCCAAGGCGCGCGCGGCGATGGCCGGCCGGCCGCTGGCCGATCTCGACGATGTACGCAGCGTGGCGCCAGCGGTGCTCCGGCACCGGATCGTCACCAACTTCGCGGCCGAAGCCGCCGACCGGACCAGCGAGGACCTGGTGCGCGAGCTGGTGGCCGGCAAGGGCTGGCTCGGCTCACCGGCCTGAGGTGCGGACAAGACGAAGGCCCGGCCGATCAGCGGCCGGGCCTTCGTCGTCCGTGGCGCCGGGGCGCTCAGCTCAGCGGCGCGAGCAGGTCCGAGAAGGCCATCAGTGACTGGTCGTAGTAGTCGAGAATGGTGTGCAGCGTCGCCTCCTCGTCCGCGGTGAGCGACGCGCCGCTGGCGCCGGTGATCACGGCCGAGCTCCCGTCGAGGTTGATGGTCGCGTAGACGCTGCCGTTCACCTTGACGGTGAAATTGCCGCCCGTGGCGCCATAGGTGCCCACGAGCCGCACGGCACCGTTGGGGCCGCTGATGGTGAAATCGAGCGTCACCGCCACCTCGGTATCCGAGATGTTGGCGAACGTCGCCGTCCAGTCGAGGTTCAGATTCCGCGAGGGCACGCTCAGCCGGTAGTCCAGCGAGAGCAGCAGCCCGCCGGCGTTCTGGCTGATGGAGTTCTTCAGGCTGAAGTTTGCCCGCGCGCTTCCGTTGGAGGCGAAGCCGCTGACGGTGACGATGCCGCTCGACTCGCTCCCGGTGGCCGACACGCTGTAGTCCAGGTAGACCACGCTCCCGTCCACCACCTTCACCCGGAACGCAGCCGCCGTGGAGGTGCTCTGGTCGGTCACGTCCACGTATCCGACCTGCACCACCGGCTCGACCGGCCGGAGCGTCACCGGATCCACCGCATAGAGCAGGAACCGGACGCCGTTGGAGGGCGCGCCGCTCAGGTCCGAGGCCGCGTAGACGTGGGTGCCCTCATCCCAGACGTAGGTGACCCCGAGAGCGCTTGCGGGAATGGCGGATACCGAGGCCTGGATCTTCGGTCCTCCGCCCGGCAGCAGTCGTACGAGCTGCCGCGCGTAGCGGGCACTTGCCGCGGAGGGCCGCAAACTCGTCAGCGCGGCTGAGCTCGCCACCACCGGAGCGCCATTGAGCACGGCCGAGATGTCGGTGCCGATCGAGGCAAAGCTCGAAGACTGAGGCGATGCGAAGGCGCTCTGTGCCTCGGCCACGTCGGCCGAGGTGCCTTGGGGATCGAATTCACTGGGACCGTTGTCCTTGCCGCAGGCGGCCAGCGCGACCGTCAGGACCGCGGCCGACACGGAAAGCCTTGCGTATTGCGTGACGCGCATGGGGACCCGCCTCCGCTAGAAATTCAGGGGGTTCGTCAGAAGCCTCTGTCATGACGTGAGTTGTCGCTGAGTGCGGCGTCCTGCAGCGCCCCGAGGCGGGCGGCAGGCCGCGACCTTCCGGATTCGAGGCAACCGCCATGCCCGCGAGTGGCGCTGTGTTGGGAAACCCACGGTCGGATCGTTCTCGAGGGCGTGCGCTTCGTCGCGCTGCTCGCGACGGTGGGCGCCCTCTTTTCTTCGGGCTGCTGCGCTGGATACCGCTCGGGCTCCGGCTCAGGCAGGATGCCGACTGCCGCGGGAGTGAAGCGGCTCGTCCGCCGGGCGGCGGTCGCGCTGGGGGCTGCCCGTCCTGCTGATCCTGCTGCGGAGATGACCGGCCGGGTGACCCGGCTGCGGGAGGACCGGCTTCCGGGCTACGGCAGCCTGCAGTTCACCATCAACGAGCTCCGCGCCCCGCCGTCCGGGTGGTGAGCCTCAGCCGGCGCTCGCCTTCGGCACCACCGGGAGGCCCTCCGCCTGCCACGCGGCCCACCCGCCCACCAGCGCCCGAGCCCTGCTCCATCCTGCCCGACGAAGCTCTCGCGCCACCCGGGCGCTTGTGGCCTCGTCTGGTCACGCACAATAGAGAACGAAGGTGGCGTGTTGGTCGAGTCGTCGCTCCCGGGCCAGCCGCACCGCGTCGTCTGGAGGGAGCCGGATCGCGCCGGCCGCGATGCTCGGATCGTCCCGGTACGAGCGCTCGGTGCGCACATCCGCCAGAATCACGGGCGCTCCGGTGCGCTGCAGCCGCACGAGCTCGTCGATCGTGATCCGCTCGGGTGCGGGCGACGCCGGCTTCGCCGCACCGGCATCCGGCTGCACGGCGGCGGCGGTGCGGGCGGCAGTGGGGACGGCAGATGCTGCCGCCCCGGCTCCGGCCCGCCCGTGACGCCGGAGGTACAGCGCGATCCCCCCACCGTGCACCACCACCGAGAGCAGCACGACCAGACAGGTGATGACGAAGAGCCGCTCCGCTCCCGGAACCCCCGCGAACACCGGCAGCAGGACCAGTAGCAGCGAGCTCAGCCCCCTCGGCCCGAACAGCGCGATGAGCCGCCGGCTCTGCCGGTCGACCCCCGACCGCGCGAGCACCGGCAGCAGCACCGCGGTCCGGACGGAGAGCGCCAGCACCGCGAAGAACAGGACCCGCCAGTCGCCGGCGACCGACAGGCCGGTCCAGATCAGCCCCGTCCCGAACGCCACGAAGCTCAGCAGCAGGAACATCTCCGCCGAGGCCTCGCCGTAATCGAGGAAGCAGTCGCACAGCTCCACGTCGAGCGCCGCGATGACGAGCCCGGCGGCGAACGCCGCCAGGAAGCCGCTCCCGCCCACCGCCTCGGCTACGGCGAAGGCGGTGAACGCCACGCCCAACGCGTAGAGCGACTCGTAGTCCCGGCGCACCCCCACCCGGCGGCGCACCTGGTCCAGCAGTGTGATGGCGACGTAACCCGTCAGCGCACCGAGCGCCGGCCCGAGCAGGAAAAGGCCCACCACGTGGCGAGCCATATCCGACGCCTCCGCTGCGGCTCCGCCCGACATCACCAGCATCGCGAGCACCACTACGGGGAGCAGGATGGCGTCGTTCATCCCGCTTTCGATCCGGAGCCCGAGCCGGGCGGACGGCGGGAGCTCGGGATGGCGGACGAGCGTGCGGAGGAGCACGGGATCGGTCGACGCCAGCGCGGCGCCGAGGATGGCGGCCATGGGAAGCGTGAGATCGAGCAGGAGCCACGCGGCCAGCGCCAGGAGCGCGGCTGGAAGCAGTGTCCCGGGTCCGAGGATGAGCGCGGCGAGCCGCCGCTGCTGCCGGATCTCCCCGATGTCGGCCCGGATCGCGTCGGTGAACAGCACGAACACGAGGGCGAGCGTCGCGATGGCTTTCAGCGTCGGCGAGTCGAGGGCCAGCTCCACCAGCCCCAGCCCGGACGGGCCGAGCACCGTGCCGACCAGCAGAAAGATGGCGACCTCGGGCAGCCCGGAGCGCTCCACCGCGCCCGAAAGCAGCGAAGAGACGATGATCACGATACCGATCATCGCCAGCAGCGCGACGAAATGTTGCTCGATCATGGGCTCAAGTATGTCCCGCCTCTGGCGCGCGGCGCCAGGCGGGGGCTAATCTGGCTGCATGCCTCCCAACGAACCCCTCGGCATCGCGCTGCTGCTCACCGTGGCGGGCGTCCTGATCGCGGCGAGCGTCCTCTTCAGCCGCGCGTCCCATCGGGCCGGCCTCCCGATCGTACTGCTTTTCCTGGTGGTCGGGATGCTCGCGGGCTCCGAGGGCATCGGGCACATCGCGTTCGACGACTACCGGATGGCATTCCGGCTCGGCACGCTGGCGTTGGCGCTGATCCTGTTCGACGGCGGCCTCAACACCCCGCTCTCGGGTCTGCGCCGGACCTGGGCGCCGGCAGGGTTGCTGGCGACGGTGGGGGTCGCGCTGACGGCCGGGCTGCTCGCGATCCCGGCCCACCTCTGGGGTCTCCCCTGGCCCGAGGCGCTGGTGCTCGGCGCCATCGTCTCCTCCACCGACGCCGCCGCGGTGTTCTCCGTGCTGCGCGGGAGCGGGCTCCAGCTCAAGCGACGCGTCGGTACCACGCTCGAGCTCGAGTCGGGCCTCAACGACCCGATGGCCGTCATCCTCACCATCGCGCTGACGGCCAATCTGCTGCACCCGGGCCAGTCAAGTGTCACCGGCATGCTCGGCGAGGTCCTGCTCCAGCTCGGAGTCGGCGGTGCGCTCGGCGTGGGCGTCGGGCTCGGCGGACGCTGGCTGCTCACGCGGTTTCCCCTTCCCACCGGGGGGTTGTATCCGGCCCTCACGCTCGCGCTGGCACTCCTCGCTTTCGGCGTGACGACGCTGCTCCGCGGCAGCGGGTTCCTCGCCGTGTTCGTGGGCGGCATGGTGCTCGGGCACGGCCCGCTACCGTACAAGTCCGGGCTGCTGCGGGTGCACGACGCGCTGGCGTGGCTGTCGCAGATCGGGATGTTCCTGATACTCGGTCTGCTCATCTTCCCCAGCGGCCTGCTCGAGGTGGCGGGCCCGGGCCTCGGCCTGGCACTGCTGCTCGCGTTCGTCGTACGTCCGCTGGTGGTCTGGCTGTGCTTGCTGCCATTCCATTATCCGTGGCGTGAGACGCTCTACATCGGCTGGGTGGGGCTGCGAGGCGCGGTGCCGATCGTGCTCGCCATCTATCCCGTACTGGTCGGCGCGGCCGGGGGCGATCGGATCTTCCACCTCGTCTTCTTCATCGTGGTGGCGAGCGCGATCGCCCCGGGCGGCACGGTGGCGTGGGTGACGCGGCGCCTGGGTCTCCAGTCCTCGGGGCCGCCGGCCCCGCAGGCGGTGCTCGCCATCGAATCCCGGCTGCCGCTCGAAGACCAGCTCATGTCGTTCTATGTCGACGAGGCGCTGGTCGTGTCCGGGGCGTTGCTCGAGGATCTGGACTTCCCGGACGGCTCCTCGGTCACGCTGATCGTACGTGGCAACCGCCTCATCCCGCCGCGTGGCTCGACCATGCTTCAGCCGGGCGACCATGTGTACGTGCTGGCGCGGCCGGAGGAGCGGGGG
>DATAHW010000163.1:0-11171 GCA_036262935.1 Gemmatimonadales bacterium | reverse complement strand
CTCAAGCCCGATGGGCCGATCAATACCAAGGAGCTGTTCGTGCAGACGGTGTGTGCCGGCCGGCCGGCCAAGGGGATGCCGGCCTGGTGCGCGCTCGGGATGGACATCCCGACCATCGACAAGATCTACAGCTACGTGAAGTCGCGGAGCGACGCCAAAATGGGACCGGGCCGCCCGGCGGTGAAACGCGAGGGGTGATTCCCCCCCGCCAGCTCAGGCCCAGCGGTTGATGACTCCTGCCCAGCTCAACCGAGCCGGGCAGGAGTTCTCGTTTGTGTCACGTACGTTCATAGCATCCGGAGAGGAGGATCCGATGTCCAGGGAGAGCCGGCCGATATTCCCGGCCGCAACCAATCACACCGAAACTGCCAGACGGTCAGTGCGCTGGCGGCACCGGATCCACTTCCGGCCCGAATCGGTCCACTCCCCATCGCGCGCGTCCGACGCGATCCTCACGCGGTGCCGAGAGGCCGCGGCGTTGCTGTTCGGGCAGGTCGAGGAGCGCGAGTTCGCCCTCCGATACTGGGACCAGCATCTCGAAGAGCGCGGCGGCGGCGTGCCCGCCCGATACACCCTGACGCTCTCCGGCCCGTCCGCGCTGCGTCGCATGTTCCTCCCGCCGTCCGAACTGCGCCTGGCCGCGGCCTTCGTCCGGGGCGACTTCGACGTGGAGGGCGACCTCGAAGCAGCTACGGCACTCCGCGATGAGCTTCGCGCGCGACTCACCACGCCCGGGGTCTGGCCTCGGCTGCTCGCCTGCCTCGCGGGACTACCGCGGGCCCCGGGCCGCCTGCCGGCCGCTTCCGGTCCCGCGGCGGCCTCCCTTCACGGGCGCCGCCATTCCATCCGCCGGGATGCGGCGGCGGTCCGGTCGCACTACGATGTGGGTAACGACTTCTACCGGCTGTGGCTCGACCGCGAGCTGGTCTACTCCTGCGCCTACTTCCGGACCGGGCAGGAGGACATCGACACCGCCCAGCGCGACAAGATGGAGCACATCTGCCGGAAGCTGCGTCTTCGGGCGGGCGAGCGGCTGCTCGACATCGGCTGCGGCTGGGGTGGCCTGCTGCGCCACGCCGTGCGGCAGTTCGGGGTCGAGGGGCTGGGGATCACACTGAGCGAGGAGCAGGCGCGCTGGGCGCGGCAGCGGATCGCCGAAGAAGGACTGGCGGGCCGCTGCCGGGTCGAGGTGCGGGACTACCGGGAGCTCCCCGATGGCGCGCAATTCGACAAGGTGGTGAGCGTCGGCATGGTCGAGCACGTAGGCCTGGAGCAACTGCCCGCGTACTTCGCGCGAGCGTTCCGCCTCACCCGCCCGGGCGGCGTCTTCCTCAACCACGGGATCACGGGCAGCCTCGAGGCTGCGACGCCCGGCGTGGTGCCGCGCATCGTGAGCCGGGTCTGGGACACGGGATCCTTCATGCAGCGCTACGTCTTCCCGGACGGCGAGCTGCCGCCGCTCGACCGGATCGTGGGCGCCGCGCGGAGCGCCGGATTCGAGGTCCGCGACGTCGAGACCTTGCGCGAGCACTACGCCCGGACCCTCCGCCGCTGGCGGCAGCGGCTCGAGCGCGCGCGCGCGGCGGTGACGGCGGTCGTCGGCGACGAGACTTTCCGCACCTGGCGGCTGTACATGGCCGGGTGCGCCCGCTCCTTTGCCAGCGGCTACATCGACGTGGCGCAGACGGTGCTGGGGCGGCCGGATGCGAATGGCCACGTCTCGCTCCCACTGACCCGCGCGGACCTGTACGCCGGTTTAGCCGAGGGAGCCGGTCGGGGGTAAGTTGAGGAGAGGCCAACCGCCGAGGAGCGCCATGAGCAACGACCGCCGCAACCCCCGCCGGCTCGGCACGAGCCGCTCCGCTCGTGCCGTCCGGTGCGCGGCACTGACACTGTTGCTCGCCGGCGGCGTCGCTTCGGCGCCGGCGGCGCAGGCCGCGCCGGCCGCGCCGGCGCAGGGCACGCCGCGCGTCCGGCTCGACCTTGCGGGCCTCAAAGCGCGCCTGGCGGCCGGCACGGCGTCGAAGACGCCCGATCTCTCGCATGCGGACTTGCGGGGGCTGGACCTCGAGGGCCTGGATTTCCACCACGCCGATCTGTCCGGCGCCTCGCTCGACAGCGCCCGACTGGCCGGCGCCAACCTGTTCAGTTGCAATCTCACCGATGCCAGCGCGGTGGGCGCCGACCTGCGCAAGGCCAACCTGGACGGGACCGTGCTGCGCCGGGCCGACTTTCGCCGGGCCAACCTGGCGGGTGCGAGCCTCTTCGCCACCATCATCGAGGCCGCCGACCTGAGTGGGGCCAACCTTTCGGGAACGCGGATCATCGGCTATCTGCACAAGGCCCGGCTCGTCGGCGCCACGCTGGTCAACGCCAACATCGGGGCCGATCCGGGCAACCAGTCCATGGGAGTCATGCGCGCCACCTTCGTCAGCGCCGACCTGTCCGGCGCCGACCTGTCCGGCGCCAACCTCTACAAGGCTGACTTCTCGTATGCCACGCTGGCGGGCGCGAAGCTCGACCACGCGGACCTCCGGAACGCGGACCTCATCCAGACCGATTTCACCCGCGCCGACCTCACGGGAGCCAAGCTCGCCAAGGCCGACATCGCCGGCGCGGATTTCACCGGCGCCATTGGCGTGGACCGTATCGAGGGCCTCGCCGAGGCCCGCCACCGGGAGAAAGCGACGTTCGATGCCCACTGACACCTTGCTCCGCACCGTCTCCCTCACCGCGCTCGTCCTCGCCGCCGCCTGCCAGGGCCGCGAGCCCGCCGCCCGCGCCGGCGGCGACAGCTCGGCGAGCGCCACCCGGGCGCCGGCCGGGCCCGGCCTGCTCGCCTACGTCACCAACGAAGACTCGCAGGAGCTCAGCGTCATCGACACGCGCAGCGACAGCGTGGTGGCGACGATTCCGGTCGGCACCCGCCCGCGCGGCGTCCGGGTGAGCCAGGACGGGAAGAAGGTGTACGTGGCACTGAGCGGCTCGCCCAAGTGCCCGCCGACGATGCCCGACGCCGAATGCGACAAGCTCAAGGCGGACAAGTCCAAGGACGGGATTGCAGAGGTGGATGCGGCGAGCCGGAAAGTGACCCGCGTGCTCCCAGGCGGCTCCGATCCGGAGACCTTCGACATCAGCCGCGACGGCGCCACGCTCTTCGTCTCCAACGAGGATGCGGGCGAGGCATCGATCGTGGACATCGCGAGCGGTAAGATCCGCTCGACCGTGGACGTCGGCACGGAGCCGGAGGGTGTCACCGTCGCGCCCGACGGCAACACGGTGTGGGTCACCGGCGAGACCGCCCACAACCTGACGATCATCGACACGAAGAGCGGCAAGGTCCTCGGCCACATCGAGGTCGGAAAGCGGCCGCGTTCCCTCGCGTTCACGCCGGACGGCTCGCGTGCGTTCGTCACCTCGGAGGTGGACGGCACGGTGTGGGTGATCGACGTTCCCGCCCGGAAATCCCTCAAGGTGCTCGAGATGCCGAAAGGGTCGAGGCCCATGGGCACGGCCATGTCGCCCGACGGAAAGCGGGTGTACGTCTCCAACGGCCGCGGCGGCACGGTCTCGGTGATCGATGTGGCCGCCGACTCGGTGATCACGTCGATTCCGGTGGGGACCCGCCCGTGGGGAATCGCGCTCACCCCCGATGGCCGGAGGCTGTACACGGCCAACGGACCTTCCAACGACGTCAGCGTGGTGGACACCGACAAGCTCACGGTGGTCCACAAGATCCCGGTCGGCAAGCTCCCCTGGGGGGTCGCGATCGGCCAGACGCCGTGAGACCCCGGCTGGTGGCGGCGCTGGCCGCCGCTCCGCTGCTGGCCGGCCTTCAGGGGCCGCCCAGCGCCTTCCGGGTGGATCCGGGGGCGCGGGGCCCGCTGCAGCAGCTCTGGGCAGCGAGCGTGGCGGCCGGGGCCGAGCGGGTCGCCTGCCTCGCGAGCACCGTGGACGGCGACACCCTCCGCATCACCCGGATCATGCCACTCTCCGCCGGCGCCGATTCCATGGCCGTTTCCGCCATGAGCTCGCTCGAGGCCTGCGGGCCGCCGGCATGGCAGGGGACGGTGCACACGCACATCGCGCTCGACGGCAACGGCCGCCCGTTCAGCATGTTCTCCGGCTCCGATCGCGGGGTCATGCTGATGTGGTGGCAGCGCTGGAAGGCCGACGGTACGTTCTGTCTGCTCTACGGCGAAGACCAGGCGCACTGCGAGATCGACGGATCACACGTGCTGATCCTGCCGAGCGCGAAGTTCTGACCGCCGTGCGCGCGGTGTGGCTGGTGCTCGCGCTCGCGCTCGCGCTCCTGGGCGGCCGCGCGGACGCGCAGGCAGACAGCCTCCGCCGGCCGGAGCCCGCCTTCCGGTTCAGCACGGAGGCGGGGCTGGGAATCCGGGCGCTCTGGACCGAGAGCGTGGCCGCCAGGCAGGAACGGGTGGCCTGCCTCGGCGCGTCGGTCCGGAACGACACCGTCTTCGTGAGCCGGATCCTGGCGCTCGCGCCCGAGGGCGCCGATTCGATGAGCATCGCGTCGGAGGCCTCGGTGGCGCGGTGCGGGCCGCCGGAGTGGAGCGGCACGCTGCACACCCACGTGGCGCTCTACACGGCCGAGCTCCCCTCGACCCGCTTCTCCGCCCAGGACCGGGGCGTCATGCGCCGCTGGTACGAGCGGTGGCACTCGGACGGCGTGTTCTGCGTGGTCTACAGCGCGCGGGACGCCCACTGCGAGGCTGACGGCGTCGTGGGCGGGATGCGGCGAGCGCCGCCGAGCATGGGACGGTAGAGGGGGCGGAGCGGATTTCAGGAGAACGGTCGTCGGGCGAAGAGCGACTTTGGCCGTGCACTCCAGAGCAGCGCATCGAGCCCCCACGTCCGCCCGGCCCGGGCAAAGAAGAACGCGATCATCATGGCCACGAGCATGATGTGGAGGCCCTGCTGCCCGGACGACATCCATTGGGTGGCGAGGCCGTAATTGATGGCCAGTATGAGGCCTACGAGCGACGCAACCCCGGTCAGCAGACCCAGGGTAAGGCCGATCCCCGTGATCGTCTCGCCCCAGGCGGTCAGGTGGGCAAAGGTCTCGGGGTGGGTCAGCACGGTGTTGTCGAGAAAGTGCTTGTAGAACAGGATCGGATTGTCCGACGCCTGTTTGGCGATGATCTTGGGCATCACGCCGATCCACCGGTCCGACACCCCGGGCAGCGGCAGGATCCCACCCACCATGAAGATGCCGAGCTTGGTCACCACGGCCTTCGCGAAGTAGAGTCCGACCACCACGCGCAGGAAGGCGAGCCACCGGTCGGGGCGGGACATGCTGGCTGCGGGGCGGGACTCATAGGCCATGACGGTACTCCCAGGTGGCGTCAGGCCTAAACCTCGACCCCAAGCTCCGAAAACACAAATGTCCAGGTGTCGGTGAGCTCGTCGAGCTGCTTGGAGAACGGCTTCCCGGCGCCGTGCCCGGCTCGCGACTCCAGCCGGAGCAGCACCGGACGCCGCGATGTGGTGGCGGCCTGCAGCCGCGCCGTCATCTTCCGCGCATGCATCGGGTCCACCCGCGTGTCGCTCTCCGCGGTCGCGATCAGCACCGCGGGATAGGCGGTGCCGGGCCGCACATGGTGGTAAGGCGAATACGCCCGAAGCCACGCGAACTCCTCCGGCTTGTCCGGCGAGCCGTATTCCGGGATCCACAGCCGGGCGATCTGGAAGAGGTGGTAGCGCAGCATGTCGAGCAGCGGCACCTGGACGACCATCGCCCGGAAGAGGTCCGGCCGCTGGGTCAGCACCGCGCCCATCAGCAGCCCGCCATTGGATCCGCCCTGGGCCGCGAGCCGCTCGGGCCGGGTGTATCCCTCGCGGATGAGCCACTCCGCCGCGGCGACGAAGTCATCGAAGCTGTTCTGCTTCCGACCGAGCATGCCCGCCTGATGCCAGCTCTCGCCGTATTCGCCGCCGCCCCGGATGTTCGGCACGGCCACGAGGCCACCATGCTCCAGCCAGAGCAGCAGCGAGCGGGAGAACGCCGGGGTCATGCTGATGTTGAAGCCGCCGTAGGCGGTGAGGTAGGTGGGGATGTCGCCCGTACGGCCCAGGCCGCGGGCGTGTACCAGGAACATGGAAACGGGCGTCCCATCGCGCGACGGCACCATCACCTGGCGCACCTCGAATCGGGTCGGGTCCACATCCGCCTCGACCCGGCGCCACAGCGTCTGCTCGTCCCGGTCGAGGTCGATCCGGTACACGCTCGGCGGCACGGTGTAGGAAGAGAAGCCGAAGAACAGCTCGTGCCCGTCCCACTCGGCCCCGAGCCCGAAGAGGCTGCCAAGCGTCGGAAGCTCGATCTCCCGCCTGAGGCCGCCGTCGAGGTCGGCCAGCCGGAGACGGGATGAGGCGCGCTCGAGATAGCTCAGGGCCAGCCGGTCGCCCGCGACGGCGAAGCCGTCGAGCACGGCGTCGGCCCGGGGCGGCACCAGCTCGCGCCAGTGGCCTCGCGCCGGTCGCTCGGGGTCGACCTCGTAGAGCCGGTAGGTGGGCGCGTCGAGGTCGGTGCGCAGGAAGAGCCGGCCGTGCGCGATCTCGCCGCCGAACGACGCGCGCAGGCCTTCGGCGACGGCGACGAACGGCGGGGTGATGACGACCTCGGCTCCCGCGCCCCGGTCGCCCAGATACAGATCGGTCTGGTCGAACGTGCGGGCCACCGTGATCAGCAGCCAGCGCCCGTCGGGCGATAGGCCCACGCCGGGCCAGTATTCCTTCTGCGCCGGCCGGTAGACCAGCGGATCGCCCGCGGGGTCGGCGCCGAGCCGGTGGAAATGGACGGCGCGGTGGTAAGGCTCCTCGCCCTCGGCCACCTCGCCCGGCGCAGGGTAGCGGGTGTAGTAGAAGCCGGAGCCGTCCGGCAGCCACGCGAGGTCGGCGGCGCGGGTGTGGGGAATGAGGTCGGTGAGATCGGCGCCCCGATCCACGTCGCGCACGCGGAGCACGCTCTGCTCGCTCCCGTTCTCCGACAGCCCGTAGGCGAGGAGCCGCCCGTCCTGGCTCGGGAAGAACCAGTCGAGCGCGGTCGTGCCGGCGGGATCGAGCGCGTTCGGATCTACTACCGCGCGATCCTCGCCCTCGAGGCCGATGCGAACATACAGCACCAGCTGGTTCCGCCGGCCTTCGCGCCGCGGATAGAAGTAGCGGCCGCGCACCGGTGTGGGCACCCCCAGCACGTCGATGGCCAGCAACTGGTCGAGCCGTCGCCGGATCCGCTCGCGTGCCGGCTGCCGCGCCAGCCATTCCTCGGTCAGGGCGTTCTGCCGCTCGGTCCAGGCCACCGTCTCGGCATCCTCACCGCGCTCCAGCCAGCGATACGGGTCCGCGATCGGCTCGCCGTGCAGCACGTCCACCACCTCCACCGTGCGCGCGGCGGGAGCGCGGGGCTCAGTCACCGAGGGAGATCCCCAGATCGCGCGCCGTGCGGATGGTATCGGAGTCGAGCGGAACGTTCTTGGCGCGCCCGACCACCTGCTCCAGCGGCACTCGCGTGATGTCCGGCCCGTTGAGGCCGACCATCGTCCCGAAGGCGCCGTCCGCGATGGCGCGCACCGCGGCGGCCCCGAAACGGAGCGCGAGCAGCCGGTCGTACGTGGTGGGCGAGCCCCCGCGCTGGAGATGGCCCAGCACGAGGGTCCGCGTCTCCTTGCCGGTGTGATGCTCGATCGTGCGGGCCACCTTGCTCGCGATGCCGCCCAGGCGGTCCACCGTGCCCACGCCGCGCCGTTCCACCAGCTCGACCGTCCCATCCCGCGGGCGAGCCCCTTCCGCCACCACCACGATGCTGAAGTGCCGGCCGGCAGCTTCCCGGCTCCGGATCTTCTCGCACACTTTCTCGATGTCGAACGGAATCTCGGGAAGAAGGATGACATCGGCGCTGCCCGAGAGGCCGCTGTACAAGGTGATCCACCCGGCGTAGCGCCCCATCAGCTCGACGACCATGACGCGGTCGTGGCTTTCGGCGGTGGAGTGCAGCTTGTCGATCGCCTCCGTGGCCGTGGCCACCGCGCTGTCGAAGCCGAAGGTGCGCTGGGTGCCGCTCACGTCGTTGTCGATCGTCTTGGGCACGCCGACGATGGGCAGTCCCTTGCGCCACAGATCGTGGGAGATCTGGAGGCTGCCGTCGCCGCCGATCGAGATCATCGCGTCGAATCCGCTGGCCCGGAACGCGGCGACGAGATCGTCCGAGCGGTCGAGCTCGTACTCCTCGCCGCTCTCCCGCCGCATCACGTAGCGAAACGGATTGCCGCGGTTGGTGGTGCCGAGGATCGTGCCGCCGAGGTGGGTGATTCCGCGAACTTCGGGCGGCCCCAGGGGCACCACGCCATTGAAGGAGAGCAGCCCCTCGTAGCCGCGCTGGATTCCGTAGCACTTCCATCCACGGTAGTACGCGGACAGCACGACGGCGCGGATGACCGCATTCAGCCCGGGGGCATCGCCGCCGCCGGTCGAGATGGCCACGCGCATCTCAGCGCGGAGACTTGATCAGGGCAATGATCTCGCCCGGCTGCGCCTGCCGCCGGAGCGCCTTCTTGGAAAACACCAGGTTGCCGTCCACGGTTACCTCGAAAACGCCGCCCGACGAAGGCACCAGGCGTACCTCGGCGTCGGGGATCTCATCCTTCAGCTCAGCCGCCAGACCGGTGGCTCTAGGCTCGTAGTTTCAGACGACGCAGTATTCGATGACCACGCGCATGCGCACGCTCCACGACTCGGGGTGAGAACCGTGCGAATCGTAGCGCTCCCCGTCGGCGATGCCAAGGGCGCCCGCGCTTCCCGGCGCGAGTCCTTGTCAGACACTCCTGGAAGTCGTATCTATTTGATCCATGCGAACCTATCCACACCCCGCGGGGGGCCGGGCCCGGGGGCTCCGGCTCCTGGCCGGCCTCGCCCTGCTGCTCGCGTACGCCCATCCCGGCGTCGCCCAGCAGCGCAAGTACCTCGTCGAGCTCGGTGCCGCCGGCGCCTACCAGTCCTTCGACAACGCCACGGACCTCGGGGGTGCCCCCGGCGGCGTGGCACGGATCGGCGTGTGGCTGCCGCTCAACTTCTCGCTCGAGCTCGAGGGCGGGATCGCTTCGCCGAAGACGCAGACGGGCGATGAGGGCGTGAGCGTGAAGACCTTCGCCGGCTCGGCGCTCTACAACATCCTGGTGGGCCGGTCGAGCTCGTTCTATTTGAAGGCCGGAGCCGGCACGACCAAATACGGCAGCAGCTGCCCGACCTCGGCCACTCCCGGCGCCCCGATCTGCGGCAGCAGCGGCGCGCTGCTCGCGGGCCTCGGATTCCGCGCGGCGGTCTCCCCGACGCTGATGATCCGGAGCGAGGGGCTCTACAGCCGGAACAAGAGCACTCCACCCAGCGGGGAGCCGGTCTCGCTCTCCAATTTCGGCCTGAACGTCGGCGTCAGCCTGATGCTGGGCAGCCGGCCGATCCTCGACGAGGACGCCGACGGTGTGCTCGACAACCGCGACCGCTGCCCGGGCACGCCGGCCGGCGCGAGCGTGGACGGGCGCGGCTGCCCGCAGGACAGCGACAACGACGGGGTGCCCGACGGCGTGGACCGCTGCCCCAGCACGATCGCCGGGGCCGCGGTGGACACCCGGGGCTGCTCCCAGGACTCCGATGGCGACAACATCCCCGATGGACTCGACAAGTGTCCCGATACTCCCGCCGGCGTGCTGGTGGATCCGCGCGGCTGCCCCCGGGACAGCGACGGGGACAAGATCCCCGATGGCCTCGACCGGTGCTCCGACACCCCGGCCGGCGCCACTGTGGATGCCCTCGGCTGCCCGGGTGACGAGGACGGCGACGGGGTGCTCGACGGACTCGACCGCTGCCCCCGTACGCCGACAGGCGCCACGGTGGACACGCGCGGGTGCAGCAGCACGCAGCAGCCCGCACGGCCCGCCCCGGAGTCCAGCGCGGCCCAGCCGCCCCCTCGGGTCCAGCCCGACACCGTGGGCCGCCCCCTTCGGCGCCCCAACGTGCAGGTGCCGACCTCCGGAGGGATCGCCGCGGGGATCCTCCCCGCGGTGAGCTTCGTCCCGGGAACGGCGCGGCTGCAGCCGTCATCGTACGTGGCGCTCGACTCGCTTGCCGACCTGCTCCACGCCGATCCGAAAGCGCGGGTCGAGATCGGCGCGCACACCGACAATAGCGGCTCCGCGTCCGACGACCTGCGGATTTCCTCGCTGCAGGCGGAGGCGGTGCGCGACTACCTGGTGGTGAAGGGCGTGGGCTACCAGCAGGTCGTGCCGAGGGGATACGGCTCGTCGCTGCCGCTCACGCCGGACACCACGCCGCGCGGCCGCGCGGCCAACCGCCGGGTGGAGATCCGGCCGGTGGCACCGGGCCCCTGATTTGCGTGGGGACGGCCGGCGCGGATCGGCTCAGCGTCCGCCGCCGTCTCCCACAAGCTCGGGACTTCGATGCGCCGGTTTTTCGCATGTGGTGTTCTGGCGGTCTCCCTGCACATTGCATCGCTGTCCGCCCAGCAGCCGACGGGATGGGGTGACGAGCTCCCCCCGGCGCCGGCACTTCCCGATACACTGCTGGCGATTCCCCGGATCGATTTCCCGCTCGTGCCGCCGGCGCCGCCCCTCACGCGACCGCCGAGTCCGGTGCGCGCCATCTACGTCAACGCGTGGTCGTTCGGCAGCCGGCGGTTCTACGATCTGGTTCGCCTGGCCGAGCGGACCGAGATCAACGCGTTCGTCGTGGACGTCAAGGACGACACCGGCTATCTGACCTACCGATCCGAGGTACCGACCGCGATCGCCATCGGCGCCATCGGTCAGCCCCGCGCGCGCGACGTGCGCGAGCGGCTCCGGGTCATGCGGGCGCACGGGATCCATCCGATCGCCCGGATCGTGGTGGCCAAGGACCCGCTGCTCGCCTCACGGAAGCCGGGCTGGTCGGTCAGGCACGTGGATGGCGGCCTGTGGCACGACCGGCTCGACTTCGCCTGGGTGGACGCGTTCAACGATTCGGTGTGGGTCTACGCCGCCGAGCTGGCGGCGGAGGCGGTGCGGGTGGGCTTCGCCGAAGTGCAGTACGACTACGTCCGGTTTCCCGACGAGCCCGAGAGCCGGCTGGCGAGCGCCGTATTCGCCGGCCGGCACCCG
>DATAHW010000162.1:0-4331 GCA_036262935.1 Gemmatimonadales bacterium | reverse complement strand
GGCGTGATGCCAGTAGACGTTGCGGTACATCTGATACTTGGCGAAGAGGAGCGACTCGAGCGCGCTCACGCCCTTCTCCAGCACCCCCACCTCGTCCCCGCCGGCCGGTGTCTCCACCAGCGTCAGCGTGGCGAGGAGGCGATCCACGTCCACCCTGCCGTAGGGCACGCCGCACATGTGGGCGTCCCGGCTCAGGTAGTCGATCTTGTCGAGGTCCAGCGATCCGGAGATGAGTCCCTGGAGCGCGCTCTTACTTTCGCCCCGGACGAGTGAGCCGATCGTCCCGGCCAGGCCCACGCCGCCGATCTCTTCCAGCCGCGCACCGAGCTCCCCCTGGCACAGCTTGGCGACACCGAGCGTCTCATGGGACGGGAAGCCCGCCTCCTCGAGCGCGTGCGAGAACGGGTAATGGCCGATGTCGTGGAGCAGCGCCGCCAGCCGCACGGCCAGGCAATCGTCCGCGGGCACCCGCTCCAGCTCGCCACGCTCTTCCAGGCTCGCGAGCGCGCGGCGGGTCAGGTGATAGGCGCCGAGACCGTGCTCGAACCGCGTGTGGGTGGCGCCGGGGTAGACGAGGAAGGCATGCCCCACCTGACGCACGTACCGAAGCCGCTGCATCGCCGCGGTGTCCAGCGCGAGCAGCGCCGGACGGTCCAGGCGGATGTTGTCCCAGAGGGGGTCGCGGATGACTTCGAGATCTTTGTCGGCGGGCATGGGGGTAAAGTCGTGAGTCGTGAGTCGTGAGTCATGAGCCTCACGACTCACGACTCATGTCTCATGACTCACCGGCCCCGCCCCCGCCACCGCCGCCGGCACCTGCTCGCGGTACTGCGCGAAGTTTTCCTGGAACATCCGGGCGAGCTTCCGGGCCTGCGCGTCGTAGGCCGAGGGATCCGCCCAGGTGTTGCGCGGAATGAGCACGTCGGGCGGAACGTCGGGGACCGAGGTGGGGACCTCGAAGCCGAAGATGGGGTCGGTCACGTACGCGGCGCCGTCCAGCGCGCCGGCGAGCGCGGCCCGGACCATGGACCGGGTGTAGGCGAGCTTCATCCGGGTGCCCGCGCCATAGGGGCCGCCGGTCCAGCCGGTGTTGACCAGCCAGACCCTGGTGCCGTGCCGCTCGATCCGCTCGCCCAGCATCCGGGCGTAAACCTCGGGGTGGAGCGGGAGAAACGGCGCGGCGAAGCACGCGGAGAAGGTGGCCGAAGGCTCGGTCACGCCGCGCTCGGTGCCGGCCACCTTGGCGGTGTAGCCCGAGAGGAAGTGATACATCGCCTGGTCGGCCGTGAGCCGGGCGATGGGTGGCATGACGCCGAAGGCGTCGGCCGTGAGGAAGACGATGTTCCTGGGGTGCCCGCCCGCGCCGCTCGGCTGGAAGTTGGGGATGTAGTCGATGGGATAGCAGGCGCGGGTGTTCTCGGTGATCCGGTCGGCGTCGAAGTCCACCGCCCGCGTGGCCGGGTCCAGCACGACATTCTCGAGCACGGTGCCGAACCGCTGGGTGGCGGCGTAGATCTCGGGCTCGGTCTCCGCCCGGAGCCGGATCACCTTTGCGTAGCAGCCGCCCTCGAAATTGAACACGCCGCGATCGCTCCAGCCGTGCTCGTCGTCGCCGATCAGGCGGCGGGAGGCGTCGGCCGAGAGCGTGGTCTTCCCGGTGCCGGAGAGGCCGAAGAAGACCGCCGTGTCGCCCTCGGGGCCGATGTTGGCGGAACAGTGCATCGTCATGATGCCCTGGGACGGCAGGACGTAGTTCAGCGCGCTGAAGATGGACTTCTTCATCTCGCCCGCGTAGCGGGTCCCGCCGATCAGCACCAGCTTGCGGCCGAGATGGATCACGACGAACGTGCCGCTGCGGGTGCCGTGCCGGTCGGGGTCGGCCTGGAAATCGGGGGCGTGGAGCACCGTGAAGCCGGGACGGAACTGCGCCAGCTCGGCCGGCATGGCCCGGATGAACATGTTGCGCACGAACAGGGCGTGCCAGGCGTTCGGAGTGATGAAGCGAACCGGCACCCGGTACGCGGGATCGGCCCCGCCGAAGAGGTCCTGCACATAGAGCTCGCGGGCATCCAGGTAGGCGCGCACGTCCTCGTGCAGCCGGTCGAATGCCTCGGGATCGAGCCGCGGGTTCTTCGCCCGCCAGATGCGGTCGGCGGCGCCGGGCTCCTCGATGACGAACTTGTCCTTGGCCGAGCGGCCGGTGTGGGGCGACGTCACGGCGACGAACGCGCCCTGGTCGCTGAGCTGTCCTTCGCTGCGGCGGAGCGCGTGTTCGACGAGTGCGGGCGGCGTCAGATTGGCATGAATGCGGATCGGAAAGAGGCCATGCTCGACGAGGGTAAGGCTCTCCCGCGGGACTGCGCTCGTCTCGGTACTCATACGCTCCTGGCGCACGGGGCGCGGCGAAAGACGCGGCCGGAGTCGGCGCCGGCCAGGGATCGGAAGTATAAAGCGGTGGGGCGGTGAGCGGTAAGCGGCGGGGGCGGCGGCCCGCTCAGGGCGCGCCCCTCACCGCCTCCAAGTTGGCCGGCACGTGGTAGATATGCTCCGCCGTCTCCAGATCCCGCTCGCTCGGCCCCGGAACGGTGGGACTGGCGTACATCAAGTCGCTCGGCTCGTCCGAATGCTGGAAGATGCCGAGGGCGTGCCCCAGCTCGTGCGTGGTGGTGAGCGCCAGGCAGGCGGGCAGGCCGGGGTCGTCGGCCGTCGCGCCCGGGTCGATGTAGCTCCGGATCGGCAGCACGAGTTGGGTGTGGTCGTCGCTCAGCGCGATGTCGGTGGCGCCCGAGCACTGGGGGGCGAGCGCCGCGTGCAGGCGTACGCGCCCGAGGGACGGCGGCCCCGGGGGCGGCCCCGCCCGGAAGATCACGTCCGCCCGCGCCGAGTCGCTCACGACCGTCGCGTCGAACTCCCCATACAGGAACGCGGCGCGCCACGCGGCGATCGCCTTCGGCAGGTTGTCGGGCAGCCCGGCGGCCCCTTCCGCCCACACCTTCACCGGGAGCCGGGCGGCCGGCCAGTGAAAGCTGAGGCTGTCGAGCCCCGTCCCGGCGGCGTTGAGCGTGATGTACCGCCACTCGTACACCTCGTCCCGGGTCGGGTGAGCGATGTCGCTGCAGGCCGCCGCCGCCGTCACCAGGGCCAGGGCCGTCCAGCGCCTCGGCCCGCTCATCGCGCCGCCCGGCTCAGGCCCACCGACAGCGAGACCCGGCTCACCCCCTGGGTCTGCGAGAAGCCGCGCCGGTCGAGCTCGTCGGTGGTGAAGCGGTGGAAGTCGTAGCGCAGCGAGGTCATGAGGTCCCACCTGGGAAGCACCGGATGGTAGAAGTCGAGCCCGGCGCCGGCCAGCAGCCGGAGCGAGCCGCCTTCGAGAAAGATCCCGGTGTCATTCTTCGGGAAGTACTTGATCCCGCCCAGCCCGACCCGCCAGCTCAGGCTCCGGAGGATCGGCCCCTCGAGATCCAGCAGGAGCGTGCCGGTGCGGATGGTGCCCAGGTCGGTGCGGGCGCCTGCCTCGTTGCTGTGGAACCCGCCGCTCGCGAAGGTGGCCTCCGCGCCGGCCCGGAAGCCGCGGGTCCCTAGCGGCACCGACCCGCCGACGGCAAGCATCGGCGCGACCGATTGCCGCACGGTGATCCGGTTCACGATCACGTCGCGAAGCAGGTCGTTCGCGCCGACCGCGCCCACGCGGGCGTAGTACTCCGTCTGGGCGTGAAGGCGTGGAGCCCCCGTTGTCAGGAGCAGCGGCAGCAGCAGGAATGTGGCTCGCATGGCGGGAAGATGGGCCCCGGCCGGGGCCCGGTCAACGCACAGCCGGTTCATATCGTGGGGCGCACGCGCGCGTAGGCCCGGAGCCGCCGCAGCATACGGCGATCCTGGGTGAACTCGTCGCTGCCCTTGGGCGTTTCGAGGATCTTCATCACCCGGGCGAACCGCGGATCCCGCATGATCCGCCGGAACGGTTCCGGCCCGAGCGAGCCCTCGCCGATCAGCTCGTGCCGGTCTCGGTGGGAAGCGAACGGGGTCTTGGAATCGTTGAGATGGAGGCAGTCGAGGTGCTCGAGCCCGAGCGAGTCCTCCAGCCGGCGCCAGACGCCCTCGTAGTCGCGCACCAGGTCGTACCCCGCCGAGTAGAGGTGGCAGGTGTCGGCGCAGATTCCGATGCGCCGGCGAACGCGGCCGCCCACGGCCGCGCGGAGCTCGGCCAGCTCCTCGAAGCTCCTGCCGAGACAGGTCCCGCCGCCGGCGGTGGTCTCGAGCAGCACACGGACCGTCCCCGGCACCGCCTCGAGGCAGCGGGTGATGGATTCCGCGTTGCGCGCGATTCCCGA
>DATAHW010000161.1:0-27543 GCA_036262935.1 Gemmatimonadales bacterium | reverse complement strand
TTCGTCGCCGGCGACCTCTCCGACCCGCACGGCACCCACCGGATGTGCAAGGAGGCGATCGAGCGCGCCCTGTGCGAGCACGTCGCGGCCGGCGGCCGCCGGCCGGAGATGTGGCTCTACCGCGGCGCCTGGCAGGAGTGGCCGGTGACCGACGCGACCTGGCTGGTCCCGCTCTCCCAGGAGGAGCTCCGGCTCAAGATCCAGGCGATCTTCAAGCACCAGACCCAGAAGGACACCGCGCCATTCCCCGGGCCGGACGAGCGGGAGTTCTGGCAGCGGGTGGAGGCGCGGAATAAGGGGACCGCGGCGGAGCTGGACCGGCTGGGGCTGGCGGAGTATTTCGCGATGGAGGCCTACGTGGTGCAGACGGTCGTGGGTCGTGAGTCGTGAGCCATCAGTTCCACGACTCACGACTCACAACCCGCGACTTCCGTCAATCACTTCTAAACAACAAATGCCCCACCCCCCCGTGCAGCACCTCGCGCTCGCGCACCAGTGCCGCCTTCCGGAGGACACGTTGCGAGGCGAGGTTGGCCGGCAGGGTGAGCGCCACGACGGAGGGGAATCCCAGCCAGTCCCGGCCGATCGTCACGCAGCCCCGGACGGCGTCGGTGGCGAGCCCCTGGCCCCAGAACTCCGGGAAGAGCGCGCAGGCGATCTCGACTTCGGGCACGCCTTCCACATCGAGGTGGCGCAGTCCCGCCCGCCCCACGACCCGGCCGCTCGGATCCCGCAGGATCCAGATCCCGAAGCCGTGCTCGGCCCAGTGAGACAGGTTGCGGGCGAGGTACTCGTCGGTCTCCGCGTCCGAGCGCACGCCGCCGAGCGAGGCCATGAGCTGCTCGTTGTGGTGCATGCTGCGGAGCACCGGGAGGTGCATTTCGCCGAGGCGCTCGGCCCGGAGCCGACGCAGCGAGAAGAAACTGGGGGCGGGGGCGTCCTCGGCGAGGTCGTACCTGGGCGGCCGCCAGGTGGTCGGGGCTTCCATGAGGGTATCCATGTCGCTCTCAGGTGTGACGTAAGTCTGCATTGTGACTTACCTTATCATCTCGATGACCGGCCAGGAGCAAGGCCGAGCAGGTGAGGTCGAAGAGTCTCGGCTGGTGGGCTGGTGACATGCTGCCTCCACGTTCGATTGGTCCGTCCGCGCGACCATGCTGCGCAGGCGGCGTCAAGCCGATCTCAAGCGGCCCGCGAGTGTGACAGCCATCACGTTGCGCGACCGCCTTCCGGGCTCCAATATTGGGCGGGTATCGAGCCTGAAAATCCTGGGCGGGGCCATGAATTCGACTCTCACCTGTCTGCACTGTGGTGGCGATCTCGGGTCCGACGATCGCTTCTGCGCCCTGTGCGGGGCCGAGTCGCTCGCGTGTGCCTCGTGCGGGCAGTTGCTCCTGGCGACCGACCACTCCTGCCCGCACTGCGGCACGCCGGCCGAGCGCGTTGTCCCTCCCGATCCTCCCGTCACCCAAAGCGATTCGCCCTCACCCTGGGCCGAGATGGTCGAGCGGCTGCGGCGCGCGACGCTGGGGGAGTTCGAGATCGGGCGCGAGCTCGGTCGCGGCGGGATGGCGGCCGTGTTCCTGGCGCACGACATCGCGCTCGACCGGAAAGTGGCGATCAAGGTCATGTCGCCCGCGCTCATGCTGGGCGACGGGATGATCGATCGCTTCCGGCACGAGGCGGTCACGGTGGCGAGCCTGCACCATCCGAACATCGTGCCGGTCTACTCGGTGCGGCAGGCGGAGGGGCTCCACTTCTTCGTGATGCGGTATGTGGAGGGTCCCTCGCTGGAAGAGGTCATCCAGCGGGCCGGCCGGCTGCCGCTCCCGATCGTGCGCTCGATCCTGTTCCAGGTGGGCGCGGCGCTCACCCACGCACATCGCTCGCAGGTCATCCACCGGGACATCAAGCCCGCCAACATCCTCATCGACGCCGACGGGACCGCGATCGTCACGGACTTCGGCATCGCCAAGGCGGCTGAGCGGCCGACCCGCACGCTCTCCGGCACGCTGGTGGGCACGCCGGCCTACATGAGTCCGGAGCAGTGCCGCGGCGTGGAGATCTCGGGCGCGTCGGACCAGTACGCCCTCGGCGTCGTAGCCTACGAGATGCTGACGGGCCGGCCGCCGTTCGGCGGATCCACGCTCACCATCATGCAGGCGCACGTCGAGCAGTCGCCGGCGCCCATCGCGGGGCGGTGCGAGGGCTGCCCGGCCGAAGTCGAGGCCGCGATCCTCCGCATGCTGGCCAAGGATCCCGCCGCGCGCTGGCCCCGCCTGGTGGATGCGACGGCGGCGCTTGGCGCGGCGCCGCTCCCGGAGGACGATCCGCACCGGGCGGAGCTGAGCCGGCTGGCGGCGTGGAGCGGCGGCCCTTCCCTCACGGATGCGCCGACGCCGACGAGCCCCGCGCCCCGGACGCGGCCATCATCGCCGGGTGAGCAGGCCGGCCGGCCGGTGGGCGGCATCTCGATCGTGCCGGCGCCGGCCGGATTCGAGGTGGGCGACAGCTTCCTGCTCGCCGCCGTCATCCGCGGGCCGCACGGCACCCGGCTGCCGCCGCAGTCGGTCACCTGGGGGACGGACACGCCCACGGTCCTGCGGGTGGATGGCGCCGCCGGCATGGCCACCGGGCTCGCCCCGGGCTCGGCGCTGCTCACGGCGAGCTGCAAGGGGATCAAGGCGCTGCTCCGCGTCGAAGTCGCCGAGCCCAGGGCGGACGAGATCGTGATCGGGCCGATGGGCGAGCCGCTCCACGTGGGGGACGAGATCCGGCTCGAGGCCACGCCCCGCGACAAGCGCGGGTGGCCGATCTCGCGGCCGGTCACCTGGGAATCGGCCGAGCCGGCGGTCGCGGCGGTCACGCCTCAGGGCGCCATCGTCGGCCTCGCGACGGGCACGGTCCGGATCGCCGCCACGCTGGACGATGCCCACGCGAGCATCGTGATCCCGGTGCTCCCGCCCCGCGTGGCGGTGGTGGACATCGCCGCCGCGCCCGGCGCCGTGTCGGTGGGGGAGAGCTTCGTTCTGGCCGCGACGCCGCTCGACCGGATGAACGCGCCGCTCACTGGCCGGACGACGATCTGGAGCACCAGCGACGTCGGCGTGGCGGTGGTGACGGGCGAGGGCTGGGTGGCGGCGCTCCGCCCGGGCTCGGTGGTGCTCACGGCCACCTGCGAAGGCGTGAGCGCGTCCGTGAAGGTGTCGGTGCTGGCGAGGCGCGTGCCCCTGCCCGCGCCTCCGCCCCGGCGCTCGCGGCGAGCGCGCCGGACGCGGGCACTGAGCGCGGCCGCGGTGCTGGCGGCTGCGGTGCTGGCGGGTGGCGCGCTCTGGCCCCGGCTCCGACCCGCCCCCGCCGCCGACGAGCTGGCGAGCGTGCCGGCCGCCACGGAAGCGCCCGCCGCGCCGGCCGATTTCCCGGTGCCCGACAGCACGGCACCCGCCGCGGTCGCGATCACCCGGCGGCCCGCCCGCGCGCTCCGCCCGAACGCCACGACCAGGCTCGCCGCGGAGGTGCGGGACCGCGCGGGGCGCGCGGTCCCGGGCGCGGACGTCGTCTGGTCCTCCAGCGATTCGACGGTCGTGTGGGTGAATCGGGTCACCGGGAAGGCGCGGGGGCTCCGGCCCGGCCTGGCCCGGGTCACGGCGGCGAGCGGCGAGCGGCGGGACAGCGCCACCATCGCGGTGCGACCGCCGGGCGAGGAGGTGCCTTCGGCCGCGTCGATCGGGATCGCTCCGCGTCCGCCGCTGCAGGTGGGCGACTCCGCCCTCCTCGACGCGGTCATCACCGGCCCGAAGGGCGACACGCTCACCGGCGCGGAGATCGCCTGGAGCTCGAGCGACAGCGGCGTTGTCGCGATCGAGCCGGGGACGGGAATGGTGCGGGCCCTGTCCCCGGGGACGGCCCTGATCGTGGCGCGGAGCGGCGGCGAGAGCGCGATGGCGGACCTGACCGTGGTGCCGGCGGCGGCGGCCGGCATCCGCATTCTCGGCGGACGGCCGGTGGGCGTCGGGGAGACGGTTGCGCTGAGCGCGGAGGTAATCGGCGCGAAGGGGGCGGTGCTGAGCGGGCGCCCGGTCGGGTGGGCGAGCAGCGACTCCGGTGTGGCGGCCATCGACCCGGCGACGGGACTGGTTGTCGCCCGCTCGCCGGGCACGGCCGAGATCACGGCCACCTCGGAGGGCAGATCCGCTTTCGTGCGGCTCAGCGTCGTTCCGCGGCCCGAGCCGATCGCACAGCGGGGGAGCTGGGCCGCGGAACGCGGGCGGGCCGAGGATCGGGTGCGAACCGGAGTGGATGAGTGCTACGGCGCGCTGCAGGCCCGGGACGTGGCGCGGCTGACGGCGATCTACCGCCCGGCCACGCGCTCGGACGAGGAGAAGCTCAAGCGCCTGAGCCGCATTCTGCGCACACGGGAGTGGGAGGTCGCGGTGGGCGAGCGGGTGGACGGCGTCCGCCGCATCGGCCTGGACGCGGCGATGATGGAGTTCAGCGTTCCGCTCACCTGGAAGGATTCGTTCGGCGGGCGGCTGACGAGCGAGCCGGTGTTCCGGGCCGAGTTCGTCCGCGGGCCGGCTGGGTGGGCGATGTCGAGCTGCCGGATCGTCGGCTCGCCGACGCTCTGAGCCGCCCGGCCGCTCGTCAGCCGCCGATGCCGACGGCCAGCCCCAGCCGGGCCATCGCGTTCGCGCCGGAGCTCGATCCGACCGGCAGCGACGCGCCGCTCTCCGCGCTGCGGAACTCGCCGGCGCTCAGCCGGTCGTAGCCGAAGGTCGCTCCCAAGTCCAGATTGATCCGCGGACTCAAGCGGACGAGCAGCCCGCCTCCGCCGTTGAGCTGGATGAAGCTGGAGGTGAGCGAGAGGTCACCGCCGGTGATCCCGACCTTGAGCAGGGAAAGCCGGACCGACACATACGGGGCCGCGACGTTGCTGCCGGCGTGAATCCTGTAGCGGGGCTCGACGAAGACGCCGTACAGGTTGGCCCGCTCGGTCCGGCCTTCGAATGCGTGGCTGGTGTACTGGAAGCCCGCGCCGAACGAGAGCGCGCCCGGCGTGTAGCGGATCTGCGCCTCCCCGCCGAACCCGTTCTGAAGGTGCTCGAACAGGTTCCCGAAGACTCCATTGAACAGCGCGGACGCCTGGAGCGAGACCGGCTGCGCCGACTGCGCGTCCGCGTCCCGGGCGAGCATTCCCGCGAGCGCCACGATCAGCAGTGGGCGAACGACGCGCATGAGGGCTCCGATGGGCGCGGGACACCGCGGAGGCTGGATGACGCTGAGTAGTATTCCCCGCCGGACCGGCTGTCAAGCAGATCCGCCGCACGCGAGGAGACGGCAGTGATCGTCTGCCGCACACTGGGGCCGGTCGAGGTCATCGTGGACGGCGCGCCCGCGCCGCCGGAGCTTCTGTGGCGGAAGCACCTCGCCCTCCTCATCTACCTGGCGCGCTCGCCCCGCCGCACGCGCAGCCGCGAGCATCTCGTCGGACTGCTCTGGGCCGACCGGACCGAAGCCGCCGCACGGCACTCGCTGAGCGAGGCGCTCCGGGTTATCCGCCGGTACGCGGGCCAGACCGCGGTGGAGGTGACGGTCGGGCAGGTCGGTCTCACGGGAGACGCCGTGGAGCTGGACGTGGACCGGCTGGAGGAGCTCGCCGCCTCGGGCGACTGGGAAGCCGCGTCCGCCCTGGTCGCGGGCGAATTCCTCGAGGGATTCGCCGTGCCGGACGCGTCGGAGTTCGAGGACTGGCTCGCCGGCGAGCGGGAGCGCTGGCGCCGGCAGAGCGTCGAGGTGCTGGTGCGTTACGCCGACCGCCTGGCGCGGGCGGGGAAGGCGCAGGAGGCGTGCGCGCTGGCAACGCGCGCGCTCGCCATCGAGCCGGGCTCCGAGGCGGCCGTCCGCGCCGCGCTCCGCTGCCTGGTGCTGGCGGGCGACCGCGCCGGCGCGCTGGAGCTGTTCGATCGGTTCCGCGGGCGGCTGGCGGAGGACGGCGTGGAGCCCGGCACGGAGACCCGCGCGCTGGTCGAACGGGTCCGCCGCGAACGCGGCGTGTCCCGCGGCGTCCAGCCGGAAATGGCGGACGAGCCCGCGGCGACCCGGCCGCCGCTCGGCGGGCGCGAGGAAGAGCTGGGACGGCTGCTCGACGGCGCCGCGCGCTCGGCTCGGGCGCACCGCGCGGTGCTGCTCCTGCTGGAGGGCGAGCCGGGAATCGGGAAAAGCCGGCTGCTGGACGAGATGCTCGCGGTGCAGCGGCTCGACGGCACGTCGGTGGCGGCGGCGCGGGCGGTCGAGGGCGACCGCGCCGATGCCTGGAGCGGCGTGCTCGCGCTCGCGCGAGGCGGCCTCATCGACATGCCCGGCATCGGCGCGGCGCCCCCACCGGTGCTGGCCGCGTTCGCCGCGGCGCTTCCGCAGTGGGCCGAGCGGTTCCCCGGGGTGATCTCCGCCGAGGCGGTCCCGCTCGGGCGGGCGCTGGTCGAGGCAGTGCGCACGGCGGCGGCGGAACAGCCGGTGGTGCTGGCGGTGGACGATGCCCAGTGGCTCGACCCGGATTCGGCCCTGACGCTCGGTGTGGCGCTCCGCGACCTGGCCACGGTGCCGCTCACGCTGGTGCTGGCGATGGTGCCGTTTCCGCCCCGGCCGGAGCTGGACGAGCTCCGCAGCCGGATCGGGCGCGACGTCGAGGGCGGCGCGGTGCGACTCCGCCGGCTCGACCGGGGGGCGATCCGCAGTCTGGCCGAGCGGATGCTGCCGGGGTACGACGCGATCGCCATCGACAGGGTGGTGCGACGGGTCGCCACGGATTCGGCGGGGCTCCCGCTCCTTGCGGCCGAGCTGCTGCGGGCCGTGGTGCTCGGGCTCGACCTGGGCACGATCTCCGGTACCTGGCCGGAGCCGCTGCACACGCTGGATCAGAGCCTGCCCGGCGATCTGCCGGACGCGGTGGTGGCGGCGATCCGGATCGCCTACCGGCGGTTGAGCGCGGCCGCGCAGCGGGTGCTGGTGGCGGCCGCGGTGCTGGGCGATCTGGCCGCTCCGCCGGTGCTCGAGCGCGCGGTGGGTATGGAGACCGGTGAGATGAGCCGCGCGCTGGACGAGCTGGAGTGGCACCGATGGCTGGTGGCGGAGCCGCGCGGCTACTCCTTCGCCGCGCGGATCGTACGTCAGGTGGTGGAGCGGGACATGCTCACGCCGGGACAGCGGCGGCGGGTGCTGGAGGCGGCGGGGCGCGTGGAGAGTCGGTGAGGGCGCCCGCCCACGTCACCGCTGGCAGATGATGTCCCGGTCGAACAGCGTCACCCCGGCCGGTCCAACTTTGAGCCGCACCACCTTCTTCCCCCGTCCGGCCACGTTCTGCGGCAGCTCCATCTGCATCGCCTGACCGCTCACCCATCCGCCGGCATCGTCGAAGCCGGTAAGCTGGTGCTCCTTCACCTCTGCCTCATACGCCTCGCCGGACGGAGCACCGGTCGTCGGGTCTACCGGCGTGAGCTGCAGCCGCCCCAGCGCGTGGAACTCACTGGTCAGGCCACCGGCCGGACTCACCCGCACCTCCTTGCTCAACTGCACCGGGCCCCGCACCCGGAGATAGTCCGCCGGACCGCTGGCGCAGAACGGCCGCGGGATGACCTGCTCGAAGTCGATCACGAACTGCTGATCGGTCCCACCTGCCGCGGGCGCGGTGCCGCCAAGGTCGAACTGCGTGGCCATGCCGTTGCTGGCGATGTCCACCGGGGAGCCGACGCTTCCAGCGGGACCGCCGACGACTGCCCTGAGCTCCGCCGGCAGCAGATTGTAGATGAGGGCGGGGATCTGCCGGTAGCCGGGTGCGGCGTTGATGATGCCGGTCGAAGCCGGCGCGGCGACGAGGAGCCCGGACCGGACCATGTCCGCGGTGACGAACTGCTCGGCGAGCTCCCAGCTCAGCACCTGGTGGTCGGTGGTGCCGGGAATGAGCAACTCGAAGTGACCGCTGGCGATCGTGGCGGCGCTGGCCGCGAACAGCCGAAGATGGAACCGGACGGGCCCGAAGTCGCCGCAGGCGAGCTGGATCGCGCTGCCTACCCAGCCGTTCGCGTCCGTGTATCCGGTCTGCAGGTCGCCGATGGCGTCATGCCAGGTGCAGTTGAACGGTGGGGCGTTCGGGAATCCGACGCTGGTTCGGTCACCGGAAAGGGACAAGAGCGCGGACCGGATGGCGCGCGGGTCGGCCCGGCCGGTGAAGACCAGGTTGATCGGGTCCTGCGGCTCGCCCGAGAAGTCCGCGCCGGTGTAGGGCCAGAGCGCGAGCGAGCCGCCGCCCGCGCCGATGGTGAGCAGTGCGGCGGGAGGGGCAGCCACCGTGGCGTTCGAAGGGTTGCCGGGCAGGAGAGGCGCCGTGGGGCCGTCCTCACCGCAGGCGGTGATGAGCAGCGGGAGCAGCAGGAGCGCTCCCCGTGAGCGTCGCATGGATGGCCTCCGGAACGGGTGATCGCTAGTGGACGGCGAAACCTCATCGGGGCCGATCAAGCCGGGGTCAAGGCCCCAGCACGATGAACCAGTCGAGGCTCACCCCGACGACCCAGTGGATGACCGCCACGTACCAGACCGACCTCACCCGCAGGTCCACCCACCCGAAGAGCAGCCCGGCCGGCAGAGCCGCGAGCGTCTCGTCGAATGCACGGCCGAAGTGCGCCACCACGGAGAGCGCGGTCTGCAGGAGATTGGCGGTGCCGCCGCCGAGTCGGTCCCGCAGCCCGAAGAGCAGCACGCCGCGGAAGAGGACCTCCCACGCCCCGAAATAGAGGAACTGCTGCAGTGCGTGGGGTATGAACGCACTCGGCGCGGCGGTCAGCCCCGCGTCGAGCGGATACACCGCGCGGACGTCAGGCGAGCGGGAGCCGATCCAGCCGGCGAGCACGGCTAGGGGAATGCCGACGGCCAGCCATGCCAGCCCTGCCCGCCAGCGCCCGCGCCCAAGGCCGAGCGCGCGCAGCGGCAGACCGGTCATCCGGGCCAGCAGGACGGGCAGCACGCCGAGCAGCAACCCCGAGGCGGCGAAGTGCGCCGCCGGCGAAAGCGGGGGCCTGGTGAGAACCGACCAGCGGCCGTCGCGGCCGAGCACGCCGACCGCGTCCGCCCGGGTCGTGTAGTGGAACAGGACCAGGGCCGCCGTGGCGCCGAGGAGCAGCCACTCGGGGTGCGGTGTCAGGACACGGCGGGAAGCCGCCGGTGCCGTAGCCATGCGATGGTCTCCTGGAGGCCGCGATCCAGCGGGCGGTACCGATACCCGAGCTCATGGCAGGACGCGCGGACGTCCACCCGCTGGTCCTCGAAGTAGGTCCGCACCCAATCGGGAGTGATGAACGGGGTGCCTCCGAGCCGACCCCACACGAGCGCGGCGTGGGCGGCCGCGAGCGCCGCCGTGCGCGGGAGAGTCACGACGCGCCGGCGCACGCCGCTGAGCGCCGCAACCAGCTCGAGCAGCCCGCGAAGCGAGCGGTTCTCACCGCCGAGGACATAGTGCGCGCCCCGGCGGCCGTGGTCCGCGGCACGAAGGATTCCGTGGGCGACGTCCGCGGCGTGGACGTAGTTGGCCTGGACGTCTCCGTCATCCAGCCGAAAGACCACGGGCGAATCGAGGTACAGCGCGACGAGGCGGGTGACGCCGTTGGCGTCGTTGAGCGGCCCGGGGCCGTAGGCCCGCGTAGGATGTACGATCACCGCATCGCCACCGGATGCGGCGTAGGCGTCCACCAGCCGCTCGCCGAGGAGCTTGGTTTCCTCGTACGGCGTGGCCGTGCGCGACGAATCGCCGCGGGCCGGCCGGAAGGCGGGCAGCGTCAGCACGGTGGAGGCGTGAACTACCCGCCTGACCCCGGCGCGGGCGGCCGCGTCGAGCAGTCGCTCGACGGCCCGGACGTTGACGGCGGTGAACTCGCCATGGTCGCGGCTCCAGGCGCGCGTGCAGGCGGCGAGGTGGAGCACGGCGTCCACGCCATCGAAGGCGCGGAGCGGGAGCGGCGCCTGGGCCAGGTCGTCCCGCAGTACGCGGACACGGCCGATGAACCCGGGCGCGAGCCGCTCGGGCGCGCGGGCGAGCACCCGGACGGGCCGGTCCGCGGCAAGGAGCTGCTCGACGACGTATCGGCCGATCAGTCCGGTGGCTCCGGTCACGAGCACGGGCGCGGTCATGAGGTGGCTCCGGTGATCGCGTCGGGCAGCGAGGGAGCGCGGGCGGGGAGGACGGGCACACGAGGCGCCGCGTAACGAGCGCTGGCTGCCGGCACGATCACGAGCTGCAGCCCGAGCGCGGCGAGCAGCCCCGCGATCGCGTCCACCGGATAGTGGTTCTGGGTGTACACCGTCGCCAGGAAGACGCCGAGCGCCTGGATGGTGACCAGCACCGCCACCGGCCGCGAGAGCCAGCGCCAGGCCATCACCGCGACGGTCGTGGCTCCGGCGACGTGCGAGCTGGGGAAAGCGGTACCCAGCGAATCGCCGGCGGCGCGGGCGGCGTGGGTGAGCCCGTAGAAGAGCCCGTCGGTGAGCGGCCCCTGGTAGTGCGGGAGCAGCTCGGCGGGCCCGATCACGGGAAAGGCGAGGTACACGAGGTAGCAGGCCAGGTACGTGACCATGAGCCGCAGCGTCATGTCGCGCAGCTCGGCGGCCCTGCCGGCCGCCCACATGGCGATCGGCGGCAGGAAGATCAGCGGGTAGTAGGTGAAGTAGAAGAAGTGCATCAGTTCACTGAATACCGGATACGGCATCGCCGGCATCCAGACGAGATTGAGATGCCGCCCGAACAGCGCGAGATCGAGCATCGCGATGGAGCCGTCGTACGTCGTGCCCGGCGCGAGCGCCTGCACGGCCCCGAGCTCGGTCCAGAAGCCGATCAGGCAGAGCAGCGGGTAGATCTCGCGCAGGAGGCCGATGCCGGCACGCGCGCGGCCGCGGCCGAGCACCAGGGGCAGCAGCGCGCCGGCCCCGTGCGCGCCGGCGATCCAGGGCGCGTACCAGGCGGCGTCGGCGAGCCGGATCCACACCGCCAGCAGGACCACGTTGTAGGCGGAGACGAGCGTATCGGCCGGACGGATGCGGTCGCTCACAGCCAGCCTTCCTTCCGGTACCACGCCACCGACTCGACGGCGCCACGCTCGACGGCGAACTGCGGCCGGAAGCCGAGCTCCGCGACCGCGCGCGACGGGTCGCATACCCAGCGCGCCTGCGTGAGCTCGCGCACCCGCTCCCGGTTGAGGATGGCGGCTTCCCGCCGGAGCCGGCTCATCCCTTCCGCCGCGAACGCCACCCCACGGGCCACCGGCACCGGCACCGAGAGCCGCACCGGCATCCGGCCGACTGCCCGGCCCGCGGCATCGGCGAAGCGGGCCCAGGTAATCGGCTCCGGGTGGGCCACGCAGTAGGTACGACCCACGGCGCGGGGCGAAGCGGCGGCGCCGAGCAGCGCCTGCACGGCATCCGCGACGTAGAGCATGCTCAACTCGCGGTCCCACCGGCCGATCGAGACCGCGAAGCCCCGGTGTACCATCTGGAAGAACTTGAGGACGCCCCGCTCGCGCGGGCCGTATACCGACGGAAAGCGCAGGACGGTCGTCGGCACCCGGTCGGCGAAGGCGTGCACCATCGCCTCCGCCAGGAGCTTGGACTGGCCATAGTGGGAGAGCGGACACGGCACGCTGTCGGGCGAGAGCGGTTTGTCGTCACGGCACGGACCGAGCGCGGCCAGGGAAGACAGCAGAATTACCCGGGGCGCGTTCCCTCCGAGACCCGCGGCCGCCTGGAGCACGCGGTGCGTACCCTCGGTGTTCACGCTGTAGAGCGCCTCCGCCGTACGCGCCTCGGTGAGCGCCGCGAGGTGGTACACGACGCCCGCGCCGTCGAACGCGCGCCGGAGCGCGTCCACGCTCTCGATGCCGATCGGCGAGAAATCGATGGGCTGTCCGCGGACCCAGCCGGTGGAGGCGCCCGCCCGCTCGATGCACACGACCTCGTCGCCCCGCGCGACGAGCGCTTCGACGAGATGGCTGCCGATGAACCCCGCGCCACCCGTGACCACTGCCCGCATACGTCCTCCCTGAGTGTGGGATGCAACCTGGCGCCGGCGGCTCAAGCCGCGGTCAAGCCGGCGTGTGGCCTCAGCCGCAGAGCTCGTCCCGCAGGTGGGCGGGCAGCAGCCGGACGTCGGGAACCACGCCGGACCAGGTCGTCCGCAGAAAGTCCCGGAGGAACCGCCCGTATCCGTCGTAGACCGAGGAGCCGGCCGCGCGACAGGCCGGCTGCAGCAACCGGTGGACGCGCGGCAGGTTGTACCAGGGCACCGCCGGGAAGAGATGGTGCTCGAGGTGGAGGTTCAGGTTGCACAGGAAAAAGGCGATGATCGGCGTGGTACGGACCGAGCGCGTGGCGGTGAACGGGCTGCCGCCGGTGGTGAGGCCGTGCTCGGCCAGGCTCCGCAAATTGGTGAGCTGACCCGCCACCAGCATCGGAAGCAGCCAGACCCGGACCATGGCGGCGGGCGCGATCCACCAGGCAGCCGCGAGCGCCGCGCCGATGGCAGCGTACTCGAGCAGGATGATGCCGCGCTCGTCCGCCGAGCGGGCCGCGCGGAGGCCCCCGAGGGCCACATGGGGGAAGTAGAGGTAGGTGCCGGCGAAGAGGAGCACGTAGTACACGAGCACGAGCGAGACGCCCTTCCGGGCGAGCGTTTCGATGTCGTCCGGATCGCGCTCGGTGTGCTCGAACGCATGGTGACGCAGGTGCAGCGTGCGATAGGCACCGGCCGAGATGAGGACCGGTGCACCGCAGCAGAATGCCAGCAGACGGCCGAGTGTCCGCGAGCGGAAGAGCAGGTGATGAATTCCCTCGTGCATGATCACGCTGAGGGATACGAGCACCGCCGCGAGGACGGTGACCCCGGCCGCCGGAAGCAGGATCCCGGTTCCGTGCAGCGCCGCCGCTCCGGCGAGCGCCGCGATCGGGGCGAGCAGCAGGAGACGCAGATTGCGCGCGGGCTCGAGCCGCTGCAACGCGCGGATCTCGGCGCGGACCTCGGGGGCGAGGTCGTTCCGGGTGAGCGGGCGGGTCGCGGCGGTGCCGGGGCAGCCGTAGATCCGCGAAGGCTCCGCCGGGGCGGGACTCATCGGATGGCCCCCGCGGCGACCTTGGCGGAGGCTGCCGCCGCCACGATGTCCGCCACCGCCGCCGGCTGCTCCTCGTGCAGATGGTGCCCCGCGCCGGCGATGGTGTCCACCACCAGTTGCGGGATGCGCGACCGCAGCAGCTCGAGGTCACGCGCCGGCATCGCCTCCGGGTGCGGCGCCCCGCCGAGCACGAGGTGCACGGGGCAGCGGATCTCCTGCAGATGCGGCGCGAGCTTCTGCCGCTCACGCGACTCCCCCATGCGGAGGTAGGCCTTGAGCGTGCCGTCCAGATCGCGGGCCGCCCCGTCCGTGTAGCCGGCGACTACCTCGTCGGTGACCCAGCTGGTGTCGCCGGAGGCCTTGATGAGCGAGCCGCGGATCTTGCCGCGCACCAGCTTCACGCCGCCCATGAGCTTGACCCAGGGCGCCCATTGCGCCGCGCGCCGGAGACCGGGCGTGGCCGCGGACTCGGCCGGCCCGCCGTCCAGCGAGACCAGCGCGCGCAGCAGGTCCGGCCGCTGGTAGGCGATCCGGAGGGCGATGGCGGCACCGAGCGAGTGGGCCACGATCACCGTCTCGCGGAGCTGGAGGCTGTCGAGCACCGCGGCGATCCGGGCGGCCTGCGCGTCGAGCGAATAGTCCGCGCGCTCGGGCCTCGCCGAGGTGCCGACGCCGAGGGGCTCGACCACCACGACGCGGTGGCCCTGGGTGACGATGAGGGGAATCAGCTTGCGGAAGCCGAACGCACCGCCGAACAGCCCGGGGAGGAGCACGACGGGCGCGCCCTCGCCGGCGAGGGTGACCTGGATATCCTCGCCGGGTGCCACGGACACGGTCCGGGCCTGAACGCTATCACTGCAGCAGACGAGCACCGCCAGCCACCACATGCGAGCCTCCGGTGAGATTCCGGAGCGCATGCTGGCCGTCGCGGCTCAAGGGAGCGTCAAGCGCCGGGATCCGCGGCGAAGATGCGGCGCCGCTGCCCCGCCGTGAGCATGTCACGCTCGATGATCTGGCGCACCACGCGCGCGACGAAGCCGTAGCCGCGCGGCTCGGAGATGAGCCAGTGCTGCCATTCGAGCTCGTCGAGCGCGTGGTGCACCCGGTCGAGCGGCAGGCCGAGCGCGGTGGCGGCGCGCGCGGCGGAAACCCGGTCGCCGAGGGCGGAGGCGGCCGCGAGGACGCGCTGCGCGTCGGGCGACAGCCGCCGGAAACCGATCCGGATCGCCGCGACGACCGCGTCGGGCAGGTCGCCCGGCAGCGTCTGGTCCAGCGTCTTCAGTGGCTCGGGCCAGACGCTCGACGTGGCGCCCAGGTCGAGCCCCGCCGCCACTGCCCGCAGCAGCTCGACGGCGATGAGCGGCAGCCCGGCGGAGTCGGTCCCCACCCGCCGCACGACCCGGTCGAGCTCGACCGCGTCGTAGCCGGGGAGCAGCCGCTCGGCCAGCGCGCGGAGCGCGGCGGCGGAGATCGCGGCGAGATGGACGACGCCGCCCATGGCATCTCGACCGATCCGGCTCCGGAGATCGTCGAGGTCGGGCCGCGGCGGATGGGGCGAGAGGGCGAGCACGATCGTCACCGGCGATGCCGCCAGGTCCCGCAGCAGCGCGACGAGCGCTCCGGTGGACTCGGTGTCCAGCCACTGGGCGTCGTCCACCGCGAGCACCACCGCCTGGTCCTCGGCGGCGGCGCGCACGATCTGGCTCAGTGCGCGCCCCAGCGGCATGGCGTGGGCGGCACCCGCGCCGGGAAACCGCTCCGCCCACTCGGGCACCGCGGCGGCGAAGGCGGCGATGGCATCCGCCGGTGCGGCAGCGATCCCGGGCGCCGCCGCCAGTCCTCCGCGCGCGAGGACTAGCGCGCCGCTCCAGGGCTCGGCGCGGTCCATGTCCACTGCGCGAGCCGTCGCGATGATGGCGCCATCGAGCCTCAGCCGGGCGAGGAGCTCCTCCACCAGCCGCGTCTTCCCGGTGCCGCTCTCTCCCTCGACGATCAGCACCGCCGACCGCGACGTCGCTCGCGACTTCGCCGCGGCGTCGAGCAGCCGCTGCAGCTCGGCTTCCCGCCCGGCCAGCGGCAGCCGCGCGGCGAGGTCGACGTGTTCCCGGCCGGCCACCGCTGCCGGGCGGGCCAGCGGCTGGCGGCGAACGCGATCCGCCAGGGCCTCGGTCTCGCGTTCGGGCGCCGCACCGGCCTCCTCGGACAGCCGCGCGGCGAACTTCCCGTAGAGCTCCAGCGCGGCGCCCCGGTCGCCGGCGAGCGCCAGGGCCCGGATCGCCGCGCGGAGCGCGCGCTCCGAACGCGGTTCCAGGGCCAGCGCCCGCCGCGCCACCGCGGACGCGCGCTGTGCGTCGCCCGCGCGGAGCAGCTCCTCGACCCGATGCACGAGCACGTCCACCGAGCACGCGCGCCAGGTGCCGCGCTCCACGGCGAGCCAGTCCTCGAACGCGGAGGCGTCCGGCAGGGCGAAGCCCTCGAGGAATTCGCCGGTAATCAGCCCGGAGGCGGCGCTCCACTCGCCGCGCTCGGTGAGCGTCAGCAGCTCGTCCACGTCGAGCCGCACGGCGCCCGGGACGAGCCGCACCTGCCCCGCGGCGGTCTCGATCGCGGTGTCACCCGCATGGCGGCGGAGGACCCGGAGCGCCTCGTTCAGCGAATGCCGGGCTGCGGCCTCGGGGCGGTCGGCCCAGAGCAGACCGGTGAGATGCTCGCGGGTGCGCCCGCGGCGATCGGACCTGGCCAGGTAGACCAGGAGCGCGAGGTTCTTGCGCCAGAGCAGCTCGCCCGACGCCATGGCGCCGTCCGTGGTGACTTCCACCGGGCCGAGCGTACGGCAGACGATCATCGAGGACAGCCGCCGGCGCGGATCCGCGCCGCGGAAGCGAGGGGTTCCATCCCGGGTTCGGCCTGCTGCCAGAGCTCGGCGACACGAACGAGCAGCGCGCACGCCGCCAGCGTGTCCGGCGCCGTCGTGGCGCCGTCGAGGCGCGCCGCTCCCCTCCGCCAGCGGGCGTGAACCCCGAACGCTGCTTCGATCTCGCCGGCCTGCGGAACGCCCGCCGGCCACCCGTCGAAGTCCGATCCTTCGTACCAGCGCCACTCGCGATCCGCCGCGCGCGCGTCGCCGCCGGCGGCGAGCCACTCCGCCCGCAGGAGATGAAACACGGCGCCGGCGAACGGATCGGGCGGGTGATTGACGGCGAACAGCGGGCGTACCGAGTCCGAGATGGCCAGCGCGGCGTGGCGGTGGCCCCGCGCGGCCTCACCGGCGGCGCGGAGCAGCACGCCGAGCGGCGTCGCCGGCGCCAGTGCGTCGAGGCGGGCGCGGTCACGCTCGAAGGCCGAGCTGTCGCCGGCGGCCAGCCGCCGGAGCGAGAGCGCCCAGAGCGCCCGGACGGACGTGGCGGAGTCGGCGGCGAGCTCCTCGAGCCGCCGGTCCCACCGCCGGTCGGACGCCGATCGAAGCGCGGGCACGCCGACCGCCTGAGGAACCGCGCGCCACTCGGCCTGCTGCAGGCGCGCTTCCGCCGTCGGAAGCAGGGCCACAGCCGAGTCGAGCTGGGCCATCCCCGCGTCGGGGCGGCCCAGTGCCAGCAACCCGAGCCCGATCCCGGTGCGCGCGCTGGCCTGCGCAGAGTCGTCCGGCGGTCCCCGCCGCACCAGGATGCCGGCGAGCGCAACCTGGGTTCGGGGGATGTCGAACCACGGTCCACCGAGGCGCATAACCCGGGCGACGTCCGCGAGCCGCGCGGAATCCGCGCGCCACTCGATTAACGCGCGCTTGAGGCCCCCGAGCCAGGGGACGAACCGCTCGTCGTAGGCCAGCTCCAGCAGCGAGACCACATCGGGATCGCCGGGCGCCGGGCGGAGCGACACCCGGCGACGCAGATCGAGCAGCCGGCGCGCCTCCGCCGCCCGGCCGGCGCGCAGTTGGAGGACGAAGAGGTGGTTGTAGGCCTCGGCGAGAGATGAATCGAGCGCGATGGCTTCTCCCATGACCCGCGCAGCCTGCTCGATGCCGCGCCCGACCAGCGGGCCGCGGTGGAACAGCTCCTCGGCGTACAGAAAACGGGTATACGCGTCGCCGGGCGCCCGCACGACCGACGCCTCCATGCGCGCGAGACGTCGCTCGACGTCCGGCTCCAGCAGGGCCTCGACCAGCGAGCGATCCTCGGGACGGAGGTGACCGCCGAGCCGATCGTAGAATCCTCGCAGATCGAAGTCGTACGGCATCCGGCGCCACCGCTTCACGTTGGCCAGCCGCCACCAGGCGAGCGCGAAGCCGGAATCAGCCCCGATGGCGGCTTCGTAATTGCGTGCGGCCGGCGCCCACGCGTCCCGCTCGAACGCCGCCTCCCCCTGGAGGAATGCCTTGAGGGCGATGAGCGGCACATCGGACAGGTTCTGCACGCCGCGGTAGAGCGGCTCCAGATCCGGCGCGGCCGCACGGAGGACGTTGATGGCGAGCGTATCACCCAGTGCGGCAAAATCCCGCTCGCTCCCGCGCAGCTCGGGCAGCGGGGTCTTGGCGCCGGCAGCATCGTAGAGCGTGATCCTGACCCACAGGCTGTCATCGCGGCGCTTCACCAGTCCGTGCGCGACCCAGTGCGCGCTCAGGTCCTTCGCGGCCTGGGCCTGCGCTCCCCCGGCGTCCCGCCCCTGGCGCTCCCACCAGCGCAGGACTCGCCGCTGTGAGGTGAGCTCGAGGCCGGGAACATTGTCCAGCGTGAGCTGCATCAACTGGGCGATCTCGGTCCCGAGCGCGTCGGCCGGGCGCCCGCCGACCACCTCCAGCGGAAGCACCGCCAGCTCTCTTGCCTCGCCGCCGGGCGGCCCCGGATCCCACCGGCGGGCAACGGCGTCGCGGAACAGCCAGGCTCCGCCCGCCAGCGCGAGCACGCCGGCGCCAGCGGCTGCAGCGGCGACCATCGTCCAGCGGAGGCGGGAGGGACTCAGCCCGTCGAGCGCCCGCCGGAACGCGGTGGCATCCGGCCAGCGGTCCTCGGCGCGAGGCGCGAGCGCCCGCCCGAGCACGCGCCGGAGCCGTCGCGGGACCGGGCGCCGGGACGAGACCCGGTCGGTCGGCGCGCCGTCCCAGCGCTCGCCCGTCGCCGCCTGGTAGAGGATCTGACCGGCGGCGTGGAGGTCGCGCGCGCGCTCGGCGCCGCTCACGGCGGTGGCGCCGAGGCCGGCCAGCATGGCGCGCCCGGGGAGGCAGACAATCGTCCCGGGCGCGAGGTCGGGGTGCACCACGCCCTCGGCGTGGGAGGCCTCGAGTCCCCGCAGGACGTCGCGTCCCAGGCTGACGACCTCCCCGGCGTGGAGCGCGCCGTTCTCGAGCTTCACCGCCAGGGTCTCGCCGACCGGGTGCTCCCGGGCCATGTAGGCGACGCCGTCGCGCACGCTGGCGCGGTGTACGGCGACGACGTTGGGATGGTTGATCCGCGCCAGCGTGCGCGCGTCGGTGAGGAAGGTGTCGAGCCGAGGGCCGGTGGACGGCGCCGGCCTGAGCGCCACGATCTCGACCGACCGGGCGAGGCTCAGGTCCTGGGCGAGCACGCGCGCGAAGCCGGCGCGGACCTCGAGCACGCGCTCGATACGGTACTCGCCGTCGAGGGCCTGGCGCAGGGCATCGAGCTCACCCGGCTCGCTCATGGGGAGCAGCGCGACGCGGACCGCCGTAGCCGATCCGCGGTTGGCAGCACGGCCGGCTCCGGCCGGGACCACACCTCCAGCAGGCGCCGCACCAACGCGCAGCCGTCGGCCCCGCGGCTCTGCGCGAACGCCAGGCTCGCCCGGCGGACACGTGCATGGGAGGCCAGTGCCCAATCGACCTCCGCCGGCTGCGCCTCGGCCTCGGGCCAGCCGATCACGTCGGTGTTCTCGTACCAGAGCCACGAGCGGTCGGCGTCGGGACTCCGACCCGCCGCCGCGAACCACTCGCCCCGCAGGAGATGGAGCGCGGCGCGGAAGAACGGGTCCAACGCGTAGCCCGCCGAGTCGAGCGCGAGTGCCGGCTCGGAGAGGCGAAGCGCCGCCGCGGGGTCGCCGCGGACGGCTTCCGTCATCGCGGCGAGCAGCAGGGCGAGCGGACCGCCGGTGGCCTCCCGCTCTTCACTCCGGCGTTGCCAGTCGGCAGCCGCTACCGTGTCGCCCCGCGCGAGCGCGTCGAGCGCGAGGGCCCAGGCCGAGCGCCGGCTGCTCCAGGGTTGCTCCGCCGTGCGCGCGAGGAGCGCGCGGCCGCGGGCGGCTTCCTCCGCGGAGAAGCCGGGCACGCCGAGCGCACGCGGGATAATCCGCCATTCCGCCGCCTGCAGCCGAGCCTCGTCGGGATCCGGGAAGAGATCGGCGGCGGAGTCGAGCTGGGCGAGCGCTTCCGTCGGACGCCCGAGCGCCACCAGCGCGATGCCCTGCCCGGTATGGCCGCTCGCGCGCTGGCTCGCCCCCGCACCCTCGAGCGTGGCCAGCGCGCGGCCGAACCGGAGCTGGTGGTCCGGCAGGTCGAATGCGAGCGCACCCCGGGCCGCGAGGGCGAGGGCGGCGGGAGATCGGAGCAGCGATTCACCGCCGGCCGCGGGCGCTGCCGGGTCGAACCGCGCCATGAACGCGATCCGGAGGAAGTCCGGTAGATAGATCTCCGATTCGTCCGGCCGGCCGACGACGCGTCCGAGGCTGTCGAGCGCGCGCGCGGCCTGCTCGCGCCGGCCGAGCCGGATCAGGGACCATGCCAGGTGCTCCCAGGCGGGCGCAAGCGTCGGGTCGGCCGCGGCGGCCGCGTCAAGCATGGCGGCAGCTTCCGAGAGCGGCCTCCCCGCGAGCGGCCCGCGGTGAAACAGCTCGTCGCCGTAGAGCAGCATCGTGTACGCGTCGCCCGGCCCGGCCCGCCTGGCCTCCTCGTACCACGCGAAGCGGCGAGGCCCCGAGGGCGCGAACTGAGCCTGGACCAGCCGGCGGTCCACCTCGGAGAGTGCCTGGGCGCGGGCATGGAAGAGAGAAAGAAAATCCGGGGGAAACGGGGGCTCGCGGCGGAGCGGCATCCAGCGGCGCGCATTCGCCAGCCGCCAGGCGGCCAGGAGGAACGTGGAATCGAGCTGCAGTGCCCGCGAGTAGTGGCGCTCCGCCGTCAGCCAGGCATCGCGGGCAAACGCGTCCTCGCCCTGGAGGAACTCGAGCGCTGCTTCCGGGCTCACCCGGGCGAGCGCGCCGCCGCGCCGGAACGTGGAGCTGAGCCCGGGAGACACGACCCCTATTATGCGGGCGCCGATCAGATCCCCGAGCGCGACGTGGTCGGCCGAGTCGCCGTGGACGGCGGCCTGAAGCACCGGCTCGCCGCGCGCGTTCACCACGCTCATCTGGATCTCCAGCTCCGCACCGCTCGGGCGCACGACCCCCCACGCCCCGTACCGGCTGTGCATCGCGGCGGTGAGCTCCGCGAGCCGTCGCGCCGGTGGCAGCGGGGAGTGACTCCACGCCCAGGCGGCGGCCTTCGAGGGCCGCAGGGTCAAGCCCGGCAGCCGCTCGAAGTACCACCGGGTCGTGCCGGCGAGCTCGCGTCCCAGCGAGGTGTCGATCGGTCCGGCGGTTTCGAAGGGAAAGACGACCAGGTCGCTCAGGCTCCTGTCCTGGTGCAGGAGGCGATGGGCCGCCGGCCAGCTCGCATACGCGACGACGGCGAGCAGGCACGCTGCCGGCGCGAGGCGTTTCCATCGCCCGACGCTCGGTTCCAGCGCGCCTGCAAAGCTCGTCGCGTCTTCCCAGCGCTCGTCGGGCGCAAGCTGCAGCGCCTTGCGGAGCGGCTGACGGAGCCGGCGAGGGACTTCGGACCAGTCAGCCTTGTCGGGATCGGCCAGCGATTCCCAGCGACGGCCGGTACACGCCTCGAACAACACCAGCCCGACGGCGTAGAGATCGGTTTGCAACGTGATCGGCGCGTCCAGGTGCTGTTCTGGCGCCATGTACGCCAGCGTTCCGACCCGCTGCCCGGTTCCAGTCAGCGTCGTCGAGTCGGATTCTACGGCGCACGCGACCCCGAAGTCGCCCAGGAGCGCGCGGGTCCCGTTCAGGAAGATGTTGGATGGCTTGACGTCGCGGTGGATGAGGCGGGAGCCGTGCGCGGCGGCCAGTGCCCCGAGAATGTCCCGGCCGATCGCGGCAGTTTCGCCCGCCGGGAGTGGTCCGCGGAGCAGCCGGGCAGCGAGGGTCTCGCCGGGCACGAAGTCCATCGTATAGTAGAGCAGGCCATCGGCGGGAGCGGCGTGGTGGACGCGCACCACGTTGGGGTGGCCTAACCGCGCGGCGGCGCGGCCCTCGCGCAGAAACCGCTCGGCCGCGACGGCCGTGGCAAGCTCGGGCCGGAGCACCTTGATGGCGATGGGCCGGTCGAGCACAGCGTCGCGTGCCAGGAAGACGATTCCCATCCCGCCGGACGCCAGCTCACGCTCCACGACGATGTCGGGGGCGAGCGCCTTGCGGAGGCGATCGAGTACCGAGGACATAGTGCCCAGGGTCCTGGCATGTGAGGTCGGGAGATGCTGCTCAAATGTGACGCCGGAACCGGCCGGCGGCAAGCTCCGCGGGGGCCGCGGAGCGAGGGGGAGCCGGGCTAGATCCGACCGCCCCTGGCGGGGCTCGCGAACAGCGTTCGCGGCGCCGCGTACACGTGGGTATGGGCCGCGGCGAGCGCCGTGAACTCGTCGCTTTCGCACTCACCGTGGAAGACGTCGATGGGATAGGCGCAGAACAGGCTGGCAGCATGGTCCTCGAGCAGCCGGTTCCAGTACTCCTCGAGCCGGACGGCGGCGCCCGTCTGCCCGGCGATCCACAGCACGCCGACCATTTCGCCGAACGCGCGCAGGCTCTTGCCGGGGACGCGCGCGCAGAGCCCGCGAACGGCGGCACCCACCACCTCCTGGAAGCGCTCCCAGCTCGGGCTGCCGTCCACGAGAAAGCGTGCGAGGGTCGTCTCGGCATCGAGCACGACGACACGGCCGGCGAGGGCCGCCGCCGCCAACTCGCCGCCTTCCTCTTCGAGTCCGCGGACGATAGCTTCGGTGTGCGCTACCGTGGCGATGAGCAGCAGCCCTTCGCCCTGCCTGAGCCCCTCCGCCAGGTACTGACGCACGTGACGCGTGAGTAGCTGATCGTCCCTGCCGTAGAGCTGTACCACATGCTGCCTCGGCTCCGGGCGCTCCAGGAGCTCGGTCCACGACGACATCGTACGACCTCTCGATCCGGACAACCTCCGGTAGCTTGTGCAACCGGACCAACCTTCGCAAGCTACGGACTGCCGGCGCGCGCTGCAACGGCGGGACGCGGCTATGTGATCCACATCACACTCCCGGAGCCACGCACGGAGCGGATGGCTGCTGACGACGCACGGCCAGACGAGCTCGAAGATCTCTTCGACCAGGCACCCGTCCCCATCAAGTGGGTGGCGCCTGACGGCACCATCGTGCGCGCGAACCAGGCGGAGCTCGATCTGCTCGGCTACGCGCGGGACGAGTACGTGGGGCACCACATCGGGGAGTTTCATGACGGTGTCGTGGACGATCTCCTGGCTCATCTCGCGGGCGGAGAGTCGTTCCGCGACCTGCCCCTCAGACTCCGCGGTCGGGACGGATCGCTGAAGGACGTGCGGCTGGACGGCAGCGCATACCGCCGATCCGGCCGCGCGCAGTACATGCGCTGCTTCGTCCGCGACGCCTCGGCGCAGCGGCGCTTCCAGCTCGCCTCGCGCGCCACCGAGGACATCATCTGGGATTGGGACCTGAGGGGCAGCCGGGTGGTGTGGGCGGGCGGCACGCCGGCGTTCTTCGGCTGCGCGGCCGATGAGATTCCGCTGCTGGCCGCCGACAGCTACGAGCCGTGGGCCTCACGAGTGCATCCCGACGACCTCGCGATGGCCGAAGCGGCGGCCCGCGCGGCACTCGCGAGCGGCGTCCAGTCGTGGGAGCACGAGTACCGCTTCCGCCGCGTGGACGGCCGCTGGGCGCGCATGCTCGAACGCGCCACGATCGAGCGGGACACGGAGGGTCGTGCGGTCCGCGCGGTGGGGTCCATGCAGGACGTGACCCGGCGGAGGCAGAGCGAGGAGGCCACGACCCTGCTGGCGGCCATCGTCACGTCGTCGGCGGACGCGATCATCGGAAAGACGCTCGACGGCACCGTGACGAGCTGGAATGCGGCCGCCGAGCGGATGTTCGGCTACTCCGAGTCGGAGATCATCGGCCGGTCGATCATGGTGCTGGTCCCCGAGGCGCTTCAGGAGTCCGAACGTGCGCTGCTGGAGCAGGTCCGCCGGGGCGAGCGGGTGGAGACCGACGCGCAGCGCAGGCGCAAGGACGGCACCACGATCGATGTCGCCCTCTCCGTCTCGCCCATCCGGGACCCCTCGGGTGTGGTGGTGGGCGCGTCATCCATCAAGCGGGAGATCACCGAGCGCAAGCGGGCGCAGGAGGAGCTGGCCCGGCGCGAGGAGCGGTACCGGGCGCTGGTCACGGCCACGACGTCGGTGGTGTGGACGTCCGATTCCGACGGGCGATTCGTCGAGCCCCAGCCTTCCTGGGAGGAGTACACCGGGCAGTCGTGGGGGGACCATCGCGGCCTCGGCTGGGTGGAGGCGCTGCATCCGGACGATCGCGCCGCCCTCCAGTCGGCCTGGGCGCGGGCGCGTATACGGGGTACGGTGTTCCGCGCCGACGGGCGCGTCTGGTGCCGTGCCCGGGGCGACTACCGCCATTTCGTGGCGCGCGGGGCGCCCGTTGCCGGCGCGGATGGGGCGGTGCGCGAATGGATCGGCACGCTCACGGACGTGGAGGACCGCTGGACCGTGGAGGAGCGCCTGAGGCACGCCGAGCGGATGGAGTCGGTGGGGCGCCTCGCCGGCGGCATCGCGCACGAGGCGAACAACCAGATGACCGTCGTCCTCGGCGCGGCTGGATTTCTCCTCCGCCGGGCCCGGGACGACGAAGACCGGGAAGATCTCGAGCACATCCGGCGCGCGGCGGAGCGGACGGCCGCCATCACCCAGCAATTGCTCGCGTTCAGCCGGCGGCAGGTGCTGCAGCCGCAGCTCGTCAGCCTCAACGCCATCGTCACCACGATCGAGCCGATCCTCCGCCGCGCCCTCGGCGAGAGCTGCCGCGTGGCGGTGCGGCTCGCGCCCGACCTCGGTCCGGTCACCGCCGATCCCGGGCAGCTCGATCAGGTGCTGCTCAACCTCACGTTCAACGCCCGCGATGCGATGCCGGAGGGCGGTGTCCTCACCATCGAGACCGCCAACGTGGTGCTCGACGACGCGAGCGCGGGCACTCGGCCGGAGGACGCGATCCCGCCGGGCCCCTACGCCCGTCTCACCGTGAGCGACACCGGGCAGGGCATGGACCAGGCGACGCTGCGCCACCTCTTCGAGCCGTTCTTCACCACGAAGGCCGTCGGCCAGGGGACCGGCCTCGGCCTCTCGACCGTCTACGGCATCGTGAAGCAGAGCGGCGGCCTCGTGGACGTCCACAGCGAGCTCGGGCGTGGCACCACGTTCGAGATCTTCCTGCCGCTGGCCGATGCCGAACCGGACCAGGCGCCGCCGCCGCCGCTGGTCCGGACAGCCGCGAACCAGGAACGTATCCTCGTGGTCGAGGACGAGCCGATGGTGCGGGACATCATTGCCCGGTCGCTCCGGGAGCACGGGTACCAGGTGTTGCAGGCGGCGAGCGGTCCCGAAGCCCTCGATCTCGCCGCCCGGCAGCAGCGGCCACCGTCGCTGGTGATCGCCGACGTCGTGATGCCGGGCATGAGCGGTGGCCAGCTCGCGGCCCGGCTGGCGGAGCGCTGGCCAGCGGTGCCGGTGCTCTACACGTCGGGCTACACCGGTCTGGACGCCGTGAGCCAGGGCCTGCTGGAGGACGGGCGAGAGTTCATCCCGAAACCGCTCGATCCCGACACGCTGGCCAAGCGGGTACGCCAGATCCTCGATGCACGGGAGAGCGAACGAAAGTCAGACTGACTCCCGCCGTCGCTCCGCCGCCTCTTCCTCCAGGCTGAGCACGGGCAGCTCGATCCGCCACAGGATCCCCGCGAAGCGGACCAGGGCGATGGTGGCCATCCCGAGGAGCGCCGCCGCCTCGCGCGGCGTGCCGGCCCGCTCCAGGACCAGATAGAGTGCTGCGCCCACGATGGCCGAGCTGGCGTAGAGCTGTCCGCGCCGGAGGATGAGCGGGATCTCGTTGCAGAGGACGTCGCGGACCATCCCGCCGGCCACGCCCGTGATCGCGCCCATCAGGATCGCGAGCAGCCAGGAGAGTCCCGACTGCTCGGCGATCTGCGCGCCGCTGATCGTGAAGAACGCGAGGCCAAGCGCGTCGGCCACGAGCAGGGCTCGCGGCGCCGGGATGCGCAGGTGCACGTACAGCAGGGTGAACGCGGTCGCGGCGAGGCAGACCAGCAGGTACGCGGGATTCGCGATCCAGAAGATCGGATGGCGGTTCAGCAGGACGTCCCGCACGGTGCCGCCGCCGATGGCCGTCACCAAGGAGATGACGGCTACGCCCAGCCAGTCGAGGTGCTTGCGGCCCGCGGCCAGGGCGCCGCTGACGGCGAACACACCGACGCCGAGCAGATCGAGGATGTAGCGCATCAGTGCGAGATCCTCCGCATGTCCGCCAGCAGCGCCGCGGGCGAGACCGGCCCGCCCAGGAACTGTTCGACCACGTCCCGGGCCGGCCGCTCGAGCCCGAAGCGGTAGAGCCGCGGCGCGATCCAGCCATACAGTGTCGGGTCGCCCGCAAGGAAAGATCCGTGCAGCGCCCGGATGCGAGCGCGGATGGCCGCGACCAGGATGGCGCCCACCGCGTAGTTCATCATGTATCCCGGCTCGTCTACCAGCTGTCCGCGCATGGCCCACCAGGAGAGCTCGGGATGCGGGCGGATGCGCAGGTAGTCGCGCGTGAGCGCGGTCCACACCAGGTCGGGATCGGCGCCCGGATCGCGGAGCATGCGGACCTCGAACAGCGCCCAGGCCACGTCCATCACGATGCCGCCGTATCGTCCGCGGAGCCCGTCGGCCAGGGGCACCGAGTCGCCCAGCCAGCGCTGCTGCCAGACGGGCTCGTAGACGTCGAGCGCTGCCAGATCGGCCACGGCCTCGGTGAAGGGGTCGCTGTCGGGCCAGTCGCGGAACGCCGGGCGCGTGCGGATGGCCGCGATGTGCACCGCGTGCCCGGTCTCGTGCAGCAGCTCGTTGAGGTTGTCGAGGCCGCCGGTGCGGTACGTCGCGAAGACCCAGGGCTCGATCGGCGCGCGCCCGCCGAAGGTGGTGAAGGCGACGGGGTCCTTGCCCTCGCGCGGCTCCACGTCGTAGTGCACCCGGAGCGCCCGGATATTCGCGCCGAGGGAGCGCCAGACCGCCGCGTTGAGCGGGGCGAGCCGCTCGCGCGGGATGCGGCCGCTTAGCGCTCGAGCGGCCCGCCCTGCCTGATAGTACCAGTCCCATGGCTCGACCAGCGAGTCGGGCGTCACGTCACGCCAGGTCGCGAGGATCGAGAGCAGCCACGGCTCGAGCGAGTCGGGCGGAAGGCCCGCGCCCCGCGCCTGGGCCGCACCGGGCGGCTCCGTGCCTTCCCGGCGCGCCGCCTCCAGGGCGATGAGCCGGCGGTAGGGGCTGCCCGACGTCCCATCGCCGTTCACGCTGCGCCACACGGGGCCGAGCGCGAGAAAGAGCGCGCGGCGCCGCGCCGCGTCGGTGGTACCGCCGAGCGCGCCGAGGATCGAGAGCCGGTCGAGGGTGTCGGGCCCTACGACCGCGTGAGACTGGGCCCAACCGTAGCAGGCGTAGACTCGTCGGCGGAGCGAGTCCAGGCCGCCGGGCGAGGCGGCGACGGCGGCGGCGTCGTACTCGCAGCGCGGCCGCGCCCCGGCGGCCGAGTCGGTGGTGGTGGTGCGGGTATCGGGTAGGCGCCCCAGGTCTCGCTCCAGTGTGCGGCGCATGACGCCAAGGGCGCGTGCCTCGTCGCCGCGGAGGCCGGCCGCATCCACTGCCGCCAGCCGCGACGCGAGCCGCAGCCGGAGCGAGTCGTAGCGCGCCCCCAGGGCCGCGAGCGGGGTGCCGTCTGCCGTGGCCGCTCGGCCGGCCTCGCCGGCGACATCGATGTGGTCACGGAGATCCCGCAGTGCGGAGTAGCTCGACTCGGCCGCGGCAAGGGGCGCGCCGGCCGGCGTGGTGGCAGCGGGCGGAGAGGCGCACGCCGCGGACGCCAGCGCGAGCAGGGAGAGCGGGGTGGAGACACGGGTCACGGTGCCCGGAAGATACGGCCACGACGAAGCCCCGCCCACCCGGACGGGGCCCGTCGTGCTCCGGCGCCCCGCAGCGCGCCGGATCAGCCTTCGGTCAGACCGCCACGCGATTCAC
>DATAHW010000160.1:0-25173 GCA_036262935.1 Gemmatimonadales bacterium | reverse complement strand
GCGCCCAGCGCGGCGAACCCCTCGGCCACCGCCACGGGATCGTCCCCATAAACAGTTTGCCGCGTCGCCTCGCCCTGGCTGAGGCGAACGACGCGGCCATGTCGAATGTCGATGGCGGGAAAGAGGTCCACTACGGGAGCGCTACTGGAGCCACCGGGCCTGGGTCTGATCCGATCCCTGGGCAAAGGCCGGGGGCGGTCCCTGATGCAGCCGCTCGAGCAGGAGGTCCCGTTGCCGGGTGAAATCGGCACGGAGCGCGGCCTGGATCGGAGCGCCGTTGCCGAGGTCTACCCGGCGCGAATCCTTGGCGATGCCGTTGACCCGGAATTCGTAGTGCAGGTGCGGCCCGGTGGCGAGCCCGGTGGACCCGACGTAGCCGATGGTCTGTCCCTGCGTCACGCGGGCTCCCGCGCGAATTCCCCGCGCGAACCCTCGCAGGTGGCCGTAGCGCGTCGTGATCCCGTTCCGGTGGCGGAGCTCGATCAGGTTCCCGTAGCCCCCGGCGCGGCCGGCCCGGAGCACCACCCCGTCACCCGCGGCCATGACCGGCGTGCCTGGCGCGGCGGCGTAGTCGGTGCCCTCGTGCCGCCGGGTCCGGCCGAGGACCGGGTGGAAGCGGGCGCGGGCGAACGATGACGAGATCCGGCGGAACTCGACCGGGGCGCGCAGGAAGGCGCGGCGCAGCGAGTTCCCGTCGGCGTCGTAGAACGCCGCGTGCCCCCCGCCCTCGTAGCGGAACGCCGTGAGGCTCTTGCCCGACATCGTGAGATCGCTCGCCAGCACCCGGCCGAAGCGGATCTCGCCGTTCTCGGAGACCAGCCGCTCGAACACCACCTGAAACCGGTCGCCCGGGCGGATGTCGCGGGTGAAGTCCACTTGCCAGGCGTAGACGTCGGCCAGGTCCCACGCGAGCCGCTGGCGGTCGGCGCCGTCGAGCTGGTCGTCGCCCACCTGGGCGTCGAGCGCCTCGTACAGCGAGTTGTCGATGGCGCCCTCGATCCGGATCTCCTCGGTCTTCCATTCGATCGGCTCGACGACGCCGTCCCAGCGCCCGCCCACACGGCGAAAGATGACCCGCTGCTCGGGGCTGGTGCGGACGGCCACATGCGTCGGCGTGGTGTCGCTCGCTGAGCTGCGGAAGCTGAAAACCAGACCCGAGCGGAGCCGGCGCGGATCGAGCGAGACGGCGGGGCCCAGCGCGGCCACGTTCAGGTCCTGGATGCCGTGGCGCCCGAACAGCTCCGAGATGGTCTCGCCGCGGCGCAGGGTGTCCACGGACTCCGTGGCCGGCAGCGCAGCCGGACGGGCCGGCGCCGGAAGCACCGGACGCTCGGCCGCCGCCGCCAGCCGGTGCCACGGCCAGTGGCCGGTGGACGCGAACAGCGCGGCGGCCGTGAGCACCACCACGGCCAGGCCCAGCCGGACGCCGCGCATCAGTCCATCTGCCGGCGAATGAAGGTGGGAATCTCCATCTCGGGCACGTCGGTCGCGCCGCTCGGCGGCGCCTGCGAGACGCGCGGCTGCGGCTGCGGGCGCGGCGTGGGCTGCGGGTGAGGCGCGGGCATGCCGGGCGTGGACACCCGGCCGTGGCGCTGCGGAAAGGTCAGCACGCCCGAGGGGCCGGACGGTCGTGCGATGACCGGCTGCTCGACGGTGCCGCCACGGTCGAACCCGGTGGCGATCACCGTGACCCGGACCTCGCCGTGCATCGCCGGGTCGTTGCCGGCGCCGAAGATGATCTCGGCGTCATCGCCCACGGCGTCGTGGATGATGTCGTTGATCTGGGTGGTCTCGCCCAGCGTGAGATCGTCGCCGCCGATGATATTGATCAGCACGCCCGTGGCGCCGGCGATGGAGACGTTGTCGAGCAGCGGACTCGAGATGGCCTGCTGCGCCGCCTCGAGCGCCCGGTTCTCGCCCCGGCCGATCCCCGTGCCCATCAACGCCGCGCCGCCGTTCTGCATGACGGTGCGGACGTCGGCGAAGTCCACGTTGATGATGCCGGTGCTGGTGATCAGGCTGGCAATGCCCTGCGTGGCGTGGAGCAGCACTTCGTCGGCCTTCTTGAGCGCCTCCTGGAAGGGAATCCCCTTGCCGACCACGGCGAGGAGCCGCTCGTTGGGGACCACGATCATGGTGTCCACGTTCTTCCGGAGCTCGGTGATCCCCTGCTCCGCCTGCTTCATCCGGCGGCGGCCCTCGAACAGGAACGGCTTGGTCACGATGCCGACGGTGAGGGCGCCGGTCTCCCGCGCCATGGCCGCCACCACCGGCGCGGCGCCCGTGCCGGTGCCGCCGCCCATTCCGCAGGTGACGAAGACCATGTCGGCACCCTGGACCGCCTGGCCCACCTCGTCGCGTGTCTCCTCGATGGCCTGCCGCCCGATCTCGGGCCGGGCGCCGGCGCCGAGCCCCCGGGTCAGCTTCCGTCCGATCTGAATCTTGATGTCCGATTTCGAGATCGCCAGGGCCTGGGCGTCGGTGTTGACCGAGATGAACTCGACCCCGCCGAGCTGATCCTCGATCATGCGGTTGACGGCGTTGCCGCCGCCGCCGCCGACACCCACGACCTTCATCCGCGCGGTCTGGACCGCGCTCTCTTCCAGCTCAAATCTCATGGTGTGTTCCCTCGGCCCGACTCAGAAGAAGTCCTGGAGCCACCGTTTGACCGGCGCGAGCACTTTTTCTACCGCCGGCGACTTCCGGCCACCTGTCCCGGAGCCGCCACTCGTCGCGACCTGCCGGGCGCCGTAGAGCACCAGGCCGGCCGGTACCGCCATTCGCGGGGATTCGACGCTGTCCGCCAGACCTCGCAGCCGCTGGCCCGGGACACCGCACCGGGCCGGCATGGCGAAAACTTCGCGGGCGAGCTCGACGATCCCGGGGGTCAATGCGCCGCCCCCCGTGAGGATTACCCCCGCGGGGAGCCGTTGATGATAGCCTGCGCGTGTGATCTCGTCGAGCGCGTATTCCAGGACTTCCTGCAGCCGCATGTGCATGATGTGCGCCAGCACGCGGCGCTGCGCGTTTCGCGCGCCCTGGCCGGGCGTGCTCGGCAATTCGAAGACGTCGCTCTCGGGCACCAGCGGCTCGAATCCGGCCCCGAAGCGCTCCTTCAACCGCTCCGCGTCGAGCTGCGTCACCTGCAGCCCGTGGACGATGTCCGCCGTCACGTGGCCGCCGGCACAGAGCAGCGAGCCCGTGTGGCGGATTTTCCCATTGTGGAAGATGGACACGTTGGTGGATCCGCCTCCCAGCTCCACGATCGAGCAACCCAGCTCGATCTCGTCCGGCGTGAGCACCGCGAGCGACGCGGCCAGCGGCTCCAGCACGAACTCCTGCACGTGATAGCCGGCCCGCTCGACGCACTTCCTCAGGTTCTGGAGCACGCTCGACAGCACGGTCACCAGGTACACCTCGGCCTCGAGCCGCGAGCCGGTCATGCCGATCGGCTCGTTGATCCCGCCCTGCTGGTCGATCAGATAGTCCTGCGGAATCGCGTGCAGCAGCTCGTGGTCCCGCCCGAAGCTGATGTTGCTCGCCATGTCGTTGACCCGGGCGACGTCGCTCGTCCGGATCTCGTCGCCGGTGACCGAGACCATGCCGTGCGAGCTCCGGCCCGCCACGTGCTCGCCCGCGATGCCGCAGTAGGTCGAGCCGACCTCGACTCCGGCCATGCGCTGGGCGCTCTTCATCGCCCTGTCGATGGCCCGGGTGGTCTCCTCGATGTCCCGCACCACGCCACGCCGGATCCCGGCGCTCCGCTCCACGCCCACGCCGAGGATGCGGGCGCCCGCATCGCGCGCGTCGCCGGTCACCTCGGCGATCAGGGCGACGATCTTGGTCGAGCCCAGATCGAGCGCGGCGATCAGCCGCTGCGGCTGGGCGCTCATGCCCGCGTCCGCCGGACGATCACCTGGCCCGCGAAGCGTCCATCGAGTTCCTGATAGGCCTGCCCCGTCCGGGCGAGCGCTTGCTCCACCGCCGTCACCGCTCGAATATCCTCCGCGGACACTTGCGCGCCGAACCAGAAGCGCCGACCTCCAACCTCGAGAACCACGTCCGGGCCCACCCGCCATCCCGCGCCGATCCTGGCGAACAGGTCGGGGTCGGCGTCCTCCACCCGTCCGAGCACCGACGTCACCAGCGCATCCCCGTTGGCCGCGAGCGGCAGGTCGGGGGCCGAACGGAGCGGGTCGAACGGCAGCAGCCGCCCCCGCGTGTCCAGCAGGACCAGCCCCGCGCCACGGCTGGCGAGCGCCACCGGCACCGTCTCCTCGAGGGCGACCTCGAGAGTCCCGGGAATCCGGCGGCCCACCTCGGCGGAGGTCACGCCCGGCATCGCGCGCACCCGGCGCGCCAGGGCGGGCAGATCGTCGAATACGCTGGCCTTCGGAGAGAGCTTCAGCACACTCACCACCTTCGCCGGATCAAGATACTGCAATCCGGCGATCTCCACCCGCCTCACCCGGAAATAGTCGACGCCGCGGAGCACCGGCGGCCCGCCGAACCAGAGCGCGAGCCCGAGGGCGAGGCCGCCGAGGAGCCTGGCGCCGGCCTTCAGGCGGCGTCCAGCCACCGCACCAGCTCGGGGCCCACCCGGGTGATGTCGCCGGCACCAAGCGTGAGCACCACGTCGCCGGGGACGAGCGCCTCGTACACCCGGCGCCCCACGTCGGCGCGGGTCGGCTCGAATCGCGCGTCGGCACCGGCGCGGCGTGCGGCGTCGGCCACCTGCCGGCCGCTCACGCCGGCCACCGGTTGCTCGCGGGCGGCGTAGATCTCGGTGACGAGGACGAGATCGGCGGCGGCGAGTGCCTCGCCCATCGCCTGACCGTGGGCCGCGGTGCGCGAGTAGAGGTGCGGCTGGAACACCGCCACGAGGCGACGTCCGGGATACGCCTGCCGCGCCGCCGCCAGCGTGGCCACGAGCTCGGAGGGATGGTGCGCATAGTCGTCCACCACCGCGACGCCGCGATGCTCACCCAGCCGCTCGAAGCGCCGGCCCACCCCCGCGAACTCGGCCAGCGCAGAGGCGGCGCGTCCCAGGTCGCCCTCCAGGGCGTCGACGGCGCCGAGCGCGGCGACGGCGTTCCGCAGGTTGTGTACGCCCGGCACCCGAAGCCGGACCGCCAGCGTGCGGCCGCCGGGAAAGTGCACGCTGGCATCGGTGCGGTCGGCGTGCTGGATCATGCCGTCGATCCGGATGTCGGCATCCGCGGCGAAGCCGAAGCGGCGGGGCGTTCGGCCGAGCCGGCCGGCCACGAGCCGTGCCCCCACGTCGTCGGCGCTCGTCACCGCGACCTCGGCGCGCCCGGCGAACTCGACGAAGGCGTCCTCGAGCGCCGCCATCGAGCCGTAGCACTCCAGGTGGTCGGGCTCGACGTTGTTGACGATCGCCACCGTCGGGTGAAGCGCGAGGAATGCCTGGTCGTACTCATCGGCCTCGACCACGAACAGATCGTCCCCCGCGAGCAGCGCGTTGCCGCCCCACGCCTGCACCCGCCCGCCGGCGATGCCGGTCGGTGCCAGGCCGGCCGCGGTGAGCGCGTCGGTGGTCATCACCGTGGTGGTCGTCTTTCCGTGCGTGCCCGCAACCGCCACCGAGCGCGCCTCACCGATCAACTCCGCGAGCGCCACTTTGCGCGGCACCACCGGGAGCCCGAGCGCACGCGCGCGGTCCAGCTCCGGATGGCCCGCCGCCACCGCCGCCGTCACCACCACCGCACGCGCGCCATCGACGTGCGAGGGGTCATGCCCCTGCAGCACCGGCACACCCAGCGCGGCGAGATCCGCGGCACCCGTCGCATCGGTATCGCACCCGCTCACGGCGAGCCCCCGGCGGCAGGCGATGAGGGCGAGCGCGCTCATGCCAGCCCCGCCGATTCCTACGAAATGAACGGGGCGCCTGTCCGCGGTGGTAAACAAGTTCATGGTGGATGGGCCAATGTAAGTAGTTGCTGCGAGTTCTGAAAGTCCGGGTCACCCGGCCAGCGTCAACAATTTCGACACTATATCCGCGGCGGCCTCCGGCCGGCCGCGGGCACGCGCGCGAGCAGCCATCTCGGTTCGGCGGGTGCGGTCCTCGAGCAGTGCGGAAACGGTCTCGCCCAGTCGCCCCGCCCCAAGCTGCGACTGCGGGAGCAGGGCCGAGGCGCCGGCTTCGGCGAGCACGCGAGCGTTGTGCGTCTGGTGATCGGCCGCCGCGGTCGGGAGCGGCACGAGCACGCTCGGCAGTCCCCACGCACACAACTCCGCCACCGTGATCATCCCGGCACGCGACACGACGAGATCGGCGACCGCATAGCCATCGGCCATCGGATCGAGAAAGTCGATGACCTGGACGGCCGGGGGACGGTGTCGCGCGACGAACTCCGCGTGGGTGCCTCGACCGGTCACCCAGAGCAGGGCGGCGCCGCTCGGGCCGCCGCTGTCGAGCCACTCCGCGACGGCCCGGTTGATGGCGAGCGCCCCCTGACTGCCACCGGTCACCAGCACGACCGGGCGGCCATCGAGGTTGAAGCGCGCCAGCGACCGCGTCCGCCGCTCCGGTGTAGGCGGGACGATCGGATTGCCGGTCTCGAACACCTCCGTCCGCGGGCCGAAGCGCAGCAACCGCCTCGCCTCGGGCAGGCCGAGATAGACGTGGCGCACCCGCCGGCTGAGCCAGCGGGTGGCGAGGCCCGGATAGGCGTTCTGCTCCTGCACCGCGGTGGGGATTCCGTGGCGCGCCGCCCACCAGACGACCGGCGCCGACGCGTAGCCGCCGGTGCCGACGACCGCGTCGGGGCGCTCGGCCTCGAACAGGCGCGCGACATCGCGCAGCAGCCGCCCGGCGATGAGCGGCCAGCGCGCGTTCCGCCACCAGGTGCGCCGGTAGATCGGCTCGGACTGGAGCAGGTGGTAGCGGAAGTCGCGGGTGGGGAGCAGCCGCGCCTCGACACCGCGCACCGCGCCGACGAGCACCGGCTCCACGCCCGGCGCGCGCTCCCGCAGCGCCTGCGCGATGGCGAGCGCCGGCATGAGGTGTCCGCCGGTGCCGCCGCCGGCGATCAAGATGCGGGTCATCGAAGCCGCGACCGAGCGGGCGAGGGCGGCGGCATGGCCGGCGCCGCGGGCCGAGCTGTCATCCCGAGCGGAGCTATCGGGAGCGGAGCTCTCATCCCGAGCGGAGCTGTCATCCCGAGCGGAGGGGAGCTGTCATCCCGAGCGCAGCGAGGGATCTACTCACCCGTAGTTCGAACTCGGCCCGGCCAGATCCCTCGCTCCGCTCGGGATGACAGCTCCGCCTCGCACACGTGCCCTCGCCACGATATCTCCAGCCCCATGTCACTCCCCCTTCCCCTCCTCCCGCTTCCGTCCCGCCGCCCGCGGCCTCCCCCGCAGCCGCCCGATGTTGATGAGAATTCCGGTCCCCAGCAGCGAGATCACCTGGCTCGAGCGCCCGTACGACATGAACGGCAGCGTCAGCCCCGTCGTCGGAATGAGCCCGAGTGACACCGCCATGTGCATGAATGCGGTGAGGCCGATCGTCGCCGTGAGCCCGACGGCGAGGTACTGGCCGAACGGCTCCGCCGCGGTCCTCGCGATGCGGAAACCCAGCCAGCAGAACAGCGCGAACAGCAGCACCACGACCAGCACGCCGACGAACCCCCACTCTTCCCCGATCGTGCTGAACAGGAAATCGGAGTAGGCGTAGGGCAGATAGCCCAGCTTCTGCTGTCCCTGGCCGAAGCCGGTACCGAACAGCCCGCCCGAGCCGATCCCGACGAGCGACTGGTGGATCTGGAAGCCCGCCTCGGTCGTGGCATCACCGGGGTTGAGGAAGGTGAGTACGCGCGCCAGCCGATACTGCGCGTCCCGGATCTGATGGAACACCAGAATGACACCCACTCCGCCGAGGAGGAAGAAGTGGCCGATTTTGGCGCCGGCCGTGAACAGCACGAGCCCGCCCAGGAGCGCCACCAGGGTCGCCATCGAGAGGTTGGGCTCGAGCAGGATCAGGACCGACACGAGCCCCAGGACGACGATGAAGGGGATCACGCCCTTCCTGAACTCGCGCACCTGCGCACCCTTCTTCGACGCCAGCATGGCGCACCACAGCACCACGACCAGCCGGGCGAGCTCGGATGGCTGCAAGTTGATCGGGCCGAGATCCACCCAGCGGCGCGCGCCGTTGAGCACCGGCGAGATGTGGCGGGTGAACGGGAGCAGCGGGATCAGAAGCAGCCCGATGGTGACGAGCAGCAGCGGCCACGCCCACGTGCGCCACCGGTAGTAGTCCTGCCGCGAAGCCCAGAGCAGCAGCAGGCCGCCCAGGGCCGCACCCGTGAGCTGCCGCGCCGCGAATTCGAGCCCGACGTTCTGGCCTTTCACCGTCACCAGGCTTGCCGCGCCGTATGTCGTCGCCACCCCGAACGCCAGCAGGATGAGCGTCACGACGCCCAGGAGCCGCGTTTCCCACCGGAGCTCGCCGGGGTGGCGGACCGGACGCGACTCGGTCACAGTGCCTCGACCGCGGCGCGGAAGCGCGCCCCGCGCTCCTCGTAGTTGGTGAACATGTCGTAGCTGGAGCATGCGGGGGAGAGCAGCACCGCGTCGCCGGGCCGCGCCAGACGGCGCGCCGTCGCGAGCACATCGGCGAAGTCCCCGGCGGGAACCACCGAGAGTTCGCCGCCGAGGTCACCCACCACCTGCGGCCCCGCCTCGCCATAGGCCACGACGGCGCGGCACCGGCCGCGGAGCAACGCCGCCAGGCGGGTGTACGGCTCGCCCTTGTGCCGCCCGCCGAGGAGCAGGACGAACGGCCGGTCCACCGCGGCCACCGCCACCGCGGTCGAGGTCACGTTGGTGGACTTGGAGTCGTTGATCCAGAGCACGCCCGCCACCTCCCGAACCGGCTCGACCCGGTGCGGGATGGCCCGGAACGTCCGGAGCCCGGCGGCCACGCGCCCGGGCTCGGCGCCGGCGCGTGTCGCCGCGAGCGCGGCGGCCAACGCGTTGGCCACGTTGTGATCGCCCAGCAGCGGCAGCTCGGCCCGCGGCAGGAGTGGGCGGCCGTCCAGCACGAGGCGGCCCGACTCGCGGTCGAGCCAGCCATCGGCCGGACGCTCGAGCGAGAACTGCAGGTGCGTGCCCGGGACCGGTGCCACCATCTGGCGCACCGCGGCGTCATCCGCGTTGGTGATCCACACCGACTCGGCGTCCGCGTTCCGGAACAGCCGCGCCTTGTCGCCGTAGTACTCCTCGAGCAAGTGGTAGCGGTCCAGGTGGTTGGGCGCGAGGTTGGTCAGCAGCCCGATCGCCGGCCGGAGGTGCGGCGCATCGTGGAGCTGGAACGAGCTCAGCTCCAGTGCCAGCCAGTCCGGCGGGTCGGACGCGAGCGCCACGTCGCACAGCGGGCGGCCGATGTTGCCCGCCGTTTCCGCGCGGAGGCCCGCCGCCGCCATCACGTGCGCCACGAGCGACGTCGTGGTGGTCTTCCCGTTGGTCCCCGTGATCCCGATGCAGCGTGTGGCGCCGAGCGCGAGGAAGCCGATGTCCACCTCCGCGTAGACGTCCACGCCGGCGCGCCGCGCCGCTTCGAGCGGCGGCACGTCCGGCGGGACGCCCGGTGCCACCACCACCGCCGCCGCGCGAGCAACGCGATCGAGATCGTGCCCGCCGAGCTGCACCTCGGCGCCGATGGCGCGCAGCTCGGCGGCCCACGCATCGTACGCCGGCGCCGACGCGCTGTCCGAGGCGTAGACCGGGAGGCCGTGGCGCCGGAGCAGCCGGCTGGCGGCCGTGCCGCTCTTCCCGAGACCCACGACCGCGACTTCCCGGCCGCTGCCGCGCCAGCGCTCGAACAGCTCGACCGCCATGCTCACCGCACCTTGAGGGTCGAGAGCGCGACCAGCGCGCAGAGGAGCCCGAGAATGTAGAACCGGGTGACGACGGTGGTCTCCATCCAGCCCAGCTTTTCGAAGTGGTGATGCAGCGGCGCCATCCGGAAGACGCGGTGCCCGTCGGCGTACTCGCGCCCGCGGGTCCGCTTGAACCACTTGTAGACGCCCGTCTGCAGAATGACGCTCACCGCCTCCGCCGCGAAGACGCCACCGATCAGCAGCAGCAGAAATTCCGCCTTGAGCAGGATCGCCACCGTGCCCAGCGCGCCGCCGATCGCAAGGCTGCCCGTGTCGCCCATGAACACCTGCGCCGGGTGCGCGTTGAACCAGAGAAAGCCGATCGAGGCGCCCATCAGCGCCGCGCAGAACACGGCGAGCTCGCCCGCCCCGGGCAGGTAGAAGAGATTGAGATAGGAGGTGACGTCCACCCGTCCGAACAGGTAGGCGAACACGGCGAAGGCCGCCGCCGCGATCCCCGCGAGCCCGGTGGCCAGGCCATCCAGCCCGTCCGTCAGGTTGACGGCGTTGCTGCTCCCCGTGATGACCGTCGTGACGAATACCACGTACAGCCAGGGCGCGAAGTTGACCGCGAGGTACTTGAAGAACGGCAGCGACGTGGCCGTGGCTGGGATCGTGTCCCGCGGCACCACCGGGAAGTACACCAGGAACAGGCCCAGCAGCAGCCCGAAGCTCACCTGCCCCGCCAGCTTCCACCGGGCGACCAGCCCGCGCGACTTTCCCTGCACGATCTTGAGATAGTCGTCCAGAAACCCGATGCATCCCATCCAGAGGATCGCGAGCATCGCCACCACGACGAACCGGTTGGTGAGCGGCGCCCAGAGCAGCGTGGGCACCACGGTGGACATGATGATGATGAGGCCGCCCATGGTCGGGGTGCCGCGCTTGCTCTGGTGACTCGCCGGCCCCTCGGCCCGGATGATCTGCCCCACCTTCCGCGCGCGCAGCCGAGCGATCACCGGCGGCCCCACCAGGAACGCGAGCAGCAGCGCCGTCACCGTGGCGCCGGCCGCCCGAAAGCTGATGTAGTTGAAGAGATTGAAGATGATGTACGTCTTGCCGAGCGGCGCGAGCCAGTGATAGAACATCGAGCCTCAGCGTGGGGGGGTCGCGCGGGTCATGAGCGCCGGAAGTATACGTTCGAGCGCCACCCCGCGGGATGCCTTCAGCACGACGAGCTCCCCGCCCGCGAGCCGCGGCGCCACGAGCGGCCCGAGGGCGAGCGGATCCGGCGCCGTGATCAGCCGCTCGCCCAGCCGCGCGGCGTACGGCGCTAGCGCGGGCACGAACTCGCCCACGGCGGCGAGGAGGTCCGGCTCGAGCGCCACCAGTTCCGCGGCGACCTCCGCGTGCAGCGCCCGCGAGTCGGGGCCGAGCTCCCGCATCGTCCCGGCGATGAACACCAGCCGCCGCCCGGCGCGCAGGGCTCGCGCCGTGGCGATCACCGCGCGGAAGCTCTGCGGGTTGGCGTTGTAGCAGTCGTTGAGAATCGTGAGGCCGCCCTGCTCCAGCAGGTCGCCCCGGCCGGTCGGAAGCGCGAACCGCTCCAGCGCGCGGCCCGCCGCGGCGCGGTCGAGATCGAGCGCCTCGACCACCGCCCACACCCGTGCCGCGTTGTCCGCCTGGTGCAGGCCGCGCGCGGCGAGCGTGAACGTCACGCCGCCGAAGGTGAGCACCGGCCGGGCGTCCGGGCCCTGCTCCACACGATCGGGAACCAGGTCGGCATCCCTGAGGCCCGCCGTGCGCACCGCGCGCGCGAGCCGCCGGGCGCCCACCGCAAGCGCCGGCGGGTCGGTGCCGACCACGGCCAGCGGCACGCCGTCGGTGAGCGCCAGCTTCTCCGCCACCACGCCCGCCAGTGATCCGAACCCTTCGAGGTGCCCCGCCACCGCGCAGGTGACGATCGTGAGCGTCGGCTCGATGATCTCCCGATACCGTGCCACCTCGCCGGGCAGATTGGCGCCGGCCTCGACCACCAGCGCACCGGTCCCCTCGGGCGCCTCCAGGATCGTGGTCGGCACGCCGACGAGGTTGTTGAGGTTGGCACGGGTGGCGTAAACCGCGTACCGGGTGCCGAGCACCGCGGCGAGCATCTCCTTCGTGCTGGTCTTGCCATTCGTCCCCGTAATGGCGATGACGGGCCCGGTGAGCTCGCGCCGCCGCTCCCGGGCGAGCAGTCCCAGCGCGCGCAGCGTATCCGGCACCGCGTACGCTTCGAGCTCCGGCGGCACCGCGACACCCTCCCTGACCACCGCGCCCGTAGCACCCGCGGCCGCGGCCGCCCCGAGGTAGTCGTGGCCGTCGAACCGCTCGCCGGCGAGCGCCACGAACAAGCCGCCAGGGACCACGGCTCGGGTGTCGGTCAGGACCCCGGTGAACATCACGACTGGTTCGTCCCGCCGGGGGAGGCCCAGGGCCTGGCAGACGCGCGCCGAAGTCCAGGCGGTCACGCCTGCCCTCCCGTGGCCGCCCGGACGATCTCGCGCTCGTCGAAGGGCACCTTCTCGGTGCCGAGCACCTGATAGGTCTCGTGTCCCTTCCCCGCCAGTAACAGCGTGTCGCCCGCCCTGGCTTCGGCGAGTGCGGCGTGGATGGCGGCCAGCCGGTCAGCGATGCGGAGATGGGGCACGGCGCCCATCCCCTGCTCGATGTCGGCGATGATCGCGTCGGGGTCTTCGGTGCGCGGATTGTCCGAGGTGGCGATCGCGAGGTCCGCGCCCTCCGCCGCGATCCGGCCCATGAGCGGCCGCTTGCCGCGATCCCGGTCGCCGCCGCATCCGAAGACGACGATGAGCCGCCCGCCGGTAAGCGGCCGGAGCGTCGCGAGCGCCCGCTCCAGCGCATCCGGAGTATGGGCGTAGTCGCGGAGCACGACGCAGGGCACCTGGGAAATCCGCTCCATCCGCCCCGGCACCTGCGGCGCCGCCGCCAGCCGCGTGACCACTTCCGTCAGCGGCTGCCCCAGCGCGAGCGCGCACGCGGCGGCCGCCAGCGCGTTGGACACATTGAAGTCGCCCAGCAGCGGCAGCGCGGCCTCGGCACAGCCGAAGCGGCCCTCGAGCCGGAATCGGCTGCCCGCCGCGTCCAGCACGATGCCGGTGGCCCGCACCTCGGCGGCGGAGTCCACGCCGAACGTCACCCGGGGTCCGCGACGCGGCAGGATCCGCCAGGCGGCATCGTCGAGATTCACCACCTCGACTCCGTCGAGGCGCAGCAGCCCTGCCAGCTTGAGCTTGGCCGCCAGGTAGGATTCCATGGTGCCGTGGTAGTCGAGGTGATCGCGCGTCAGGTTGGTGAACACGCCGGCCGCGAAGCTGAGACCGTCGAGCCGGCCCTGGTCGAGGCTGTGCGAGGACGCCTCCATGACCACGTGCGTGGTGCCTCGCGCGAGCAGGCCGGCCAGGGTGGCCTGGAGGTCGATCGGTCCGGGCGTCGTGAGCGATCCCGCGGTGGAGTCGAGCGCATCGCCCCGGCCGTCGAATGCGCCCAGCGTGCCGATGCTGCCCACAGTGTCGCCGGCGTTGAGCAGGTGTCGCACCAGCCCCGTCGTCGTGGTCTTGCCATTGGTGCCCGTGATCCCGATCAGCGTCAGGCGGCGGCCGGGGTGCCCGTACCAGGCCTGTCCAAGTGCGAGCGCCGCGCGCCGACCGTCGCGCACCAGGATCTCCGGCGCCGCCGCTCCCTGGCTGCTCTCGACCGCCACGGCCGCGGCGCCCCGCCGCACCGCGTCGGCGACGAAGCGGTGCCCGTCGGCCTGCGAGCCGCGCACCGCGACGTAGAGCATGCCCGGGCCCATCGTGCGGCTGTCCACCCCCACGCCCGTGGGCGCGGGACCGTCCGCGGGCGCGCCGATGAGCAGGTCGGCACGGCGGAGCTCGTCCAGCAGGTCGGACCAGGCGAGAGGCATCGAGGACGCTCCTGAGTGGTTCGGGTTACTCCGCCAGCACCAGGACCGATGCGCCGGGCGCCGCGTTCTCTCCGGCCGCGGGCACCGTCCGCACGATGCGGCCCAGCCCCCGCAGATTCACCCGGAACCCGCGCCGGTGCAGCGCGAGCGCCGCCTCGCGGATCGAGCGCCCGGTCACATCGGGCACCGGCCGCGGCGTAGTGTCGACTTTCGGAGGCCGATATGGCAGGGTGATCACCACGGGCGCCGGCCCGGGCGCCGCGGCCTGCGGCCTCGGGGGCGCGGGCGGCGCGGTATCGTTGGCCGCCATCCGCCCGCGGTCGATCGCCACCCGGCGGGAGGCCAGCGCCTGCTGGAGCATCTGCCGCGTCATCGGCGCCGCCGTGGACCCGCCGTAGTAACTGCCTCGCGGGTTGTCGATCTTGACGATCACTACCAGTTGGGGATGATCGGCCGGAAAGATCGCGGCGAACGACGCGGTGTACTGCCCGTGCACGTAATGGCCGTCGACGAAGCGCACCGCGGTCCCCGTCTTCCCGAGCACCGCGTAGTTGGCGAGCTGCGCCCGCTCGCCGGTGCCCTCCGTGCCAGCCGCCTCGCGGAGAAACTCCCGCAGCTCCGAGGCCACCGCCGAGGTCACCACCCGCCGCACCGGCTCGGGCCGGTGCCGGTACAGGATCTTGCCCTCCGGGTCGCGCACCTCGCGCACCAGCGTGGGCGCGAGCAGCACGCCGTCGTTGGCGATGGCCGCGTACGCCGCCGCGAGCTGCACCGGTGTCACCGCGAACTCGTACCCCATCGCCAGGCTGGCGCGAGTGTACATCGGCTGCCACCGGTGCGGAAAGGCCAGGATCCCGCGCGACTCGCCGGGGAATTCGGCGCCCGTGGGGGTGCCGAACCCGAAGTCGCGCAGCATCTCGAACTGTTCCTCCGGCCGAAGCCGCTGGGAGAACTTGGCCATCGCGATGTTGCTCGACACCTGGACCGCGTGGGCCAGCGTGAGCATGCCGTGTGAGACATGGGTGTCGGTGATCCGGCGGGTCCGGCCGCGCGAAGTCGTGGGCATGTTCCACACGCCGTCTTCACCCGAGACCGCGTCCGACTCCGCCACCCGCTGGTGCATGAGCAGTGCGGCCGCCGTGAACAGCTTGGCCGTGGAACCGGGCTCGAACGGATCGGTGAACGTCGAAGCGCTCGGCGCGCCGCCGCTGGCCGCCTGCCTCGACGCCAGCGCCAGCAGCTCCCCGCTGTTGGGATCGAGGAACACTACGTCACCGCCCTCGGCCTGCATCTCGCGGATCGCGTCGGCCAGGCCCCGCTCCGCGATCTCCTGCAGCTCCGCGTCGAGCGTCAGCGTGACATCGTTCCCGGCCACGGGATCGCGGGTCCTGCGACCCGGCGAGTCGTAGCGCCGGCCCGCCCGGTCCTTGAGCAGCACCGCCTCGCCGGGCCGCCCGGTCAGGAGTGAGTCGAGCGCTCCCTCGAGGCCCGCCGCGCCCACCGACCGGTCCGGAGCCAGGCCGCCGATGATGGGCCGCGCGAGATCACGCGAGGGATAGAACCGCTGGAATTCACCCGCGAGATGGATGCCCCGGACCTGCCGGAGCGGCTGAACCTGAGTCGCGTTGAAGGGCCCGTCGAGATAGATCCAGCGTTTCCGCGCCTGGAACTCGCGATCCAGCGCCGGTGCCGAGACGCCGAGGTTCCGAACCAGGAGCACGAAGGCGGACCGGATGTCTTCCAGCTCGTTGGGCGCGATGCCGACGTGGTAGAACTCCTGGGTGATGGCGAGCGGGATCCCGTTCCGGTCGTACAGTGCGCCGCGGCGGGCGGGCAGCACCACCTTCTCGGTGCGCTGGCGCGAGGCCTCCTGTTCCCAGCGTTCGGCATCGACGATCTGGAGCTGGGCGGCGCGCGTCAAGACGGCCAGGATGCCCAGGGCGAACCCGAACTGGATGGCGGCGATGCGCGCGGTCGGCTTGGCCATCAGCGCGCGGCCGGACCGGCCGGCGGCACCGCGAAGAGGACGAACTCCGAATCGGAGGGCTCGTGCAGCCCCAGCGCGTGCTCCACGATCGGCACCAGCACCTGCCGGCTCGAGCCCACCCGGATTCGCCGCTCGAGCTCACCCCGCCGTGCTTCGAGCGCCATGCGCTCCTCCCGGAGATCCCGCAGCCGGCGCGCCGTGCGGAAGCCCGCCGCCTGTCGCGCGGTGATGGACCCGAGCACGCCCAGGAGCAGAACGAGCCAGAGCACCAGCCAGTGCCGACCCCTAAGCCGCATTGCCCGCCTGGAAGATTCGGAGGTGCGCGCTGCGCGCGCGGGGGTTGGCCGCGATCTCGTCCGCGTCCGGCACGATCGGTTTCCGCGGCACCAGCCGGCCGAGCGGACGCCCGCGACAGGTGCACACCGGCTGCCTCGGCGGGCAGATACAGGAGCTGGCCCACTCGCGGAACGCCAGCTTCACCAGCCGGTCCTCGCCCGAGTGATAAGTGATCACGGCCAGCCGTCCGCCCGGCGTGAGTGCGTCGCGGAACGCGGGCAGCGCTTGTCCGAGCCCGGCGAGCTCATCGTTGACCTCGATCCGCACCGCCTGGAACAACCGGGCGAAATCCGACGGGCCCGACCGCGCCCCCAGGATTGCGCGCACGGCGTTGACGAGGTCATCGCTGGTGGCGAACGGCTGGCGGGCGCGGCGGCGAACGATTTCCCGCGCCAGCGGGCGCGCGCGCCGCTCGTCGCCATAGTCGGCGAACACCCGGGCCAACTCCGGCTCGTCGGCCTGATTGAGGAACGCGGCGGCCGACTGCCCGGTCCCCCCCATCCGCATGTCCAGCGGCGCGCCAGGACGGAAAGTAAAGCCGCGCTCCGCGTCGTCCAGTTGCCGGGAAGAGACGCCGAGATCCAGCAGGATGAAATCGGGCCGGAAGCCCGCCACCGCGGCGAGGGCCTCGGGGGAAGCGTACGACGCCTGCAGGTACTGCATCCCTTCGTTCCCCAACCGCCGCCGGCTCACGGCGATCGCGTCTCCGTCCCGGTCGATGCCGAGCACCTCCGCTCCCGCGCGCCGGAGCGCCTCGGCATGCCCGCCATCACCCAGCGTGGCGTCCACGGCACGACGCGCCCCTGCCGCCGCGGAGAGCACCGGACCCAGGAGAACCGGGACGTGCACAGGCGTCGTGGAATCGGCCATGGTCGCCGGCGGTAGGATGGAAACGAAACACCCCGTCCAGCGGGACGGGGTGGCACGTTCTCGACAGAGGGAGCGGGGCTGACGGGGCTCGAACCCGCGACCTCCGCAGTGACAGTGCGGCACTCTAACCAAGCTGAGCTACAGCCCCTTGGAACGGCGGGGTGAATATAGAGGGTCCCGAGTGGGGAGTCTAGTCATGGCCGCCAGTCGCGACTCACTTACAATATGCCTTCAACATCGACGCCACGCGCGGCTTGTACTGCTTGATGATCCCGAGATTCTTGTCCACCGCCTCCGGATTGACCGGCCGCCCGGCCGTGAGTGCCGTCTCCGCCTCGCCCAGGAGCGTCTCCTCCTGCCTGGCCAGATCGCAGGACTTCTGCTTCTCCGCCTGCGGATCGATCTGGGGCACCTGGAACAGCGTGGCCAGGCCAAGCAGGTAGTTCGAGGCCGGCTGCACCTTGCCCGCCGGGTTGGCGGCGGCGACGGCCATGCGCAGGAGCTCGGCCGCGCCCTGGAGGTCCTGCGGCTGCTGCAGCAGCGGGGCCGCGCCCGTGTACAGCAGCGCCGCCGCGTTCTCCTTGGCCTGCGGATCGCCGTGCTTGATGGCGAAGTCGAGGAACGGCACCGCTTCCTTGGGCCGCTTGGCGTCCACCAGCGCCTTGGCGGCGGAAAGCGCCGGGACCACGTCGGTCGTGTCCTTGGCCATGAGCCGGTTGGTCACCGCGACCACGCTGTCGGTCTGACCGGTGAGCAGGTACGCCCGGTTCAGGTAGCCGAGCAGCGTGGGATTGTCCGGATACTTCCGGGTGCCGATCTGGGTCCACTTGATCAGCGCCGCCGTGTCGGGGTGCTCTCCCTCCGAGGCCGCGGCAGCGATCTTGGTGAAGAACAGCGTGTCTGCCTTGGTGCTGTCCGTGGCGTACAGCGTCTGCAGCGCGTTCACGGCGCACTTGAAGTCGCTGAGGAACAGGCAGGCGTTGCTCTTCAGGTCGTACAGGTCCGCGTTGTAGGGATCGAGCTTGAGGCCCTCGTCGGCCACGTCGCGGGCCGTCTCGGGATGGCCCGACTGCAAAAAGTACTTGAAGAGCTCCTCGCGCAGCTTCTGGTTGGTCGGGGCGATGCGGAGCATCTCCTTGAACGCCACCAGCGTATTGGCCGTGTCGTTGGCCTGCTGGTACTGGGCGGCGAGCGCCGTCCAGACCGGGAGGCTCAGCGGATCGCCCTTGGCCGAGGCCTGGAGGTGCTTCACGACCTCTTCCCGCGGCGCCTTCTTGTCCTGCGCCAGCAGCGCCAGGCAGTACTCGGCCAGTCCGTTGTTCGGTGCGGTCTTGAGCGCCTTGCGTGCCGCGTCGGCGGCCTTGTCGGGCTTGGAGGTGCGCTGCTCGATGCAGGCCTTCGCGTCGCCCAGGGATTTGACGGCCGGCTCCAGCGCTTCGGCCACCCGCTTGCCCAACGCCGCAGGTGCCTCGCCCGGCTTTTGCGCCAGGCTGACCACGGTGCCGGCGTCATCGTTCACGCCGACCACGCGGGCGGTGACCACATAGCCGCCTTCACCCTTGTTGAGGGTGGAGCTGATCAGGTAGCGCGCCTGGATGTTCTTGGCGAGCGTCGTGGCGAGGGCGGGGCTCAGGATGGCATCGACCGGATACCCGTACTGCTTCAGGGCATCGTTCATCTGGGACTGCTCGATGACCTGGTAGTCGCCGCCGACCACATCCTTCATGTCATCGCGGATCGCGCTCCCGATCTGGACGGCCGTGGCCGAGTCGGCCGCGGCGAAGGCGAACGGATTGGCGACCATGAACCGCGGCGCCGTGTTGACCGTGGTGGCGCCGCCGCGCGCCCTCCGCGGAATGCCCTGGGCCGAGAGCGGCATCAGGAGCGCGCTCCCGAGGACGACCGGAGTCACGAGACGGAACAGGGACATGCAAGTGCCTCCACATGGGATCGGCCCCGCGGGGCCAGCAACAGCCGCGCTGGGCGCGGATACGAATGGGCGAAGAGGGATTCGAACCCCCGACATCCTGCGTGTAAGGCAGGCGCTCTGAACCGGCTGAGCTATTCGCCCCGAGGTTACGTGACTCGATCGCCTACCGGGATTTACGCCCCTGAGCAGGGAACGTGCCGTGACGAGGCACACGCCGTCACAGAGCGATCCCGATGGGGAAGAGCACGCAGTAGCCGATGACCAGCAGGACCGCGGCGGCGCTCGCGTGCCCGGCGGCCAGCGTCAGGTATCCCGCGACCAGCACCAGCACGGCGGCCGCGAGAATGACCAGGTTGCGACGCGTGAGGAGGGAGCGGCGCGTGACCTGGGTTCCACCTGCCTGCGGCACCGCGGGGCGAGGGCTGGGCATAATCTTTGACGCTACTACGGTTCTTGAGTCGGGTCAAGTTCCGCTCCCTCCTCGGCTTCCGGATCTACGTCCCAGCCCTCGTCCAGCGCCGCCCGCCGGACGCGGTCGGCGCGGCGGCGGCGGCGGGTGAGCCAGATCAGCAAAATTCCCAGCACCGCCCAGCCCCCGCCCGCGATGAGCCAGTGCCCCAGGCTGTAACGCTGCCGCACCTCCCGCCGCCACTCGTACTCGAACCGGTCGAGCGTCAGGCCGGTGGTCGCCAGCACGGCGTCGGCGAAGCCGGTCCCCGCCTCGAGCCGTTGCATGAGCGGCGCGAGCGTCCCGCTGGGGTTCCGCCGCGCGAGCTCGGTCACCGCGGAGGCGGCCAGCGCGTAGGCATCGGAGGCGCTGCCGGCCGGCCCCCGGAGCGCCCCGTCCAGCTCCGTGAGTGACGGGACGGCGCCGCGCACCACTGCCAGGTTGAGCTCCAGGCCACCGAGGCGCTCCCACTCCCCGGCGGCCCAGGCGGCGTAGCCCTCGTCGAACCACAGCGGCACGCGGACCGGCACTGCCTCGTGCAGCGCCAGGTGGGCGAGCTCGTGGCGGAGCGTGCGGGCGAGGCCGGCTTCGTCGGCGCGGAGGAGGATGGTCCGGTTGTCAGGCAGAGCGATGGCCACGCCCCATGCGGGTGCGCGGCCGCCGGTGAGTGAGTCGAGCATCCGGCCGCTGGGCGCGATGATCAGGCGCAGGGGCGCCGGGTCACGGCGGCCCAACCCCGGCCAATCGGTCGGCTGGTCGGCGATCCGGGCGAGCTGGAGGCCCAGCGACCGTTGCGCCGGCCAGGTGACGACCGTCACCCGTCCCACCTGGACGGCGGACGGTGTCCCCTGAAGGAGAAGGGCGAGAGCTAGGAGAGCGGACTGCGCGGGACCTCACCTCCCGCGGCGGCAACGTCGAGCATTTCCTTGCAGCGTTTGGCCCACGGATTGAACTTGTTGGCTTTGTGGCCTTCGGCCCAGGCCCGCATCGCGTCCTCCCGCTGCCCGGCGAACCAGAGCGCCCGCCCCAGCTCGAAATGGGCCTCGATCAGATTCGGCCCGAGCTTGAGCGTCTTGCGCAGGAAGCTCTGCGCGTCCTCGTACATCTCGCGCTCGAGGTACACCAGCCCGAGATAGTAGTGGGCATAGAGGGTGGCCTTGCGGTCGTTGTCGAGCCGGATGGCCTTGGACAGGTGCTCGATGGCTTCCCCAAAGATCCGTTTCTTGAGGCAGATGTAGCCGACATTGATCCGGGCGAGCGCGTTCGCTGGCTCCTTCATGAGGACCCGGGAGAAGGTGCCCAGCGCGTCGTCGTAGTCGTCGTGCAGCATCTGGGCCCAGCCGAGGAGCGACAGCGCCTGGATCTCGCCGGGCGCGAGCGCGAGGGCCTTCTCGAGCGACTGGATCGCGCCGGCGTAATCGCCCAGCGAGATGAGGCTCCATCCCTTCTCGATATAGGTGGAGGCCCCGAGGTGGTCGGCGTGGACCGCCGGCCGGGCGCCGGTGAATTGGGGCGCGGGGGCCGTCTCCACCGCCGCGCCCTGCTTGTAGCGCTCCACCAGGCCGCGGATGTCTTCCTTCATCTGTCCCAGGTCGGTGAGCGCACCGTCGACCCGCTTGAAGAGGGCGATGATCTCGCGCTTGACCGCCTCGCGCTCGGCCGGCTGGGCCGCGCTGCCGAGCTGGGCTTCGATGGCCTGGAACTGCCCGCGCAGGGCCGCCACCAATGGCTCGCTCATCTCACGTGCCCCCGATCCCGGTCAGCGCCATCCGCTCCGTGGCGGAGAGGAGTTTGCGCGCGTTCAGGATGATGATCGTCCGCTCCGGACGCGTCACGATGCCGGCGATGTAAGCGGCCGCGAGTCCGCTCACCATCGGACCTGGCGCGCTGATGGTGGTGCTGTCCACCCGGAGGACTTCGCGCACCTCATCGACCAGCACGCCGATCCGCTGGTCGCCCACGTCCACTACCATGAGCCGCGTCTCTTCCCGGAGCGGCGCGTCGAGCTCGAATCGCTTGCGCAGATCCACCACCGGCACCACCCCACCTTCGTAGGGGACCACTCCCTCGAGAAAATCCGGCGCCTTCGGGAGGGGTGCAGGCGTCGCGTGACGCAGGATGCGTTCGACCTGGAGAATGTCGAACGCGAATTCCTGCGGCCCCACCCGGAAGCTCACGAGCTGGATGTCGTCGTCACCGGTCGTCATGCTGCCGTGGCCTCCATCATGCGCGCGCCGAGCGCGGCCAGGTCGAGCAGGGGCACCAGCCCGTCCCCGGTGCGCGCAATGGCCGCGGCCCAGGGGAGCGCCGCGCCCGGTGGCGCTGCGAGGCCCGCTCCGTAGAGTACCGTCTGGGCCTCCTCCACCTCGAAGCAGAGCCACCGGCCGCTCAGGTCCACCAGAATGCCGGTGTCGCTCCGTTCGGATGGGCAGCCGGCGTCCTCGAGCAGCGCCCCGAGGTGGACGAGCGGAACGATCCTTCCACGGATGATGGCCACCCCGCGCACCGCTGGCTCGCGGGAAGGCACGGGGAACACGACGCCGGGCTCGACCACCTCGACGACCCGGTCGAGCGGCAGGCCGATGAGGCGGCCACCGGCCCGGACCAGCAGATGCCCCGCCCCGCCGCTCACTGCGCCCCCAGGCGGGCAAGCTCCGCGCCCACCCGGGCCGCGATGCGGCCGATCGGCAGCACGTGGTCCACCCCGCCAGCCTGCACCGCCGCGCTCGGCATGCCGAAGATTGTCGCCGTCTCGCGGTCCTGCGCGATGCCGACGCCGCCGGCGTCGTGGATGGCGCGCAGCCCCTCCGCCCCGTCCCGGCCGAGCCCGGTGAGCACCACGCCCACGGCGCGGGGCCCGAACAGGCGGGCGACGCTCCGGAAGAGCAGGTCGGCCGCGGGGCGCACCCCCCAGACCGCCGCCTCCTGGTCCAGCTCGATCCGCGCCCCATCGGGTCCGGCGGCCACGCGCATATGATAGTCCCCCGGTGCGATGTAGGCCGTGTCGGCGAGGACCGGCGTGCCGTGCTGCGCCTCGACCACGTTCAGCCGGCTCTGCCCGGCGAGCCGTTCCGCCAGGCTGTGAGTGAACCGGGGCGGCATGTGCTGGACGATGAGGACCACCGCCTGCTGGCCGGGTGCGAGCTGCGGCACCACCTCGGCCAGCGCGCGCGGGCCGCCGGTGGAGGCCGCGATCGCCGCGCACCGGCGCGCCCGCCCCGGCAGCGCGAAGAGGGCCTGCGTGCGGGCGCCCTGGACGGGGCGCGCCAGCACCGGCATCCGGAGGACCGAGGCACTGCGCACTGTCCGGAGCACCGCGAGGAGCCGCTCGCCGAACCGCGCGAGGCTGCGCTCGCTCCGGTCCTCCTCCTTGGCGACGAGGTCCACGGCGCCGAGCTCCAGTGCGCGGATGGCGGCCGCGGTGCCGCGCCCCGCATAGGAGCTCACCACCACGATGGGTCTCGGCGACTCCGACATGATGTAGCCGATCGCGCCCAGCCCATCGAGCTCGGGCATCTCGAGATCCATGAGCACCAGGTCAGGCGACTGCTCGTGCACCTTCTGCAGGGCATCCATCCCGTTCCGCGCCGTGCCCAGCACGCGGAACTCGCCGCTCCCGTCCACCAGCTCCGTCAGCAGCCGCCGGAAGAACGGACTGTCGTCGACGACGAGCACGGTACGCCGCCCGGCGGCGGACTCAGAGGGTCTGGAGACCATGCGCCACCGAGGTGATCTCGACCCGCCCATCGGCCGGCCAGAGCCGGACCGTTCTGCCGTAGTCGGCACCGGTGGCCTCGCCGGTCAGGGCGAGACCGTGCTGGCTGAGCACCTGCCGGCACGCGACGATGTTGCGCTCTCCCATCTGGATCGTGCCGGGCGCGGCGAGGGCGGCGAACATGCTGGCCCCGCCGACGAGGCGCGCCGTCACGCGCCGGGTGCTGGCGCCGTGCTGCGCCATCAGCTCCAGCAGGCGCGGCAGCGCCGTCTGCGGGAACTTGGCCGGGTTCGCATCGGGCCGGCCGAGCGCGGGCGAGGGGAGCAGCACGTGCGCCATTCCGCCCGCCCGGGCGACGGGGTCGTGCAGCAGAATCGCCACGCAACTGCCCAGGCCGACGGTCATCAGGACGTCGGCGCCACTGGCCGCGCGCAGGTCCGCGACGCGAACGATGATTTCGCCGCTCATGAGGAGGAGCGCCGGTAGATCCGCTCCCGCGGGTCCACCAGGATGAGGCGGTCGCGCGCCGGCCCGAACAACGTCTCCACCTTGCCCAGCACCAGAAACCCTCCGGGAGCCAGCGCTCCGGCGAACGTCTGGAACACACGTTCCTGCACGGCCCGGGCGAAGTAGATCACCACGTTCCGGCAGAGGATCAGATCGTACTCGAGCCGGGGCGGCGGCTCGGCGCTCAGGTCGAGGTGCCGCACGGTCACCCGGCGGCGGGCGCGCTCCACTACGCGGCGGCACGGACCGGTGGCCTCGAAGTAGCGCTCCGCCAGGTCGGCCGGCAACTCGGCCAGGCCCTCGCTCCGGTAGCAGCCGGCGCGGGCGCGCTCCAGGCTTACCCGGTCGATGTCGGTCGCGTCCACCGTGACCCGGGCCAGCTCGTCGCCCCGGTTCTCGCGGTCGAGGTAATCCGCCGCGAGCACCACGAGCGTGTAGGGCTCCTCGCCCGAGGCACACCCCGCGCTCCAGGCGCGGAGCTCGCCCCGGCGGTTACCCAGGAGCTCGGGAAGCACCACCCGGCGGACCAGGCTCCAGGTCTCCGCGTTCCGGTAGAAGCGGGTCACGTTGATGGTGAGCGCGTCCCGCAGCCGCTCGTATTCCTGCGGCGAGCCGGCGAGCAGCGCCCCGTAGTCCTCGTACGTGTGCACGCCGCAGGCCCGCATCCGCACGGCGATTCGCCGCCGGATGCACTTGTCCTTGTACGCCTCGAGGGCGAAGCCGCTCGCCGTCGTGATCTGGCGCGAGAGCAGCGCGAAGGCCGCGTCGTCGTCGCTCATGGCGTGAGGTCCAGCATGTCGAGGTTGGCCCGCGCGAGAGCGTGGCCGGGATTGAGCGTCGCGGCGCGGCTCCAGCTCTCCCGCGCCTGCAGCTTGTCGCGGCGCTTGTAGGCGATGTTCCCCAGCTTGAAATACAGGTCGTCGCCCAGCTCGGGAGCGAGCTTGGCCGCGCGCTCGTAGGCCTCGCGCGCGTCGTCGTAGCGCCCATTCCGGTACAGGATGTCGGCCAGATTCTTCGATACCTGGGGGAGCGACGGGTCCTCCGCGAGCGCGGCGCGCAGCGCGGCCTCCGCCGCGGCCACGTCGCCCGCCTGCTCGAGCAGCACGGCGAGATTGTTCTGCAGTACCGGGTTGGCTGGATGGGCGGCGGCGCCGTCCCGCGCCGCCCGGAGCGCGCCGGCCGCGTCATCGAGCGCGGCGCTGGTCAGCGCCGCCGCCCAGTACCAGGCCGCGGGCGGGGGCTTGGTTCCCAGGAGCTCGCGCGTGCGCGTCAGCCGGCCCTGCGCCACCTGGGCCTCGCCCCGCTTGAGCGCGACGATGCTCCAGCCGAGCGTGATGCGGGCGTCCTCCGGCGCGCGGGCGGCGGCGTCCCCGTAGGCCGCCTCCGCCTCGTCGAGCCGGCCGAGCCGCTCGAGCGCGTATCCCAAATTGTGGAGGGCGGCCGGTCGGGTACCGGCCCGCTCCAGGGCCTGCCGGAACGCGGTGACCGCTTCCTCCCACCGGCCCTGACGCACGGCGATGAGCCCGAGGTAGAACGGCGCGCTGGCATCGCCCGGACGGAGATCGGCC
>DATAHW010000159.1:0-3105 GCA_036262935.1 Gemmatimonadales bacterium | reverse complement strand
TTGCCCGCACCTGCTCCACCAGGGCGGCGTAGCTGGCGATCCGCTCCTTCTCGACCTCGCCGAGCTTCCCGTCCACCCGGGCGAGCGCCTCCTGAATCGGCCGGACGAGGTCGCCCACCGCCTTCTGCCGCTGCTCCAGCTGGGATGACGCGGATTGCTGGAACTCGCCCAGCCTGGTCCGGGCGAGATCGAGGAACGACTGGTTGTTCCGCCGGAGCGCCTCCGCGGAGAGCGCGGCGAAGGCATCGCGCAGCTTGGACTCCGCCTGCTCGAGGAGGGCGAGCTTCTCCTCCCCCGCGCGGCGCTCGGCCGCCGCCCGCTCCTCGAGCCGTGCGGTGGTGCCGCGGCCGGCGAGCCAGGCGGCGATGCCCCCGGCCACGAGGCCGAGCAAGATGCCGAGCAGCAGGCTGCGGACGTCCATGACCCTCCCTGGGCAGATGCCGGGCGGAGTGGCCGCAAGGGCGCGGTGATGATGTGAAGTCGGGTCAGCGGTGGGTATCTGCCGACCCGACCAAGGTAAGGATCGCGGCAGGCTGTGACAACCGCACGATGTGAGCGCGCGACTACCGGGGGAACCCCTCCGCCAGCCCGCCGTCCACGGTCAGGATGTCGCCGGTGGTGAAGCGGAACCGCTCGCTCGCGAGCAGGACCGCCAGATCGGCCACCGCCTCCGCGGGAATGAGACCCACCCCCATGAGATTCCGCCGGCGGTAGCTCTCGAGCTGCTCCTCCTCCGTCACCCCGCGGCTCGCGGCCCGCTCGCCGACGAAGCGGCGGAACAGCGGCGTGTCCACCTGATCGGCGTTGATGGCGTTCACCCGGATTCCGTCGCCCCCCAGCTCCACGGCGGCCACCCTGAGCGCCTGCAGCAGCGCCGCCTTGCTCCCGCCGTAGGCCACCGCTTCACGCCCCGGCACCAGCGCCGCCTTGGACACGGACGCCACGATCGCCCCGCCGAGTCCCTGGCGGCGCATGATCGTGGCGGCCCGCCCGATCGCGGCGACCGCGCCCAGGTAGTGCACCTCGAGCTGCCGCTGCAGGTCCTCGCGCCGGATCTCGGTGACCGGCGCGAACCGTGGCGGCAGCCCGGCGGTGTAGAACAGCGAGTCGAGGCCGCCGAACTCGAGCACCGTGCGACGGAACAGGTCGTCGAGGCCGGCATCGTCGCGCACGTCCGCGGGCAGACCGAGCAGCCGGCCGGGGAATCGGGCCGCGAGCTCCGCCGCCACGGCGTCCGCCAGCGCGCCGTCGAGGTCCGCCACGACGACGTGCGCGCCCTCCTCCGCGAACCGGAGTGCGGCCGCCTTCCCGATCCCGCTGCCGCCGCCGATCACCACCACCACATGGCGCGGGAGCTCCTTGCCGGCACGGTCCCGCGCGCTCTGTTCCTCCACCTTCCGACGCTCCAGCGGCCAGTGCTCGAACTCGAACACGTCCCGCTCGGCGATGAACTCGAAGCGGTCCACCGCTTCCGCGCCGGCGATGGCCTCGAGCGTCGCCCGGTAGCAGAGGTTCGCGGTCACCGCGCTCCGCTTGTCGGCGAATGCCGTGATCAGCCCGAGCCCGGGCGAGAGCACCACCTTGGCCCAGTCGTCGAGCGGGCGCTCGCCCGGCGCGGCGTGGCGCCGGTGGTACTGCTCGTACTCCGCGCGCGCGGCGGCGAGGCGGCTGCGCACCTCCGCCGTCAACTGCTCCGCCGGCGCCGCCAGGTCGAGGTCGAGCCACACCGGCAGCCGGCCGGCGCGGAGCAGGTGCTCGGGCGTCGCCATCCCGCGCCGCACCAGCTCCGGCACCCGCTCCCCGCCGAGGGTGGCCAGCACGTCGTCGGCGTCGTCGTAGTGGAGAATCACCCGCTCCGGCCGGCCCGGCGGTCCCTGGCTCAGGCTTCCGCGCACGACCGGCAGCACCAGCTCCGCCAGGCGGCGCCGCTCCTCGGCGGCGGGGCCCGGATTGCGAACTGCCCCCAGCAGCAATCGGCCGCGCCGGCAGGCGGCCAGGTACTCGTCGATCCGCGCCACGACCTCCACCAGACGGGCATGCGCCTGCTCCGCGTCCTCCCCCCAGACCACCAGCCCGTGGTGCGCCAGCGTGAGCCCGATCGCATCGGATGGAATGCGGTCCACGATGCCGCGCACCGATTGGGCGAGCGGGAAGCCGGGCCGGCTGTACGGGACGTAGACGATCCTGCCGCCGAACAGCTCGCCGACCAGCCGCTCCGCCGTGCCGTCGGGGACGTTGGTCAGGCTCATCGTCGCGACGTCGTGCGTGTGGGCGACGACGCGATGCGGCAGCAGGAAGTGCAGCGGCGTCTCCACGCTGGGCGCGGGACCCTCCTGCAGCATGCAGCTCGCCATGAACCGCATCATGTCGGCGTCGCTCATGGCGTCGGCCGCTGCCAGCGGTGCCAGGCGCGCGAGCGACAGCCGGGTAAAGCCCTCGCGCCCGATGGTGCGAAGGTCGGTGCCGCTGCCCTTCACCAGGAGCGCGTCACCCAGCTTGATCGATGTGTTTCCGCCACCGGGTTGAACCAGGCGCGTCTCCCGGCCGAGGAGGTGGGAGAGGTGGACCAGGCTGTCGAGGGGATCGGTGGGGGCTGGCATGGGAGGAAGATGCCGGAGTCGGGCGCCCGGCGCACGTGGTGGCCGCTCGCGCGTGGGCCGTTGCGCCCTCAAGCCCTCGGCGCCATCGTACGGCAGCCCGCACCGGAATTTTCCTATTCCTCATGGAGCCGCGGCATGCCCGCCACCCTCCTCGCCACCCGCTGCTCGCTCCTGGTCGTGGCGCTGCCGGCCCTTCTGGCTCCGGCAGGTCTCGCGGGACAGACATCGTCGAGCGGTCCCGCTCCGACCCCGCCGGTGGCCGCGCGCGTTCCCCACGTCGATACCGTGGCCGGCGTTGCGCTGAGCGATCCCTACTTCTGGCTGCGTGACGACAGGCGCGAACGGCCGGAAGTGCTCGACTATCTGCGCCGTGAGAACGCGTATACGGAAGCGGTGACCCGGCACACGCGGGCGCTGCAGGATACGCTGTTCCACGAGATGGTGGGCCACATCAGGGAGACCGACCTCTCCGTCCCCGAGCTGGTGGACGGGTTCTACTACTACT
>DATAHW010000158.1:0-14564 GCA_036262935.1 Gemmatimonadales bacterium | reverse complement strand
ACCGCCTGACCGCCTGACCGCCTGACCGCCCGACCGCCCGACCGCCCGACCGCCCGACCGCCCCCTAAACTTCCTCCCCCGCCCGCCACCCTCGCGCCCGCAGTTGCTCGAGCAGGGCGAGCACCTGCGGCCGGTCCTGGTGCACGGTCAGTACCAGCAGGTCTCCGGGCCGCGCCCACGCGAGCGCGTCCCGCACGGCCGCCAGCTCGGTGCCCGGTTGGCTCACCGACTCCGCGGGCACGCCGAGCCGAATCAGCTCGTCGGCCATGAGCGCGGGGACCTCGCCGGGACTCCGGCCGCGGAGGTACCGCTCCATCTCCTTCAGCACCACCCGGTCCGGCCTGACCCCGAGCGCCGTGCGGGCGAGCGCGCGAATCGCGTCGTCCGACCGGTCTCCCGCCTGCCCCAGGAGGACCAGCCGGCGGCGCGCGGGCATCGCCCGCGTCATGGCCGCGAGTGCGGCCATCCCGTGCGGGTTGTGGGCATAGTCCACCACGACCCGCACGCCGCCGAGCTCGAAGAGGTTGGCCCGGCCCACGTTGTCGCCCTCCCCGCCGAACCGTCGGAGCGCGCGCGCCACCACGTCCGGTGCCACGCCCAGGACCGACGCGGCGCCCAGCGCAGCAAGGGCGTTGGCCACGTTGTGGCGCGCGGTGCCGCCGGCAGCCACCGGCACCTCGTCTACCGACATCACCGGCGTCCGCGCGCCTCGCTCCACCAGCACCAGGCGTCCGTCCTCGTGAATCGCCGCTCGGTCACTCGCCGCCACAAGCTCGGCGGTCTCCGGAAGCTCGGGATCGAGCGCGAACCAGAGGACCGGCGCCGGGGCCCCGGCGGCGCGCTCCCGCAGCAACGCGTCGTTGGCGTTGAGCACCACCGCCCCGCCGGGGCGGACCGCGCGCGCCACGAGCAGCTTCACCTCCGCCAGTGCCCCCATGTCCTGGATCCCGAACTCGCCCAGGTGGTCGTCCGCGACGTTGGTCACCACCGCCACCTCGGCCCGTTCGATCGGCAGGCCGCGCCGCAGCATCCCGCCGCGCGCGGTTTCGAGCACCGCCGCCTCCACGTCCGGGCACCGGAGCAGCAGCCGCGCGCCGCTCGGCCCCGAGTAGTCGCCGTCGGCGATCCGAATGCCTCCCACGCTCACGCCATCGGTGGAGGTGACGCCGGTCGTGCGGCCCGCTTCGGCCAGGATAGCGGCGAGCATGCGCACCACGGTGGTCTTGCCGTTCGAACCCGTGACGAGCGCGACCGGTACGTCGTGCACCCGGCCCCATTCGACCGCCGCGGGCGGCGGCAGCGCCGACGCCGGCCAGACCAGCGCTCCGGTACCGGTGCCGACCGAGACCAGCTCCTCGCCGGCAAGGAAGCTCACCCCATGTGCCCGTGCCGCGCCGTGGAGCGCGAGGAGGTCGGGGTCGCGCTCTTCGGCGATCACCCGCTCCAGGCGCGCCACGGTCGCCGCGTGATCGGGCACCGCCCGGCCTTCGAGCGTGGCCGCGGCAACGTCCCATGCCGACTCGTTGAGCGTGGTGGCGGCGTAGAGCGCGTCCACCGGCGCGGTGAGCGCCAGGCTCACACCGCCCGCGAATACGCGGGTGGCGAGCGTTTCGTCCGGCCAGCCTGCCGCGTCGAGCAGCCGCCGAGCGGCCGTGCGCCATGCGGCGATGGCCCGTTCACGCACGGCATCATCCAGCCGGACCTCGAGAATGGCGCCCGGCCGGTCGAGCAGGAGGGACGGTCCGGTGAGCCGGCGGGAGTCGGCGACGCTCAGTCCGCGATTTCCTCGCGTGGGAGCCACACCCCTCGGCTGTCACGCACGAACTCGCGGCGGCTCTCCTCGCCCGGCGGCGCCGTCACCGGCATCACGGCCCGTTCGGGGCGGGAGACCCGCGGCCGCTCGGCCAGGCGCGCCGGCGCCTCCGGCCGGAACTGGATCACCTGTTTCCATGCCCGCGTGATGCCGTCGGCGAAGATGAGCACCAGGTCGCCCGCCTCGGCTTCCCGAAGCGCGGCGTCGGTCGCCGCCTGCTCGTCCGGGATCACCAGCACCTGCTCGGCCGTGACGCCGGCGCAGAGCAACGCATCGCGCAGCAGATGCGGCACTTCGTCCGGCTTCCGCCCGCGGAGCGTGTCGTCCCGGCGGCAGATGTAGCGGTCGAAGTGTCCCGCCGCGATGCGCCCGATCTCGGCGATGTCCTCGTCCCGCCGGTCGCCCGGCGCGGCCAGCACGCAGATCCGCCGCCCGGCCACGTCGAGCCGCCCGACCAGCTCGCACATCACCTCGACCGCGGCCGGGTTGTGGCCGTAGTCGAGGATGACCTTGAAGGGGTGCTCGTCGTAGATGTTCATCCGGCCGGGCGCCTGGAAGAACGTCGTGTCGAACGTGCGGAGCCCGTGCCGGATGTCCTCCAGCTTGAGCCCCATGCTGAACGCCATCGCCGCCGCGAACATCGCGTTCTGCACGTTGTGCAGCGCGCGCCCCTCGAGCGTGGCGGGAATGAGATGGGTCCAGAGCAGGGGGATGTGGGCGCCGTGATCGTAGATCGTGATCATCTGACCCTTGATCCCCGACTCGAGCACCACGCCGCGTCCGCCGGCCCGGATGTGCTCGCCCACGAGCGCATGGGTCGGGTCCATGGTGACGTAGCAGAGCTGCTTGGCCGAGGTGTAGTCGGCCATCTTGAGGCAGAGCGGATCGTCGGCGTTGAGGATGGCGGCGTCCCGCGCCACTTCCACCACGATCCGCTTGACCGCGGCCAGCTCGTCGAGCGTGCCGATGCCGCGGAGGCCGAGGTGATCGGACCTGACGTTGAGCACGGCGCCCACGTCGCAGTGGCGGACGCCCATGCCCGCCCGCAGGAGCCCGCCGCGCGCGATCTCGAGCACCGCCACGTCCACGTTGGGGTCGCTCAGCACCATGCGCGTGGCCACCGGCCCCGTCATGTCGCCCGCCACCGTGCGCTGGCCGTCGATGTACACGCCATCGGTGCTGGTGAGCCCCACGTGATGCCCGGCCAGCTTCTGGATGTGGGCCAGCATCCGCGCCGTCGTCGTCTTCCCGTTGGTGCCCGTGACGGCCGCGATCGGGATCCGGCTCGGCATGCCCGGCGGGAACAGCATGTCGAGCACCGGCCCCGCCACGTCCCGGGGGCGGCCCTCGCTCGGCGCCATGTGCATCCGGAACCCGGGCGCCGCGTTGATCTCGCAGATGGCGCCGCCGATCTCCTTGTACGACTCGGTGATGTCGGTCGTGAGGAAGTCCACGCCGCCCACGTCGAGCCCGATCGCCTTGACCGCGCGCACCGCCATCTCGGCGTTGTCCGGGTGCACCAGGTCGGTCATGTCGGTGGCGGTGCCGCCGGTGGAGAGGTTGCCGGTGGAGCGGAGGAAGACGTGCTCGCCGGCCGGGGGGACGGTTTCTCTCGTGTAGCCCTTCCGGGCCAGCATCGCCTCTGCCTGGTGATCGAACACCAGGCGCGTGAGCACCTTCTCGTGTCCGATTCCGCGGCGAGGGTCCAGATTCACCTCGTCCACCAGCTCCTCGATCGTGTGCACGCCGTCGCCTGTTACGTGGCCGGGCACGCGCTTCGATACGGCGACGAGCTCGCCGGCGATCACCAGCATCCGATGGTCCTCGCCGGTGATGAAGCTCTCGATGATGACGTTTCGGCTGTGCTCCCGCGCCACCTCGAACGCGGCGCGCACCTGCTCCTCGGTGGTGAGGTGGATCGAGATTCCCCGGCCGTGATTGGCGTTGAACGGCTTCACCACCACGGGATAGCCCACCCGCTCGGCCGCCGCCACGGCATCGTCCGGCCGCTGTACCAGCCGCTGGCGCGGCACCGGGAGCCCGAGATGGGCCAGAATGCGGTTGGTCTCCTCCTTGTCCGAGGCGAGCTCGACCGCGATGTGGGAGGTGCGGCTGGTGACGGTGGCCTGGACCCGCTGCTGGAACCGGCCGTGGCCGAGCTGGATGAGGCTCTGCTCGTTGAGCCGAATCCACGGGATCCGCCGGTCCTCCGCCGCCCGGACCAGCGCCGCCGTGCTCGGGCCCAGCGCGCGGCTCTGCGTGAAGCGGATGAACTCGTCCCGCTCGGCGGCGAAGTCGAAGTCGCCCGGAACGGCGCCCTCGGGCCGCAGCTCGGGCGGCAGGAGCGAGTGCAGCAGCACCAGGCCCAGCTCACCGGCCTCGAGCCCCACGTCTTCCTGGTGGTACTGGTAGACCACGTGGTACCGGCCCTCGCTGCCCGCACCGCGCGTCTTGCCGAACGTCACCGCTTCGCCGGCCACGTTCTGCAGCTCGATGGCGACGTGCTCGAGGATGTGGCCCATCCAGGTGCCGTCCTCCTCCGTGAGCCGCCGGATGAACCCGCCGGGCTCGCCGTAGGAGCAGCCGTGCTCGTGCAGTCCCGGCAGCGCCGCGATCAGCCGGTCGGTGAACGCCGGCCCCAGCTTCCCCGACGGCCACTCCTCGAGCACCCCCAGGTCCACGTCGAGCCGGATGACCGGAAAGTGGGCGTACAGGCTGGGGCCGACATAGACGGTCCGGTCAAGTATCCGCATCGTGGTTCCTCATCTGGCCTCGTGCCCGCCGCGCCGTGTTCACCACAGAGGCCCAGAGCTATAGGCGTCGCGCGATCTCCGGCGCGGCCGCCGCCTCGCGCGTATGCAGGTTGAACGTCGCACCGACGTCCAGAATATGCAGCCTGAGCCCGATCAGGCACACCGGGTCGTTCTTCCGCACCCGCGCCATCGAGGAGAACTCGAGCTCCGCCGCGTCCACGATCGTGAGCGCGCCGCTCCCGACCACCTCCATCGTCTCGTTGGGCGCGATGAAGCCGGCCGTGTTTTCGTCCAGCCCGATTCCGATCGCGAACGGGTTGTAGGCCAGCGCCGTCAGCAGCCGCCCCAGCCGGTCGCGTTGCCGGAAGTGCTGGTCGATGATGATCCGGTTGGTGAGCCCGAGCCCCGGCGCGAGCGTCACGCTCTTGGCTCGCGGCGAGGCGCCCTCCCGGCCGAACGCGATCATGTGCTCGCACAGGAATGCCGCGCCTGCCGACGTGCCCGCGATGTGGAGTCCGTCGGCGTTCCGGAGCCGCAGCGCCTTGGCCACTGGCGTCCCGCCGATCATTGTGCTCAGCCGAAGCTGGTTGCCGCCGGTAAGGAAGACTCCGTCCGCCTCGTCCAGCATCTCCACCAGTTCCTCGTTGGCTGCGTCCGCCCGGGTCTGGATCGGGAGCGTGCGCGCCTCCGCGGCCCCGAGCTGCCGGAACAGCGCCTCATACCTCGCCCCCGTCTCGCTCAGCTCCGACGCGGTCGGAATGATCGCGATGCTCGCCTCCGACCCGCAGAGGGCCACGAACCGCCGGAGGATCGTGATGTCGCCGATCTTCTCTTCCGCGCCGCCCACCGGAACGATGTAGCCGCGGTCAGCCGCCACGAGCGCCCCTCCGGCCAAGAGTATGGCCGGCGGGGGGTCGCCGCCGGCCTCCATGGGTCCGCGAGCCTAAGATAACCGCCTTTGGTACGCTGACCGGGAACCGCGCTGGGCCGATTCGGCCCATTGACCGCATCGATACCAAACCCTACATCAGGGCCGCACCGCAGAGAGGACCGGGAAACAACGCATCCGGCAAACGCAGCAACCGCAAGGCCACGGACCCACCGCACCGGAGGCAACTATGCGCTGCGCTCACCTGACTCTTCCGCTCGCGCTCGCCACTCTCCTGGCGTGCCGGCCGGTCGACGATCCCTCGCCGTCGGGCGACCTCCTCTCCCCCTCGGGGTCGGCGCCGAGCTTCGGGGCGACGGCCTTGAAGATCCCCTTCAACTTCTTCTTCGTGTTCGATCCCGACCGGGGCTACTCGGCAACCTTCGGCCTCGTGTCGCCGGTGAGCGACGCGCCCGAGTGTGGCGGCTCCGAACCGGTGTACGATGGAGGAGGCACTGAGCACATCGTGGAGACTCCGTCCGGCAGCTTCCATCTACGTGACGACCTTCACCAGGCCACCATCGTGGTGTACGAGGGGGCCACCGACGATGCGTGCGAGCTGAGCACCCATGCGGTGCTGGCGCGCGGCCGGGGGAGTCTGCACTGGACGGTCAAGGCATTGGGGAATGGTTCGTCCACGCTGCAGGCGACGTTCGGAGGGATCCTCGAGCTGGCGGCCGGCGGACGCGTCCGAATGCTCGGAGTCGGAAATGTGCGGTTCGACGAGTTCGGCAATGTGATCGTCCACGAGGACCATTTCGAGTTGAAGCCGATCGGCAAGTGAGCTGGAGACCGGTCCGGCCGAGCGGACAGGGGTCTCCAGCTAGTCGGCCGGCTCGAACGGCCCCCGCACCACCGCACGGCCGTCCCGCACGTGCCAGCGCCCGCGCGCCATCATGTCGGCGGGGTCGCCGTCCGGCCCGAGCACCACCAGGTCCGCATCGGCCCCGGGATTGAGCCGGCCCTTGCGATGGAGCCGCAGCAGCCGGGCGGGGTTGCTCGTAAACGCCGGCAGCACCCGCTCGAGCGGCTGCCCGCGCGCGAGCACCGCCCGGAGCGCCCCGCCGATTGCCGCGGGGCTGCCGATCTCCATAGTCGCCACCCGGCCCTCCGCGTCGAACACCGGCAGGCACCCGCCGCCATCCGAGCTGACGGTCACGCGCGACTCGTCCAGCCCCGCGTCCAGGTAGCGCACCAGCGCCTCGTCCGCGCCCCATACGTCCTCCCCGTCCGCGACCGGAAATGCCGTGATGTCGATCGTGCACCCCCGCTCGGCCAGCGCCATCGCCTCGTCGAACAGCGCCCGCCGGCGGTTCACGTGCGTCGGGTTGAACACCCCGGCCGGCAGCTCGCTCCGGTCCAGCGCCTGGCGCACCAGCTCGAGTCCGCGCGGCCCGTCGCCCACGTGCAGGTGGACGATCCCGGCCTTCCCGCTCATGAGCCCGCCCACGTGCGCGTCGCCCGCGATGCGGAGCAGCTCGTCGAGCGTCGGCTGGCTCGAGCGGTGATCGCTGATCGCCAGCTCGCCCACGCCGAGCACCAGGTCGATGAGCACGATGTCGAGCCGGACGCTCCCGGTGGCCGTGGTGGGAGGGACGTGATAGCCACCGGTGTGGCACCACGCACTGAGCCCCTGCGCCACGAGTCCGCGCGCCGCCGTCACCAGCTCGGCGGTGGTGCGCACCGTATCGTCGGTGCCGAGGACGCCGACCGCGGTGGTGACGCCGCCCAGGGTGAGTCCCGAAAGCGCGACGGGCGGCACCCGTGTCTCCGGGCCCGCCTCGCCGCCGCCGCCGGTCAGGTGCACGTGCCCATCGATCAACCCCGGGATCACGCGCCGTCCGCCGACGTCCACCTCCTCGACCTCGAGCATCGGGTCGAGCTTCGGCACGTCGCGTCCCACCCAGACCAGCCGCTCCCCCGCGATCAGCAGGTGACGGCGCCCGCGCGGCGCCGGGTCGTACAGCTCCGCGTTCCGGAGCAGGAGGAGCGCGCGGCTCACGTGAGCCTGAACCCGCCGACGGCGCCCGTGAGCCGCTCGGCGGCATTGGCCAGGTGCGAGGCGGAGGTCGAGATCTCCTCGGTGGACGCGTTGAGCTGCTCCGCCGCCGCGGCGATCTCCTCGGCCGCCGCCGCGTAATCTTCCGTCCCGGCCGAGACCTCGCGCATCCGGCCGGCGATCCCCTCGATGAGCCCGCGCACCTCGGCGGCGGAGGTGGAGATGCGCCGGGTCCACTCGTCATTGGCCTCGGCGTCGGCCGCGACGTTGAGGAGGCCCGCTGCGGCCTCGTGCGCGGCGTCCTTGGCCGCGAGCCCGCCCTGGCCCAGCCGGAGCAGGCGCTCGCGGGCCGTCCGCACCCGCTCGACGACCAGTTGGACCGTCTCGCTCGTGGTTCCCGCGGAGCGTGCGGCCTGGCCGGCCAGCTTCCGCACTTCCTCGGCGACGACGCTGAATCCCTTGCCTTCCTCGCCCGCGCGCGCCGCCTCGATCGATGCGTTGAGCGCCAGCATGTGCGTCTGCTTGGCGATCGCCTTGGTCTGGGCGACGAACTTCTCGATCTCCTCCGAGGCTGCGGCGAGCGCGTCGGCCTCGACCGCCGCCTGCTCCACCTCCTCCGCCAGCCGGGTGAGCTCGGCCGTGCTCACGTCCAGCCGCTCGCGGTGCGACCGCGCCAGCCGCGCGAGCGCCGCGTTCCGCTCGGCCGACTGCACGGCGCCGGCCGCGAGCTCCTGGGCGATGCCGAGAATCCTGCTCGCGTCCTCGGCCGCCGCCCGGACCACCACCGCCTGCTGGTTGGCGCGCTCGGTCAGGTCGCCCGTCGTGCTCGCGACCTCCTGGGTGGACGCGCTCATCTCCTGGGTGGAGGCCGCGATCTCCTGCGACATCGCCGCCGCCTCGTGCGCGTGCTGGCGGATGGTGCCGACCAGATCCCGCAGCTTCTCGAGCATCGCGGCGAGCGAGCTGCTGAGCAGATCCCCCGCCGGTGCGCCCGCGCCTACCCCCATGCTCAGGTCGCCCTGGGCGACGCGGCTCGCGATGCTGGCGGCGCGGCCGGTCGGCTTGAGCACGTTGTCCACCAGCACGCGGATGAGGATCACCTCCGCGATCAGCGCGCAGGCGAGGAAGATGAGCGTCCCCTGGACGGTCGCGCCGGTGTCGCCCGGCGGCGCGAGGCGCCCGAGCAGCACGGCCACCACGACGCCCAGCAGCAGCACCGCGGCGAGGCCGATGAGATGCAGGCGTACGATGAACTTCTGGCGTGCAGAGGCCATGGGCGGAGTCACGGACCGGGGTGAGGGTGGCATGCTGAGCTTTCATCCCGAGGGCAAACCGAACTGTCATCCCGAGCGAACGCGAGGGATCTTGCGCGGGAATGGGTCGGGGCCGGCCGACTAGATCCCTCGCTGCGCTCGGGATGACACCGCTCATCGGGGGCGTGCGGACCCCGCGGGCGCGGCACGTGATGGCTCAGAGCGACCCGAGCAGGTGCACCGCCGCGCCCGCGAGGCCGGCTGCCAGGAGGAGCACGCCCGCGCACCCCCGCTTGCCGGCTCGAGGCGTGCCGGTCGCGGCGGCCGCATCGGATGGCGGCGGGGTGGAGGCCGGCGTCGCCGGCTCCCGGCCCGCCAGCGCCTCCGCGAATTCGGCCGCCGTCGCGTAGCGCTCGCCGGGATCCTTGGCCAGCGCGCGCACGATGGCGTGCTCCACGTGCTCGGGGATCTGCACCATCGGCCGGAGCGGCCGCGGCGGCCCCATGAACCGGCGCATGAGCGTCGCCTGGGGATTGGGTCCCTTGAACGGCGGCTCGCCGGCCAGCATCTCGTACACCACGCAGCCGAGCGCGAAGATGTCGCTCCGGCCGTCGATCGCCTTGTCGCCGCTGGCCTGCTCGGGGCTCATGTAGGTCGGCGTGCCGACGATCATCCCCGTGGCGGTGAGCTTCTCCGCCACCTCGCTCACCGCCCGGGCCACGCCGAAGTCGGCCACCAGCACCTGGTCGCCCGAGAGCAGGATGTTGTCGGGCTTGATGTCGCGGTGCACCACGCCCTGCTCGTGGGCGTAGGCCAGCGCGCTCGCCGCGGCCGTCGCGATCCGGAGCGCCTCCGCCGGCGCGAACTGCTGCACCCGCTGCAGCCGCTCGTACACGTTTTCGCCCTCGACGAACGGCATCGTGAACCAGAGCTGGCCGCCGGGCGTCTCGCCCGAGTCGAGCACGCTCAGGATGTTGGGGTGCTGCAGCCGCGCGGCCACGCGGATCTCGCGCTTGAACCGGTCGCCGCCCACCGTGGGGGCCAGCTCGGGATGGAGCACCTTGAGCGCCACCATCCGGTCGTGCTGGAGGTCGCGCGCCAGCACCACGCTCGCCATGCCGCCGCGGCCGAGGTCGCGGTCGAGGGTGTAACGGTCGGCGATCGCCGCCTGGACCTGGTCGCGGAGCTCGGGCTTCATTGGGGGCCTCGCATCAGCGCGCGGCGGGCGCCGCCGGCAGCCGCCCCGCCGCGAGCAGCTCCTCGACCGCCGCCGCCGGCAGCGCCGGCCAGAAGTAGTGTCCCTGCCCGAGCGTGCACCCGAGCTGGAGCAGCGCCGCCCGCTGCTCCGCCATTTCGATCCCCTCGGCGATGGTATCGAGCCGGAGCGTGTCGCCCAGCCCGATGATCGCCCGCGCCAGCGCCGAGCGGTCGGCGCCCTTGCCCACCTCTTCCACGAACGGCTTGGCGATCTTGAGGATGTCGATCGGGAACCGCTGAAGATAGCTCAGCGACGAGTAGCCCGTGCCGAAGTCGTCGATCGCGAGCCGCACGCCGAGCGCCTTGAGCTGCCGCAGCCGGTCGAGCACGGATTCGGTCTCCTGCATCAGCACGCTCTCGGTGATCTCGAGCACCACCTTCGCCGGGTCCACGCCCGACGACGCGAGCGCCCGGCGGAGCGCGTCGGCCAGTCCCGCGCCCTGGAGCTGCCGGCCCGAGATGTTGACCGACACCGCGAGCACGCTCTCAGGGTGCGCCCGATTCCAGGCCTCAAGCTGCCGGCAGGCCTCGTCCAGCACCCAGGCGCCGAGTTGTACGATGAGCCCGGTCTCCTCCGCCAGCGGCACGAAGTGCTGGGGGAGCAGCCGGCCGTACTGGGGGTGCTCCCAGCGCAGCAGGGCCTCGACCCCGTAGATCGCGCCGCTCTGGAGCTGTACGATCGGCTGGTAGTGCAGCACCAGTTCGCGGCGCTCGAGCGCACCCCTGAGCGCGGCCTCGAGATCCAGCCGCTCGCGGATGTCGGCATACATGCGGGACTCGTACGTGGCGGAGCGTCCCTTGCCGTGGCGCTTGGCCTCGTACATCGCGACGTCGGCGTTCCGGAGCAGGTCGTCCGCGCTCTCGCCGCCGACGGCGGCGGCGACGCCGATGCTCGCCGTCACCCGCACCTGGTTGCCGCTCAGCGAGAACGAGTGCACCATCGCCGCGGTGAGCCGCTCCAGCAGTCCCTCCCGCCCCTCGGCGCCCTCGATCAGGATGGCGAATTCGTCGCCGCCCAGCCGCGCCACCGTGTCCGTGCTCCGGGCGCAGGAGAGAAACCGCTCCGCCGCGGCGATGAGCAGCCGGTCGCCTTCCGCGTGCCCCAGGCTGTCGTTCACCATCTTGAAGTCGTCGAGGTCGAGGAACAGCACCGTGATCGGATGCCCCCGGCGCTGGGCCAGCGCGAGGGCGTGGCTCACCCGGTCCCGGAACAGCGCGCGGTTGGCGAGCCCGGTGAGCGGGTCGTGAAACGCCTGGTGGGTGAGCTGCTCCTCCAGCCGCTTCCGCTCGCTCACGTCCCGGGTGTTGAGCACGATCCCCTTCACGCTCGCGTCCCGCAGCAGGTTGGTCGCGAGGATCTCGGCATGGAGCCAGGACCCGTCGGGCTGGCGGAAGCGCAGCTCCACGGGCCCCGTGACGCCGGGCGATTTCGCGGCGTCCCGGAAGAACGTGGCGGCGCGCTCACGGTCGTCCGGGTGCAGCAGCTCGGACACGGTCTGCCGCAGCATCGTCGCCGGATCGTAGCCGAAGACCTGCGTCGCCGACGGGCTCACGAAGCGGATCGTCCCGTCGGTCTTGATGATCAGGATGACGTCGGACGAGTGCTGCACCAGCGAGCGGAACCGCGCCTCGTTCTGCCGCGCGGCGGTCTCCGCCAGGAGCCGGAGGTTCTCGCGAACCGTGAGCAGTTGCCGGGTGACGACCAGCGCGGTGATCAGCAGCGCGCCCACCGCGAGCCCGCTCACCGGATCGCTCCACGGGCGGACGGCCACCCAGAGGAGCAGCCCGTAGGTCGTCGCCACCGCGACGTACGGCAGCGGACTCAGTTGCTGCAGCCGGGTGACCGGGACGTTCGAGGCGACCCGGAGCGGCATCGGCCGCCTGAGGTAGAGCTCGGCGCTTGCGATCAGCATGACGTAACACAGGAGGTAGACCGCGTCGGTCCAGGCCGCGCTCCGTGCGTTGGCCTCGAGCGAGACCCAGTTGAAGGTGAGGTCGGCGACGAGCCCCACGACCGTGCCCGCCACGAGCAGCGCGAACGCCGCCCGGTTGGCGTCGGTGGGCCGGCGGAGCAGCACGGTAGTGACGCCGAGGAGGACCAGCAGGCTCGCCAGCGGATAGGCGAACGCCATCAGGGTGACGACCAGGCTGCTCCCCTCCGAAGCGACCGTCGGGCGCACCGAGAGGTACCAGAGCGCCACCGCGCCGCCCAGCAGCACCATCGCGGCGTCCAGCAGGAACTTCCACCGCTCCAGCCGGGTGCGCCGCGCCAGCGGAAAGGCGAGGAGCGCGGCCACGGTCAGGAGCGAGTCGGAGAGGTAGAACGGATCGGCCCACGAGACCGGCGGATTGACGTGCAGCACCTCGAGGTACCAGACCGAGATGGCGTTGCCGATGAACACCATCGCCGAGCCGGTCGCCATCAGGCGGAGCGCGCGGCGCACTCCTGGGTCCAGGATCCTGCTGCGCGAGGCGAGCGCGAACAGCACCACCACGCCCACGTTGAGCGGCATGAAGGCCACGTTGCCCAGCAGATTGCGCAGCGCCGGGCTGCCCCAGTCGCTCCGCTCCCAGAGCAGATAGGCCAGGGCATACAGCGCGGTCAGGAGCGCCAGCGTACCGACCGGCGGTCGAGGCCGGGGAGCAGGGACGGTCCGGATGGGACCTCCGTCGGGAGATGCGTCTGATGCGCTCATGACTGTTGCAGAATGCGACCGGAGCAGCGCCGGGGCGCGGCCGGCGCCTGCCGGAGCACGAACGGTGCCCGGCGGCGCCGGAGGACTGCTAGCGAACCTCGAACTCCGCCCGGCAGCCGTTCGCCACCCAGATGACTCCCGCGCGGGTGCCCCAGGTGCTGTTGTAGACGCAGGCGGTATTGCTGAGCTGGCGTGCCAGCCGCACCTGCGCGCCGGCCCGGATCCGGCATTCGGACCGCTCGCCGCCCTTGGACTCGCAGGTCACCTGCTGCGGGAGACCGGTGCCGCCGGCGTTCGCGCTTCCCACGCCGGCCGCGGTGACTTCGAACTCCGCCCCGCAGCCCCGATTCACCCAGATGAACGTCGCGCCCGTGCCCCAGGTCTCGCCCTCTCGGCAGGCGGCCGTGGTAACCTGCTTGATCATCCGCACGCTTGCGCCCTCGGGAATCGGGCACTGCCGCTGCGCGTTGCCGACGGACTGGCAGACGACCCTGCTGGTCGTGCCGTACCCGCCGCCCGCGATCGGTCCGGTGACCGGGCCGGTGACCGGCGCGACGCCGGGCACGGTCACCTCGAACTCGGCGCGACACCCTTTGGCGACCCACAGATAGCCCTGGCCGGTGCCGTACGTATCGTTGAGCCGGCACGGGCTCTGGCTGATCTGGCGCACCAGCCGCACCTGCGCGCGCTGGGGAATGGGGCACTCTTCCCGGTCGGTACTCCGCGACTCGCAGGTGAGCTGCGTCGTCGTGGCCGGCGTCGCGTAGCCACCGCTCGGGCCGGGCGTCCCGCCCGTGCTGAACCGCAGGATCCGTCCGTCGGTGGCCACGCTGCAGAGCCCGGCGGAAGTCGCCGTCCACCAGCGCACCTCGGCCACGCTCCCCTTGCGTGACTGCGGCTCGACCCCGATCTGGCCGTACGTGTAGCCCGGGAGCCGCCGGTCCGCCTCGACCCGGCAGGCCCGGAGCTGGACGGGGGTGGCGGAGGCGTTCGACGCCGGGACGCCCGCGTAGCCCGCGGTCACCGTGAACTCCGCCCGGCAGCCGCCCGACACCCAGATGTAGGCCGGGCCCTGGCCCCAGTTCACTTCCCGCCGGCAGGGCGTGTCGCTCAGTTGCCGCGCCAGCTCCACGGTGGCATCGCGCTGGACGGCGCACTGCTCGCGGCTGCTGCCCTTCGACTCGCAGGTGACGGTGCCGGTCTGAGCGGACAGTCGGGGCGCCGACAGCGCGGCAAAGAGGGCGAGCACCAGACCCACCATCACAATTCGCATGCGCCGATGCATCCGTTACCTCCCAGGCTCGTGGTCGACTCGGGAACTTCGACCTACGATAGGGCGGCTCCTGCCGCTGTGTCTGTGATCTGGGGGGCACGGCCCCGAACGAACGCGTGCCGACAGCTTTCATCCACAGCGGAGCGAGCTGTCATCCCGAGCGGAGCGAGGGATCTTGCCCGGGAATGGCTCGAGCGTGCCGCCAAGCTCCCTCCCTTCGCTCGGGACCATACCGAATTACACAGCTTCACCTCGACCCTTCCCGAATCGCGCCCGCAGTGGATATTAATGGGCACCACCCCATGAGCGATCCCCCCTCCCGCCTCGCCGCCGCGCTGGCCGACCGCTACCGCATCGAGCGCGAGCTCGGCGCGGGCGGCATGGCCACCGTATATCTCGCGCATGACCTGCGACACGATCGCCAGGTCGCCGTCAAGGTGCTCCGCCCCGAGCTCGCCGCCGTCATCGGCGCCGAGCGCTTCCTGAGCGAGATCCGAACCACCGCCAACCTGCAGCATCCGCACATTCTGCCGCTGTTCGATTCGGGAGAAGCAGTCGCGAGTCGTGAGTCGTGGGCCGCGACCGAGTCACC
>DATAHW010000157.1:0-4832 GCA_036262935.1 Gemmatimonadales bacterium | reverse complement strand
GCTCCCTCGAGGATTACCTACGGGCAGCCGTTCACGGTACGCACCCCGGATGCCGCGGCGGTAACCCGCGGGACGCTGATTCGGCTCGGGTCGGTCACCCATGCGTTCAATCAGAGCCAGCTCATCTTTCCCCTGACCTTCTCGGCCGCTGGCGCGACGACTCTGACCGCCACGGGCCCGTCGAGCGCGAGCTGGGCGACCCCCGGTCCCTATATGCTCTTTCTGGTGAACGGGAACGGCGTGCCCTCGACGGCCCGGATGGTGACCGTCGGGCCGTAGGGGGCCGACTTGACAGCGGCCCGTTCCGGGCTGCACTCTAGTCTGCCGTACGCGACCCGCCCGACCCGCTCCTGACAGCGTTCCAGCAGCTCGTCGTCCTCCCTCGCTCGAGGTGGCGCATGCACCCGCACCGTCTGTTGGCCGGGGTCGGCTCTGCCCTCGCTCTCGCGACGGCGCTGGCACTCCTGCACGGGTGCCAGGACAGCCCCGAGCCGACGGCGCCGGCGCTCGCCGTGACCATCGTCAAGAAGACCCTGACGGTCTCGGGCGGCGGCTCGGGCAGCGGGGTCGTGACGTCGAGCCCGGCCGGGATCAATTGCACCATCACTGCCGGGGTGGCGGCCGCCACGGGGTGCGTGGCGCAGTTCACCAAGGACGTCATCGTCGTGCTGACCGCCACCCCCAAGCCCGGCCACTCGTTCCTCACCTGGCAGCTCTACTGCGCCGGCAGCGGCACCTGCCGCGCACCGATGACGTCCAACCGGTCGGTCCGGGCGCGGTTTCTCAAGGGCCCCTTCACCGTGAAGATCACGAGTGGCACCCCGGGCGTGGGGAAGGGCACCGTCAAGAGCCAGGCGGGACTCACGCCGGCCATCAATTGCGTGATCACCAACGGCACGCCGGCGGCGATCGGCTGCTCGGCCAAGTATCCGGCGTATACCCCGCTGGTGCTCACGGCCACGCCGGCCGCGGGGTTCACTTCCGCGTCGCTGGGCGGGCTCTGCGCCGGAGCGGCGACCTGCACGTATACCGTCGTCCAGACCCAGTCGATTCCCGCCAGCTTCGGCAATGGGGGCTCGAGCCTCGCCGCGGTCCAGGGAGAATGGGCGCCGGCGTTCCCGACGCCGGTCGTCGCGATCCACATGCACCTGTTGCCGTCGGGCAAGGTGCTGCTCTGGGGCGACAAGGGAGAGACGCAGGTGTGGGACCCGGCGAGCCCGGGCGTGTTCACTCAGGTGCTCAAGACCTTTCAGTACTTCTGCAGCGGCCACACGGTGCTGCCGGACGGTCGCATTCTGGTGGCCGGTGGGCACATCACCGCCGACCACGGCCTGGCGGCCGCGGCGGTATTCGATCCGTCGTCCGGCACCTGGGCCAACACCGGCTCGATGGCACAGGGGCGCTGGTACCCCACGACGACGGCACTCCCTGACGGCGAAGTCCTGGCGCTGGCGGGCACTGACGAGGAGGGCGTCGTCGTTCCCACGCCCGAGATCTGGAACGGCAGCGGCTGGCGGCCGCTCCCGACGGCCTCGCTCGAGCTGCCGTACTATCCCAGGCTGTTCGTGGCACCGAACGGCAAGCTGTTCTACGCCGGCGACGCCCTGACCACTCGCTACCTGGACGTGCGAGGCACCGGGGCGTGGACCACGGTCGCCGACCGGAAGGTGGCCAACCGGGAAGCCGGCTCCGCCGTCATGTACGCCCCCGGCAAGATCCTGTACGCCGGTGGGGGTGACCCGCCGACGGCCTCCGCCGAGGTGATCGACCTCAATCAGGCGGCTCCCGCCTGGCGCACGGTTCCCGGGATGGCGTTCGCCCGCCGGCAGATGAACGCGACACTGCTCGCCGACGGCAAGGTGCTGGTCACCAACGGCAGCAGCGGACCCGGGTTCAACAACCTGGCCGATGCCGTCCACTATGCCGAGCTGTGGAATCCCGCGACCGAGTCGTGGACCACCATGGCGCGGGAGGCCACGCCGCGGGTGTATCACTCGACGGCGTTGCTCCTTCCCGACGGGCGGGTGCTCTCGAGCGGCAGCGGCGAGGGCGACGGCGTCACGTTCGCGCAGAGCGAGCTGTCGGCGGAGGTGTTCAGCCCGCCGTACCTGTTCAATCCCGACGGCAGCCGGGCCGCGCGGCCGGCCATCAGCTCCGCACCAACCACGCTCGCCTACGGGCAGACCGTGAGCGTCGAGAGCCCGGACGCGGGCTCGGTCGCCCGCGGTACGCTCATCCGGCTGTCGTCGGTCACCCACGCCTTCAACGCCAGCCAGGTCATTTATCCACTGGTCTTCGCGGCCACCGGCCCCACGACGCTCTCCGCTGCTGGCCCGGCCAACGCCAACCTCGCGCCTCCCGGCCCCTATCTGCTGTTCCTGGTGAACCGGAACGGCGTTCCGTCGGTGGCGAAGATCGTCAGGGTCGGAGGCTAGGGCCGCCCACCCCGCGGCTTGTCCAAAGCCGGTCTGCGGTTTATGCTTACGGGCTTATGTTCGACGAGCTGTCCGAGAAACTCAACGCCACGCTCCAGAAGCTCACCGGGCGCGGCGTCCTGACGGAAGATGCGGTCAAGGAGGGGCTCCGGGAAATTCGCCGGATCCTGCTCGAGGCCGACGTGAGCTTCGACCTGACGCGCGAGTTTCTCGAGCGCGTGCAGGGCCGGGCCGTCGGCGTCACGGCGCTCCGCGACGTGCGGCCCGGCCATCAGTTGGTCAAGATCGTCTACGACGAGCTGGTCGTGCTGCTCGGCGAGAAACAGGCGCCGATCGCGCACGCCACCGTGCCGCCGACGGTCATCCTGCTGGTCGGCCTCCAGGGCTCGGGCAAGACCACCACGGCGGGCAAGCTCGCGCGGCGGCTCAAGCTGGAGCAGAAGGCGCCGTTCCTGGTGGCGGCGGACGTGTACCGCCCGGCGGCCATCGACCAGCTCCATACGCTTGGCCGGCAGGTCGAGACCGGGGTGTACAGCGACAACGCCTCCAGGGACGTGGTCCAGATCGTCCGGCAGGGCATCGTCGAGGCGGGCAAGGCGCGCGCCCGGACGGTCATTGTGGACACCGCGGGCCGGTTGCAGATCGACGACGAGATGATGGGCGAGCTCAAGCGGCTCAAGAGCGCCGTCAACCCGCACGAAATCCTGCTCGTGGCCGACGGGATGACCGGCCAGGACGCCGTACGCATCGCGCAGGGGTTCCACGACGCGCTGGGGGTGACGGGCGTCATCCTCACCAAGATGGACGGCGACGCCCGCGGCGGCGCGGCGCTCTCGATCTACGGTGTCACGCACGCGCCGATCAAGTACATCGGCGTCGGCGAGAAGCTCGATGCGCTGGAGCCGTTCTATCCCGACCGGCTCGCCGGCCGCATCCTGCAGCAGGGCGACATCCTCTCGCTGGTCGAGAAGGCGCAGGGCGCGGTCGATGAGAAGGAAGCCGAGCGGCTGGCCAAGAAGGTCACCTCGAAGAAGGGGATGGACCTCGGCGACTTCCTCAACGCCATGCGACAGATGCAGAAGATGGGGCCGCTCAAGAACGTGCTCGGCATGCTGCCCGGAATGAACCCGGCCATGCTGCAGGCGGCCAGGATCGACGACAAGAAGCTCAAGCACGTCGAGGCCATTGTGCTCTCGATGACGCCCAAGGAGCGCTCCAGCCCCGACCTCATCAACGGGCAGCGGCGGCTCCGGATCGCGAAGGGCAGCGGGCGCACCGTGCAGGAAGTGAACGCGCTGCTCGCGCAGTTCAAGCAGATGCAGAAGGTCATGAAGAGCGTGGGAAAGACCGGGGGGATGGGCATGAAGCTCCCCTTTGGACGTGGACCTTTCCCCGGTTAACCCGCACACCTAGAAATAGGACCAGGAACGGACATGGCAACTCGGATTCGCCTGCGTCGCGTCGGCCGCAAGAAGGTCCCGCTCTACCGTATCGTCATCGCCGACAAGGAGTCGCCGCGCGACGGCCGGTTCATCGAGATCATCGGCACTTACAACCCCAAGGGCACCACCGCGGCGCAGAAGATCCAGGTGGACGCGGAGAAGGCGCGGCAGTGGATCAGCCAGGGCGCCACGGCGTCGGATACGGTCCAGTCGCTGCTCAAGCAGGCGGGGGTATTTGCCGGGGAAGTCGCGGGTCGCGGGTCGCGAGTCGCGAGCAGTTAGCGGCAACCGGGTCGTGACCGCCCGCGACTCACGACTGGTCGTCGGCCGGCTCAGAAAGCCGCACGGCCTCAAGGGTAGCCTGACGCTCTTCCCCCTCACCGACCGCCCCGACACCGTGTTCGCGGCCGGACGGGCAGTGTGGCTGGTGGGGGTGGACGGGGAGCCGGTGGCCGGACCGGTGGCGATCGAGTGGAGCCGTCCGTATCACCGGGAGTGGCTCGTCAAGTTCGCGGGCGCCGAGCGGCGCGAGGATATCGACCCGTGGCGGGGCCTGTTCCTGGCGGTGCCGGCGGAAGAGCTCCCCCCGCCCGAGGGTGACGAAGTCTACCTCCACGAGCTCGACGGCTTCGCGGTCCGCCTGCCGGATGAAACGCCGCTCGGCCTGGTCACCGCGGTGTACGAGATGCCGGCGGGACTGATGATCGAGGTCCAGGGGCCCAGGCGGGAGTTTTTGCTGCCGTACCGGAAGGAATTCGTGCAGTCGGTGGACCGGACCGGCCGAACGCTGGTGGTGACGCCGCCGGAGGGGCTGGTGGAGTAGGGCGGACGGTTGGGCGGGCGCGCGGTCGGGCGGTCAGGCGGTCAGGTGAGAGACGGTGGAGTGAGGGGATGCTAAAAGGCGAGGTTGGAGGCCCGGTGAGCTCTCAGCGCGATGGGGCAGGTCGCCGGCCCG
>DATAHW010000156.1:0-2618 GCA_036262935.1 Gemmatimonadales bacterium | reverse complement strand
CCTTGCCCGGATCGGGCAGAGCGCAGAGTGCCAGCCAAACAGCTCCGCGTCGTGCGCGCCCAGTCCCACCGCCAAGAGCCGGTCGCCCTCGACCAGGACCCCGCCGCCCCGGATCTCGCGGCGGGCGTCGTCCATCGTGGCCGGGACATCGGCGTTCCTTACCAGCAGCATGCGCGCTATGGAGAATTCCCTATCGCGATACGCTCCTTAGAGCCCTCTCTGATTGGGGTTGGTGGGTCAAGCTGCTCGTGGTTCCTGCCGCGCCCGTGGGTCACTCGCTTCTCTCCGCGGTCGGCGCTGAGGCCGCCGCATCACGGGGTCCGGAGGGTGGGCGTCCCAATCTGTGTGGCGACCTTCGGGGCGGCTGCCCCTCGGCTCCGGGCTCTCAGCGGGATCACCTCGCCCGTCGTCCCCACGGGAACGACGCGGCCCCGTCCCTTCCGGGGCGGGAACTCGCTCTGGGCTAGCCAGGGACGGCGGAGGCCGTTTCCTGCTTGCCCCAACGGAACTCGGCGTCATCGGCCCACATCCGGTGCAGGACGCAGGCGAGCTTGCGCGCGACCGCGACGCGGGCCCGCGCCATGCCGCGGCGCCTGGCGACCTGCATGCCCCAGGCGCGCAGGCTCGACCACCTCCGGCTCCGGACCAGCAGCGAGTGGGCGGCCTCGTAGAGGGCGGTCCTGGCGAGTTCGTCGCCGCAGCGGCTGATCCCGCCCTGCACATCGGTCTCCCCGGACTGGTAGCGCTTCGGTGTCAGGCCGAGGTGGGCGCCCACGTCGCGCGAGCGCCGGAAGCGCTCGGGCCGATCGATGGTGGCGCGGAACGCGAGCGCGGTCAGCGGGCCGACGCCGGGGACGCCCATCAGCCGGCGGCAGACCGGCTCGTCGCGCACGATGGCGAGCACGCGCCTGGTGAGTTGCGCCAGCTCGTGCGCCATGGTGGCGACGATCGCGAGCAGCGGCTCGACCGAGGCCGAGAGGACGGCGTCGGCGCCGACCAGCTCGCGGACCCGCGCGGCGAGCTCCTTGCGGGCGGGCCGGCCGAGCTTGAGCCCGGCCTCGCGCAGCGGGGCGCGGACGCCGTTCTCGAGGTCGCGCATCTTGTTGAGCGCCAGCCGACGCGCCGCCAGCAGGGCGCGCCAGGACCGGCAGGCCGGGCTCTTGACGTGCACCGCCCGGAACCAGCCGGTGCGGACGATCTGGGCGATCCCGCGCGCGTCGTTGCGGTCCGTCTTGTTCGGCATCGCGCCCATGGCCGCCTTGGCCCGGCGCGTCTCGAGGCACACCGCCGGCAGGCCCGCCGCGGTCAGGCCCTCGTGCAGCCAGGCGGCCAGCGAGCACGCCTCCAGGCCGATCCGCTCCATCGCGAGCCCGAGCCCGCGAAAGAACGCGACCAAGGCCTCCGGCTCGCTCGGGACGCGCGCCTCCCGCACGATCCCTCCCGCCTCGTCGACCACGCAGACGGTGGTCTCGTCCAGCGACACGTCCAACCCGGCGAAGTGCTTCACGGCTGCTCCTCCTCGATGCTCGTGGCCGATGCGCGCGGACCACGCTCCACCATCCTGGGCAGAGCAGCCACTCCCCCGGTCGGGAACCCCAATCACCCCATCTGTTTCATTAGGCGAGATTTTGATCGAGGCGGGTCAAGACACGCAGGACACGCCTGAGATTGGCCAGCTCGACCACGTTCTCTGCCGCTTCGCCGCTCTGCTCGAGGTTCCTGGTCAGGCGCCGGTAGCGGTTGGTGAGCGTGCCGAACGTGGCCTCGATCCGCCACCGGACCGGCAAGGGCGCGAAGCCGCGGGCGGCGGGGTCGCGGCGTGAGACCTGGACGTCGACGGCGTGCCGCTCGGCCGCGGCCCGGACCACCGGGCCGGTGTAGATCGCGTCGACCTTGACCCGCCGCAGGTCCCACCCGGCCTCGGCCGCCCGCTCGAGCAAGGGTTCCAGGCCGTGCGTGTCGTGCAGGTTCGCGGCGGAGACCAGGACGGCGAGGACGAAGCCGAACGAGCAGGTCAGGAGGTGGCGCTTGATGCCCCTCACCTTCTTGTTGCCGTCCACCCCGCGCTCGCCCTTCTGCGGTCCCGAGGTGACGCTCCGCGAATCCACGATCCCGGTCGACGGCGCCGGGGCCTTGCCGAGCCGCGCCCGGGCCGCCGGGGTCAGCAGGGCGGCGACGTCCGCCCAGACGCCGTCGCGGCGGAAGCGGTCCCGGTAGCCGCGCACGGTCTGCCACGGGCCGAAGTCCTCGGGCAGCGATCGCCAGCGGCAGCCCTCGGCCCCGAGATAAAGACAGCCGTCGACCATCGCGCGGATGTCCTTGGTCAGGGTCGGGTAGGTCTCGAACAGGGATCGGACCAGCTCCCATTCCGCGTCCGTCAGGTCGCTCGGATCGCGTCGGCCATCATCCTTGTACCGCTCACGATCTTCCACCGTCCACATCTTCTACCTCCGTCGCTCCTCACGACGGAACTTGGTGCTGCTCGGTAAAACAGGCTCTGAGTCAGATCCAGGCCGAGACACCAGAAGTTCGGGGTGCCGTCGGCGTTGAGCGGTCGGGGCACGGTCAGACCCCGGGCCGGTGGTCAGCGCGCCGGCACGGCCGGGGCCGTGCCAGGG
>DATAHW010000155.1:0-14513 GCA_036262935.1 Gemmatimonadales bacterium | reverse complement strand
CTACGACCCCAAGCAGAACGAGGCTTCCCTCTACCAGTGGTGGGAGGAGCAGGGCTTCTTCCACGCGGACGAAGCCTCGGATAAGCGTGCGTACGTCATCCCCATCCCCCCGCCCAACGTGACGGCCCGGCTGCACATGGGCCACGGCCTCAACAACACCGTACAAGACGTGCTCGTCCGCTTCGAGCGGATGCGCGGGCGGCGGACGCTCTGGCTCCCGGGCACCGACCACGCCGGCATCGCCACGCAGAACGTGGTGGAGCGGCTGCTCGCCCGCGAGGGGCACACCCGCTTCGACCTGGGACGGGATGCGTTCGTGGACCGCGTGTGGGAGTACGTCCGCACCACCGGTGCCGCCATCCTCGAGCAGCTCGAGGCCATCGGCTGCTCGGCCGACTGGAGCCGCACCTATTTCACGCTGGACGAGGGGCTCTCCCGCGCCGTGCGCGAGGCATTCGTCAGGCTGTATGACGAGGGCCTGATCTACCGGGGCTTCTACATCATCAACTGGTGCCCCCGCTGCCTTACCGCGCTCTCAAACGAGGAGGCGGAGAAGCACGAGACCGAAGGCCGTCTCTGGCACCTCCGCTACCCGCTCGCCGATGGCGGCGGGAGCGTCACGGTGGCCACCACCCGTCCCGAGACGATGCTGGGTGATACCGCCGTCGCGGTGCACCCGGACGACGAACGCTACCGCGATCTCGTCGGGCGCGAGCTGCTGCTGCCGGTAGTGAACCGCCGGATCCCGATCGTCGCCGACGAGGCGGTGGACCCCGCGTTCGGCTCCGGGGCCGTCAAGGTGACGCCGGCGCACGACCCGGCGGACTTCGAGATCGGCCGCCGGCACGGGCTGCCCTCGATCGACGTGATGACCCCCGAGGCGCGGATCAGCCTCGCCGCGCCGGAGCGCTTCCAGGGACTCGACCGATTCGAGGCCCGCGCGCGCGTCGTGGCCGAGTTCGAGACCCTGGGGCTGCTCGACCGGGTGGAGTCGCACCGGCACGCCGTCGGCCGCTGCTACCGGTGCGACACCGTGATCGAGCCGCGGCTCTCGGAGCAGTGGTTCGTCCGCATGGCGCCGCTCGCCGCCCCCGCCCTGGCGGCCTTCCGCGACGGGACGCTGCACTTCCTCCCCGAGCGCCGAGGCGACGACTACACGCAATGGCTCGAGGGCATTCGCGATTGGTGCATTTCGCGCCAGCTCTGGTGGGGACACCGGATCCCGGTGTGGTACTGCGAGGCGGAAAGCTGCATGCAGGTATCGGTGAGCCGCACCGATCTCGAGAGCTGCCCGGCCTGCGGCGGCCCCGTGCGGCAGGACGAGGACGTGCTCGACACCTGGTTCTCCTCGTGGCTGGTCCCGTTCTCCAGCCTGGGCTGGCCGGACCGGACCGCCGACCTGGCCACCTTTTACCCCGGCAGCACGCTCGTATCCGCGCCCGAGATCCTGTTCTTCTGGGTGGCCCGGATGATCATGGCCGGGCTCCACTTCATGGGCGACGTCCCGTACACCGACATCTACCTGCACGGCACGGTGCGTGACACGCAGCACCGCAAGATGTCGAAGTCGCTGGGGAACGGAATCGACCCGCTCGAGGTGGTGCAGCGCTACGGCGCGGACGCGCTCCGCTACTCGCTCGTGTCCGGCATGTCGGTCGGGACCGATGTCATCCTCGACCCGAACGATCTCGAGGCATCGTTCGCGCCCGGCCGGAACTTCGCCAACAAGCTGTGGAACGCGGGTCGATTCATCTTGTCCAACCTGGCCCCGGGCGGAGAGACAGCGACGCTCCGCCCTCTGGCCGGCGGTCCCGACGCCGTCCGGCCCGGCGAGCTGACGCTGGCCGACCGCTGGATCGTCGCGCGGTGCGACGCCACCGTGCGTGAGGCCACCGAGGCGTATGAGAAGTTCCGCCTCAATGAGGCCGCGGCCGCGGTGTATCGCTTCCTCTGGAGCGACCTCGCCGACTGGTACATCGAGCAGATCAAGCCGCGCCTTTACGGCGACGTGCCCGGGGGCGACGTAGCCCGGGCCGTAGCGGTGCAGACGTTCGACGTCGCGCTCCGGCTGCTCCACCCGATCATGCCGTTCATCACGGAGGCGCTCTGGAAGCGCTTTCCCGGCCGGCCCGCGGACGCGTCGATCTCCGTGGCCCCGTGGCCGCGCCCCGACCCGCGGGCGGAGGACGGGGCGGCGCTCGCCGAGTTCGGGCTGGTCCAGCAGGTCGTGGGCGCGATCCGCGGCATCCGCGCCGAGTATGGCGTGCAGCCGGGCCAGACGGTGCGTGCGTTCGTCAGCCAGGACGGGGGTCGGCCGGTGCCCGCCCTCGAGCGCGAGCGGGGCACCATCGTCCGGCTCGCCAAACTGTCGGAGCTGGTCCTCGCGGAGAGCACCGAGCGGATCGGCGGCCACGCCGTCCTGCCCGACGGCACCGCCGTCTTCGTGCCGCTGGGCGACGCGATCGACATCGAGCGCGAGTGCGGCCGGCTCGGCGCCGAGGCCGAGCGCCTGGCCGCCCTGGTCACCTCGCAGCGGAAGAAGCTGGCCAACGAGCAGTTCGTCTCCCGCGCGCCCGCCGATGTCGTGACGCGCGAACGCGAGAAGCTGGCCGCATGGAGCGAGCAACGCGACGTGCTCGTGCGGAAGCGGGAGCGGCTGGGGTGCGTGTGACCCGCGCCGTGCGCCCGGTCTCCGTCCTCGCTCTCGCTGCCCTTGCCTGCGCCCGGATCGAGCCTCCGCCCGGCGGCCCGCCCGACACTTCGCCGCCGCAGCTCCTCGCCACCCGGCCGGATTCGTTCGCGCGCATTCCCGGCTTCCGGGGAAGCGTGGAGTTCCGCTTCGACGAGGTGATCTCCGAGGGCTCCAGCGCCAACGAGGGCACCGGCACCGGCGACCTGGAGAAGCTCGTCATCCTCTCTCCCTCGACGAAGGTGCCGGACGTGAGCTGGCATCGCGACCGTATCGACGTGCGTCCGAACGGCGGCTGGCAGCCCGACCGGGTCTACCGGGTGGAGCTGCTTCCCGGCGTCACCGATCTCCGCCGCAACCGGAGCGACACCGGCGCGGTCCTGACTTTCACGACCGGCGCGCCGCTTCCTGCCACCTCCATCCAGGGGACGGTCGTCGACTGGACCACCGGCCGCCCCGCGCCGGCCGCGCTGGTCGAGGCGATCCTGCTGCCCGACAGCCTCCCCTACCGCGGAGTCACGGACTCGAGCGGCCACATCTCGCTCGGTCCGCTCCCCGCGGGCGACTACCTGGTCCGCGGCGTGCTCGACCAGAACCACAACATGCGTCTGGACCCCCGCGAGGCGTTCGACAGCGTGCGGCTAGGCCGCGGGAAGACCTCCGCCGGCGAGCTCTGGGCGTTCGTGCACGATACCACGCCACCGCGCATCCGCACCATCACCGCGGCCGACAGCGTCTCCGCGACGATCGAGCTCACGCAGAGCCTCGACCCGCGACAACGCCTGACTCCCGCCGCGGCAACTGTCCGTCTCCTCCCCGACTCGACGCCCGTCCGGGTGGCGTCGCTCCTCCCGAAGCCGGTGGACGACAGCCTGCACGCGCGCCAGGGCGCGGCACGCGACACGACGGCGCGGGATACGACCGCACGGGACACGACCGCACGGGACACCATGGCCCGGCGGCGGCCGGGAATCGCGGCCGCCGAGCCCAAGCCGCTCACTTCCCGCCCGCCGCTCACCGACCGCCTGGTGCTTCGAGTCGAGCGCGCGTGGAAGCCGGACACCAAGTACGCGGTCGAGATTCGCGGTCTGCGGAACGTCACGGGCGTTGCCGGCAACCCGACCGGCGTCCTCACGGTGAGCAAGGCTCCGGCGCCGGACTCTCTCCGCCGCGCTGCCGATTCGCTGAAACGCACACCGCCCGACTCCCTCGGGAAGCGGGCGCCCCGGAAGACGCCATGACGGACAGCCGCCGGCAGCTCCCTTCGGTGGACCGGCTCCTCCGTGACGCCGAAGTCGAGATGCTGCTCCGGACGGTGCCCCGGGCCGCCGTGGTGACCGCGGCGCGGGAGGCGATCGCCGCCGCGCGGAGTCGGCGCGCCCGGCCGGAGGACTGGGCGGCGGAGATCCGCCAGCGGCTGACCGAGCGCCGCCGGCCGAGCCTCCACCCCGTGCTCAACGCCACCGGTGTGGTGCTGCACACCAACCTCGGCCGGGCGCCGCTGGCCCAGCCGGCAATCGACGCGATCACCGGCATCGCCGTCGGGTACAGCAATCTCGAGCTCGACCTCGGCACGGGCCGGCGCGGCAGCCGCTCCGACCATTGCCGGGCGCTGCTCGCGCGGGCGGCCGGCACCGGCGACGCGCTGGTGGTGAACAACGCCGCCGGCGCGCTCGTCCTCGCGCTCAACGCGGTGGCGGCCGGACGCGAGGTGCTCATCTCCCGGGGCGAGCTGATCGAGATCGGCGGCTCGTTTCGAATTCCGGATATCATGACGCGGAGCGGCGCACGGCTTCGGGAGGTGGGTACGACCAACCGTACCCACCTGGACGACTATCAGCGGGCGCTCCACCCGGACGTGGCGGCTATCCTCACGGTGCATCGGTCGAATTTTGAGCAGCGCGGCTTCGTCACCTCGCCCGAGCCGGCGGCGCTCGCGTCGCTCGCGGCCCGGGCCGGCGTGCCCTACCTGCACGACGTCGGCAGCGGGTTGCTGGCGGACCTTGCCGCCTGGGGCCTCACGTCCGAGCCGCGCGTGCCCGACGCGGTCGCGGCCGGGGCGGGGCTCGTGCTGTTCAGCGGCGACAAGCTGCTCGGCGGCCCGCAGGCGGGATGCCTCGTCGGGATGACGGCGCTGGTGGCGCGGTGCCGCGGGAACCCACTTGCCCGCGCGCTCCGCGCCGACAAGCTGACCCTCGCGGCGCTCGAGGCCACGCTCGCCTTGTACGAGGACCCCGCCACGGCGGTTCGGGAGATCCCCGTGTTGCGCATGCTCACGCTGACCGCGGACGAGCTGGCGGCGGCTGCCGCGCGGCTGGCCGGCCACTGCCCTCCGGAGCTGCGCGCGGACCTCCAGCCGGGCGAGAGTGCGGTCGGCGGCGGCTCCTTCCCGGGCGCGGTGCTCCCGACGACGCTGGTCGCCCTAGACGCGGGAACCCTCGGACCGGACGGGCTGAGCCTCCGGCTTCGGCTGGGTGACCCGGCGGTGGTAGCGCGCGTCGGCGGCGGCCGGCTGCTGCTCGATCCGCGCACGCTCCCCGAGCGGGCGGGGCCGGCGGTCGGCCGTGCGCTGGAGCAGGCGCTGCAGGCATGAGCGGCCGTCCAGCCGTCTTCCTCGACCGGGACGGCACCCTGATCGAGGACCGGCATTATCTCCGCGATCCGGCCGGCGTCCAGCTTCTCCCCGGCGTCGCGGCAGCCGTCCGGAAGCTCAACGCCGCCGGCAGGGCGGTGGTGGTGGTGACCAACCAGTCGGGCATCGCCCGGGGCCTCCTGAGCGAGGCCGACTACGCGGCCACGGCCGACCGGCTCGACGAGCTCCTGGCCCAGGAAGGCGCCCACCTCGACGCCCGGTATCACTGCCCGCATCATCCCGAGCTCTCCGGGCGCTGCTCCTGCCGGAAGCCTGGTCCCCTGCTCTACCGCCAGGCCGCCGCCACACTGGGGCTCGACCTGGGCCGGAGCTGGTGGCTGGGCGACCGCGTCCGCGACATCGCCGCCGCCGGCGCGCTCGGTGGCCGTGGCCTCCTCCTGCTGACGGGCGCGGGGGCGAACGAATCCCGCCGGCCCGAGGCCCGCCTCTGGCCTACCGCACGCGACCTCACCGCCGCCATCCGGGTCGTGCTCGCCGAGCGGCTGCAATGACGGGTCGCAGGATTTCCCCACGCGGGGCCCCGGTGTACCTTCCCCCGCCATGACCATGCGCGTGGCCGTGGCGGTCTCGGGACGCGGCAGCAACCTCGAGGCGCTGCTGCGTGCGTTGCCGCCTGGCGCTCCGGCCCGGGTGGTGCTCGTGCTGAGCAGCCGGGCCGACGCGAGTGCGCTGGAGCGGGCGCGCAGTCACGCGGTGCCGGTCGAGGTGCTCCCCGACCCGTCGGATGCCGCCGACTGGCTCGAGCGGCTGACCCGCCACCGGGTGGACCTGCTGGTGCTGGCCGGCTACCTCAAGCTGGTGCCCGCCGCCGTCATCGCCCGCTACCGCGACCACGTCCTCAACGTCCACCCCGCTCTGCTGCCCGCTTTCGGCGGCCGGGGCATGTACGGCCACCGGGTACACGAGGCCGTCCTGGCGAGCGGTGCCCGCGAGAGCGGCGCCACCGTCCACCTGGTGGACGAGGTCTACGATCGCGGTGCGATCCTCGCGCAGGCCCGGGTGCCGGTTCTGCCGGACGACACGCCCGACCGGCTGGCCGCCCGCGTGCTTGCCGTGGAGCACCGCCTGCTGCCGGCGGCCGTGCTGGCTGCCGCGGCGGCCGGCCGCGCCGTCCCGCTTTCCGAAACCGTGGAGTCTTCCCCGTGAGCCGTCCGTCATGCCGCGCGCGCTGATCTCGGTCAGCGACAAGCGGGGCGTCGTCGCCTTTGCCCAGGGGCTGGCCCAGCTCGACTGGGAAATCATCTCTACCGGCGGCACGGCCGCAGCCCTCCGCGCGGCGGGCATACCGGTGACGCCGGTGGATGAGGTGACCCGCTTTCCCGAGCTCCTCGACGGACGGGTGAAGACGCTCCACCCGGCCATCCACGGCGCCCTCCTGGCGCGGCGCGACCTGCCCGAGCACCTGGCCGCGCTGGACGAGCACGGCATCGCGCCGATCGACCTCGTGGCGGTGAATCTCTATCCGTTCCAGATGACGGTCTCGCAACCCGACGTCTCCCTCGCCGACGCGGTCGAGAACATCGACATCGGCGGACCATCCATGCTCCGCTCCGCCGCCAAGAATCACGCCTTCGTGCTCCCGGTGGTGGACCCGACCGACTACCCGCAGGTGCTCCAGCTGCTGCGCGCCGATGGGCTCACCGCCGAGGTGCGCCGCGAGTTCGCGGCCAAGGTATTCGCCCACACGGCAGACTACGACGCGGCGATCGCCGGCTATCTCACCGCGCCCGAGGACGGCCTGCCGCGCCGGCTCGGCATCGCGATGGAACGGGTGCAGGCGCTCCGCTACGGCGAGAACCCCGGCCAGCGCGCGGCTCTCTACGTGACGGAGGAGCCGCGCGGCATGCGGGACCTGACCCAGCGGCAGGGCAAGGAGCTCTCGTTCAACAATCTGCTCGACATCGACGCGGCGATGTGGGCCGTGGCCTGCTGGAGCAATCGGCCGGCGTGCAGCGTGATCAAGCACACGACGCCGTGCGGCATCGCGGTCGGTGGGTCGGCGAGCGAAGCGTTCCGGCGGGCGCGAGCCACCGACCCCGTCTCCGCCTTCGGCTCGGTCGTTGCGTTCAACACGGTGGTGGACCGTGCCACGGCGCAGGCGATGAGCGATCTCTTTGTCGAGGTGGTCGTGGCCCCGTCCTTTCACGAGGAGGCGCTCACGGTCTTCTCGGCCAAGAAGTCCCTCCGCGTCGTGGAGCTGCCGGTGAGCCGTGGCCCCGGCTCGCTCGATCTCAAGCGCGTCCGGGGCGGTTTTCTGGTGCAGGACCAGTTTCAGTTCGATCCGTCCGACCAGGACTGGAAAGTGGCCACGGAGCGGCACCCCACGGAGCGCGAGTGGAATGATCTCCGGTTCGCCTGGGCGGCGGTGGCCTCGATCAAGTCGAACGCCATCCTGCTCGCCCGCGACGAGGCGGCCGTGGGCATCGGTGCCGGCCAGATGAGCCGGGTGGACAGCGCCTTCCTCGCGGTCCACAAGGCGCGTCAACTGGGCCACGATCCCGCCGGCAGCGTGCTGGCCTCGGACGGCTTCTTCCCCTTCGCCGATGGCGTCGAGCACGCCGCCGCCGCGGGCGTCACCGCGATCATCCAGCCCGGCGGCTCGGTTCGGGACGCCGAGGTGGTCGCGGCCGCCAACATCCACGGCATCGCGATGGTGATGACCGGCCACCGTCAATTCCGACACTAGCCCCGGACCCCATGGCCCTCACGTCGCGGGAACGCCCGCCGTACCTGTTCGCGCTCGGCACCTTCGTCGCCGTCCTGGTGATCTATCTCCTGACCCTGGCGCCCACCACGGCGTTCTGGGACACCTCGGAGTACATCGCGGCGGCCAAGGTGCTCGGGATCCCGCACCCGCCGGGCAATCCGCTGTTCGTTATCCTGGCGCACACCTTCGGCCTGCTGCCGCTCGTAGCGGACTACGCGGTGCGGATCAACCTCTTCGCCGCCGTCACCAGCGCCGCGGCGGCCGGCTTCTGGTTCCTCGTGGCGGAACGCTGGCTGCGGGGCATCGTCTCGGTGCGCTGGGCGCGGTACGCCGCGGCGTTCGGCGGCGTGCTGGTGGGGGCCACCTCGTGGTCGGTCTGGAACCAGAGCACGGTGAACGAGAAGGTGTACACGGTCTCGCTCTTCTCCATCGCCCTCGTCATGTGGCTGGTGGTCCGCTGGGGCGACGACGAGCCCGGCCCGCATCGGGACCGCTGGCTCGTCCTCATCGCCTACGTGCTCGCGCTCACCTCCACGAATCATCTCATGGGCGTCCTCGCGGTGCCCGCGCTCGTGGTCTACGTGCTGTGGACCGACTGGAGCGTCGTCACCCGGCCGCGGGTACTCGCCGGAATCGTCGTGGTGGTCCTGGTGGGCATTTCGCTCAACTATCTCTGGCTTCCCATGCGTGCGGCCCAGTATCCGCCGATCAACGAGGGAGAGCCCGTCGGATTCTTCAGCCAGGCGCTCAAGGACGTGCTGAACCGGGTGCAATACGGGAAGCCGCCGCTCACCGAGCGCCAGGCGAGCTTCTGGGGGCAGCTCGGCAACTTCTGGCAATACTACTCCTGGCAGTTCGCGCGCGACTGGCCCGGTCGGCTCTCGGGCGTCGCCACGGCGATCTTCACCGTGCTGGGGTTGAGCGGGCTGTGGGCGCTGTGGAAGTCGGACCGGCGGGCGGGACTGGCGGGGCTGGCGCTGCTCGGGACGCTCTCGGTCGGGCTCGTCTTCTACATGAACTTCAAGTACGGCTTCTCCCAGTACCCCGACCAGGCCTCGCTGGCCCGCGAAGTACGCGAGCGCGACTACTTCTTCATCGGCTCGTTCGCCGTGTACGGCGCGTTCGTCGCGTGCGGACTCGGCGCGCTCATGCAGTCGATCGCCGAGGGACTCCGCGACCGGGGCTCGGCGACCGCCCGCTGGGCCGCGGCCTCGCCGGTGCTGGCGCTGGCGTTCATCCCATTGTTCGGGAACCACGCCACCGCGAGCCGCGCGCACGAGACGATGGCGCGCGACTTCGCCTATGACATGCTCAACAGCGTCGAGCCGTACGGGATCCTGATCACCGCCGGCGACAACGACACCTTCCCGCTGTGGTACGCGCAGGAGGTGGAGGGCATCCGGCCGGACGTGACGCTGGCGAATCTGTCGCTCATGAACACCAATTGGCACCTGCGCCAGCTGGCCCGGCGCGTCACCCCCGCATTCGACCCTTCGAAGGCCGACCCGTACTGGCGATCGGTACCGGTGCCCCCACGCCCCACCACGCCGGCGCTCGCGCTCTCACAGTCGGCGGTCGACAGCCTGCCCGAGGCGATGCAGGTGCCCGCCAACGGCGGCATCGCCTTCGACAGTCTGCATATTCGGTTCGGCCAGGACGTGCTGCTGCGGCAGGACCTGGCCGCCATTTTCCTGATCCGCGACAATCAGGGGAAGCGGCCGGTCTTCTTCAGTTGGAGCGACGGCGGCTATCCCGATCAGACGCTCGGCCTGAGTCCGTACCTCGTCTCCCAGGGCTTCGTGCGCAAGCTGATGCGGGCGCCCGTGCAGCCCACCAAGACCGTGGTGATGAGCCAGGGCCTGGGCTACCTGGACGTGCCGCGCACCAAGTCGCTCCTGTGGGACGTGTACCACTGGCAAACCGCGACCCGGGAGCGCCCGTTCGGCTGGGTGGACGCGCCGTCGGGTTCGATCCTGCAGTTGTACGCGGTGGTGTACGGCGGCGCGGCCCGCGAGTTCCAGGCCCAGGGCGATTCGACGCTGGCCGCGAAGGGCGAGGCGGTTGCCCGCAACGTGGCGAGGGAGCTCCGCGGCCGCGACGCGTCCTGAACCAACCGCGGGCGCCGACGGAATGGAGGAAGGCGTGCGGGTGCGGCCGGCCCGGAGTGCGGATCTGGCCGCGGTCACCGCGCTGCTCGACGGCGCCGGGCTCTCCACGGCCGGCCTCCCACCCTCGCTCGCGAACTTCCTGGTCGCGGTGAACGGCGGCCGCATCGTCGGCACCGTCGGGCTCGAGCCGTACGGAGCGGCGGCGCTTCTTCGGAGCGCCGCGGTGGACCCCGAAGTCCGCGGCAGCGGACTCGGCCACGCGCTCGTACGGGCGCTGCTGGTGCACGCGACGGCCCGGGGCGTCCGCGAGCTGTACCTGCTGACCACGACGGCGGAGGAGTTCTTCCCCCGGTTCGGCTTCGAGCGGATTGCCCGGGAGGAGGTGCCGGAGCCCGTGCGCGAGTCCGTCCAGTTCCGCGAGAGCTGCCCCGCCTCCGCGACCGTGATGCGTGCGCAGCTCGGGCGAGCGTGATGCGGGCAGCGGCCGGTCCGCTCAGCAGCCCGGCGCCGGGGAATGCTTCAAGCCGGCGGCGCGCGCCTCGCGTTCGGTCCGGAAAAACCGGAGGTCCTCGAGGCTGAGCGCCTCGGGGCAGCTGCTCCGGTAGTAGTACCGTCCGCCGGACGGCGCCGCCCAGGGATGCGACCGGCGGAACGGACTGATCTTGAGCGCCGCTCGGGGCGGCTGTGCATCGGGCCGCGCATCGGGCGGCTCGGCACTCCCGGGCGCCCCCGCGACGCCCACCTCGGTCGGCTCGCGACCGTCCCCCCCTGGCTGGCCCAGGTAGCGCAGGAGCAGGACACCGGCCACCGCGGCCACCAGCAGCAAAAGGAGTCCGACGAGCGCCGGGTGCTGTGGCTCGGCTCTCCCCCGCCACCGGACGCCATCCTGGAAGTCGCTCTCGGGCCTCATGGTATCTGCGACTATAGCCCGGGATCGAGAGCCCCGCCAGTTGGTCTCGATTCCGGCCCGCCCGGAACTACGAATTCGAGGATGCCAGGGCGTATCGGTCCGGGGTGGGTCCCACGACCGAGGTGCCGGCGCGGGGTGGCGGGCGGCTCACGCGGACACTTGTCAGGGCCCGCAAGCCCGCGCCGTGGTGCTGCCGTCAGACCGAGGGCAGGCGGTCCCCGATGGTTGGCGCAAGCCCGGATGCCAGGACGAGCATGTGGGTGACGGTCTTGCACAGCATGCCGAGGCTCAAGGGCTTTTCGAACAGCAGGCCGGGCAGCACCGTGTCGGGTTCGTGCCCGAAGGCAGAGACGAAGAGGACGGGCAGCCGTGGGTGCAGTCCGGCGAGCTCCGCCGCCAGCTCCTCTCCCGAAGCACCCGGCATGTACAGATCGATCACCGCGAGGTGCGGCCGCACCTGGAGCTGGTCGAGCAGCCCGAGCGCCTCGGTGGCGCTCGACGCGGTGATTACATGATACCCGGCCCTGACGAGCGCCCGGGCGAGAACTGAGCGAACACTCTCGATGTCGTCGACCACCAGGATGAGGGGCCGTGTAGCAAGGACGTCGGTAACTGCCATGAGGAGCGGCGTTCGCACCCACGCGGGAGACCTGAGGGGACAGGAACCCGAAAGCCGTAAGATACGCTCAATCTGGAACACGCGCGCCCTCCAGCAATAGGCCGTTCCCCCCTACTCGAGGCCGGGGTTGCGCCGGCGGCCGGTCCTCGGAAGCTTTCGGCGTGCAGGCGTGGTGGCCGAGCGGTTTAAGGCAGCGGTCTTGAAAACCGCCAAGGGCGCAAGTCCTTCGTGAGTTCGAATCTCACCCACGCCGCTCAGACACGCTCGAGAACCAGCTCCGGGAGGGACCTACCGTGACAACCATTCCGCGCGAGACTGCGCGGCCCGGCCCATCGGCCGTTTTCTCCCGGCTCGGCCCGGTCACGCACGCGCTGCTTCGCATCGGCGTCGCCCTTCTCTACATGCAGCACGGGGTACAGAAGCTGTTCGGCCTGTTCGGCGGCGTCGGGCCAACGCCCGGCGGTACCGTCACGCTCTGGTCGCAGATGGGACTCGCCGGGGTTCTGGAGACATTCGGCGGACTGCTGCTGCTGCTCGGCCTCTTCACGCGGCCGGTCGCGTTCCTGGTGGCGGGGGAGATGCTGGCGGCCTTCTTCCAGGCCCACCTCCCGAAGGGTGGTGTACCGCTGCAGAACGGCGGCGAGGTGCCGCTCCTCTATATGCTGGTGTTCCTTTTTCTGCTGGGCAACGGCGCGGGGCCGGCGAGCCTCGACGGCCGACGGCGGAGTGCCTGATCCGGTGGGAGTGCCGTTTTCCTAGCGCCGAACGCCGAACCCCTCCCACTCCCGGCGGAGTGCCCGGGCCATCGGCGGCGGAACGGGCGTCTCCGCGTAGAGCGCCGCCGCCGGCCCGCCCGCGGGCATCCCCAGCCGCCGCCGGGCCTCCGCCACGCTCGTGTCCCTCAGCTCCTGCACCGGAATCGAGAAGAGGTTGGTCAGTCCCGTGCGTGTGGCATGATCGTACGCCCGGTTGAACAACCCCAGCCGGATGCCGCGGAACACCTGGCGAAACGAGGCAATGCGCCTGGCACATTCGACGAACGCCCCACCATAGAACAAGACCCAGCCCACGAGCTTCGGTGTGCCCCGCGAGGCGAAGTAGAATCCCTGCTCCACCGCCTCCCCCGCCAGCAGCACCAGCGGCGGCTCATCGTGCGTGAACGTGGTGCCGGTCAGCACGTGTGACGCATCGTGGACCAGATAGATCTGCTCCGGCGGTCGCCGCCCGTTGATCAGCCGCCGGAACACCTTGAGAAACGCCGGCTTGGCCGGCACCGGGAGCCCCACGTAGCCGTTCACGTCGCGGAACCGCTGGATGGCCTCGCCCAAGGTGATGGACTCGCGCGCACTCTCCCAGTCGTAGGCCGACCGGAGGAGCTGCTCGGCGGTGGCGCCGCCCCTTGCCGCGTCCGCGGGTCGGCTCGCAAGCGCCTGGTTCACGGTGCGCTCCGCACCAGTGCCGGAGCCGAGCGGGGCCGCGCCTCCTCGAGCTCGGCCTCGAGGTCCGCGGTGCTTCGCCCGCCGATGTAGCGCCGGTACCAGACCTCCGCGCTCAGCAGCAGCCAGATCCGGTTGCCATGGTCGCGCCGGCGCGCGAGATGCTCATCCACCAGCCGGCGCACCGTCGCGCCCTCGAGGTAGCCGTCCCGCACGAGCTCGCTCCCGAGCAGCAGCGCGGGGGCGAGCGTCCGCACCTCGTCATCCATGATGTACATGAGCGGCGAGGCGAATCCCTGCTTCTTTCGCTGAAGCACTTCGGCCGGCAGGTGCCGCTCGCCCAGGCGGCGCTCGAGATACCGGAGCCGGCGTCCCCGGACTTTCAGTCTCACCGGCACCCGGGCCATGAACTCGGCAAAGCGCGGGTCGAGGAAGGGGGAGCGGGACTCGAGGCTGTACGCCATCGTCGCGCGGTCGAGAATCATGAGCGACTGCCCCGGCAGCCGGGACATCACATCCACGTACATCATCCGGTCCACGGCGTCGTCATCATGCTTGGCGGCGTAGAGATCCAGCAGGCAGGCTTCGGGCCGCCGGCCGTCGAGTCGGGCGCGGAACTCCGGCGTGTACAGCTCGGCCCGGCGCGCCTCGTTGAACCAGAAGTACTGCAGGCTTTCCGCGTAGCGCTCGCCGCCCGTCTTCCGGGCCATGAGGTCTACCCAGCGGAGCTTGTGGGTGAAGCTCTTGAACGTGAACTGATCCGGCAGCCGGCGGAGCACCTGGTCGGCGACCAGGTCGCGCACCACCGCGGGAACCGCGCGGTAGGCGTCGAGCCAGCGCTCGGCGGCGTAGCGGTCGTAGCCCCCGAACAGTTCGTCGCCGCCGTCCCCGCCGAGGACCACCTTCACTTCGCGCGCGGTCATGCGCGCCAGGTGCAGCAGGCAGATCGAGAGCGGGTCCGCCGGCTCGTCCAGGGCCGCGATCAATCGCGGCAGGTCGGCGCCGACCGACGGCGTCACCTCCTCCGCGAAGTGCCGCGTGCCGTAGCGCCGTGCGACCGCCGCGGCCGCGGGGAGCTCGTTCAGGTCGCGGTAGGGGATGCCCATGGAGAAGGTGCGCAGCTCCGGCCCCAGCACCCGGGCCGCATACGAGGCGATGAGCGTGGAGTCGAGCCCGCCGCTCAGGAACGCACCGACGGGCACGTCGCTGGTAAGGTGGAGCGCGACGGTCTCCGCGAGCAGCTCGTCGATCCGATCGAGCGTCTCCGCCTCGCTGTACGTCCACTTGGGGCCGTAGGGGAGGTCCCAGTAGCGCTCGATGCGCGTCGTCCCGTGCTCGTGCATCAGGAAGTGCGCCGGCGGCAGCGCGCGGATCCGCTCGAAGAAGGTGTC
>DATAHW010000154.1:0-1777 GCA_036262935.1 Gemmatimonadales bacterium | reverse complement strand
GATCGCGCGCGTCAAGCAGCTCCTGGGCGAGTAGCCAGTCTTGGGCCTACGGTTTCGGCGTTGCCAAGTCTCAACTGCCGCCCCCGTCTGCTCGGCGTTTCCATAACCGCCGTTGGGCAGCTGCCGTGAAAGTGCCGGCGAAGTCTTCCGGGCAACCCACGCCCAAGAACGCGGCCAGGTGAGCGCGAGGATTTGTGAACGGCCAGTCGATCCAGGCCCGAGGTTGCCGACTGTTACTTCGTCCGATAGGCTGAGACCCTGTTTGACTTCAGCATGCCCGAGCGACAGCACGGATGAGGCGACGGAGATTGGCGACGAGCATCATCGTCTCGGACACCTCCGGCAGCTGCTCCCAGTCGCGGACGAGACGCCTGTTGCGGGTCGTCAGGATGCCGAAGGCCTGCTCGACGCGCCAGCGGAGCGGGATCGGGACGAAGCCCCGGCGCTCCCGCGGGCGCGCGGCGACGGTGAGGATCGCGCCGTGCCGGGCGGCGTCGCCGGCGACGTCCTCGCCGGCGTAGCTGCCGTCGCCGACCAGCCGCCGCAGGCGCCAGCCGGCGGCGTGGGCGCGCGCGAGCAGCGGGTCGGGGCCGTGCTTGTCGTGCACGCTGGCGGCGGTCGCCATCGCGGCGAGGAGGAAGCCGGCGGAGCACGTCAGGACGTGGCGCTTGCGACCGTTGATCTTCTTGCCGCCGTCCCAACCGCGTTCCCCCTTCTGGGGCCCGCAGCGCACGCTCTGGCTGTCGACGAGGCCGGTCCGGGGCTCGGCGCCCCGGCCGGCGGCGGTGCGCGCCGCGGGCGTCAGCGCGCGGGTGGCGCGGTCCCACACGCCCTCGCGACGGAAGCGGTCCCACCACCAGCGCACCGTCTGCCAGGGCGGGAAGTCCTTCGGCAGGGCCCGCCAGCGGCAGCCCTCGGCCACGAGGTAGAGGCAAGCCTCCACGATCGCCCGAATGGTGGTGCTCAGCGGGCGGTAGGTCGCGAAGAAGGGCACAGTCAATGCCCATTCCCCGTCCGTTAGATCGCTCGGATAGCGCTTCCTGCTCTCATGGTGGATTTCACGATCGGCCTGCGTCCACATGTCGATGCCTGCGAGGTAGTTCTGCCATCTCGCGAGAACATGGGTATGCTCAGGTCAAACAGGGTCTTAGGCAAAGCGGATCTGCACGTCCCTGCCAAGCTCCTTGAGGAGCGCCTGGAGCGGGGTGAGGAAGCCGAGGCACTTCCTGGGCGTCAGGTTGTGGCTGAGCACGATCTCCTGCAGCTCGGCGTCGGTCAGGGCGTCGAGGTCGAGGTCCCGGGGCAGGTCGCGGCGCAGGCGGCCGTTCGCGTTCTCGACCGCGCCCTTCTGCCAGGAGGCGTACGCGTCGCAGAACCAAGTCGTCATCGCGCAGGCGCTCGCCAGCAGGCCGTGTCGGGCGAACGCGGTGTCGTTGTCGAAGGTGATCGAGGAGCGCAGCCGCGGGTCGAGCCGCCGGAACACCGCCATCAGCACCGCCACGGTCTCGGCGGCCGACTTGCCGGCCAGCCGGGCCGCGAGCACGAAGCGGGTCTTGCGCTCCTTGAGCACCAGCACCGGCCGGGTCCGCTTGCAGATCAGCAGGTCGCCCTCCCAGTGGCCGGCGTCCTTGCGCTCTTGCACGGCTTCGGGCCGGTCGTGGATCGAGCGTCGCCCGGCGATGGTGGACCGCGGCTGCCGGGCTCGCGTCCGGCCCCGCCTGGCGCGGCCGCGCGGCAGCAGCTTCCAAAGCTTCTCTGTCTTCTGCCCGGCCCGGTG
>DATAHW010000153.1:0-2133 GCA_036262935.1 Gemmatimonadales bacterium | reverse complement strand
GTCGCTGGGCCTGGTACAGCTCATGTCGAGTCTGGGCTACGCGGCCGCCGCCAGCGCGGCTGCGGGCAAGACGCCCATCACGGCCGCGGCCCTGTTCGAGAACTTCGCCGCGGGCCTGGGGACGGCCGCGTTCCTCGCGTTTCTCATGTCCGTCTGCGAGCGCCGCTACGCCGCCACGCAGTTCGCGCTGCTGAGCGCGGTCTTCGCGCTGAGTCGGTGGGTGGCGGGGCTGCTCTCGGGCGTGCTGGCCGAGCGGCTGGGATTCGGCTCGTACTTCCTGCTGACCTTTCTCATGGGCATCCCGGCGTTCGCCCTGCTCCCGCGGGTCCGGCACGCGGGGGTGGACGAATGAGGCCGGCCGGCCTCAGCCGTCCGCCGGCCCCCCGAGCCGTGCTCCGAGCCACCTCCCCACCGCCTGCTGCATGAGCCGCTGCCGGTGCCAGGCGAGCAGCACCGGAGCCTCGCTCGGAAGCTCGGAGAGCAGCCGCGGATGGCCGAAGAGCACGATGAGCTCCGCCTCCGGCGCGGCGCTCGCGAGCGCGGCGCGCGCCTCCGGCCCGAAGCCCGAGCGTCCCTTCCACGCCCGCGGCTCCGCGAAGGCGAGCACCACCCTCGAGCCGCCGCCGTAGCGTGCCACCCGGGCATCGCCCAGCACTTGCCGGGTCCAGTCCGTGGGACCGGGCGGATAGGGGCCGCCGAGGTCGTCGTCCACCACCACGAGGTCGAGCGGCGCCTGCAGTACCGGCGGGACGCCCCGAAGCATGCCCTGGGCGAGCAGTGCGTCGGCCAGCGCTTCGGACGACTCGAAGGGGCCACGGGTCACCGGCGGCGTAGGCCGGGTGGCCGTGACCAGCGCCCGCTCGTAGCGCCCGAGCGCCTCCGCCAGCCGAGCGGACGCGAGGCTGCCGCTCGCGAGCGCTTGGCGCAGCGCGTCGCGCACGCGGCGCGCGTCGTTGGGATAGAGGAGCAGATCGACGCCGGCCTGCACCGCCTCCACGGCCGCGTCCGATTCCCGGCGCCCCACCAGTGCCCCGTCCATGATGAGCGCGTCGGTCACCACCAGCCCGTCGTAGCCGAGCCGGTCGCGCAGCTCGCCCATGATCGGGCGCGAGAGCGTGGCAGGGAGCCCCGACGGGTCGAGGGCCGGATAGGCGACGTGCGCCGTCATGACCGACGCCACACCGCTCTCGACGGCGATCGCGAAGGGGTGCAGGTCGCGGTCCCGCAGCAGCTCCGCCTCGTCGTCCACCACCGGCAGCGTGATGTGCGAGTCCACCGTGGTGCGGCCATGCCCCGGAAAGTGCTTGGCGCAGGCGAGCGCGCCCGCGGCCTGGCACCCCTCGATCCAGCTCCGCACCAGGCTGGCTACCCGGTCGGGATCATCACCGAAGGCGCGGGTCTGCACGATGGGATTGTCGGCCAGCAGGTCGAGGTCGGCGACCGGCGCGAAGACCCAGTTGATGCCGACGGCACGCGCCTCCTGCGCCGTCACGGCCCCGGCCCAGCGCACCACCGCCGCGTCGGCGAGCGACGCGAGCGCGAGCGGCGGCGGAAATTGCGTGAGGCTCGCCACCTGTTGCCCGGCCCCGCGCTCGAGGTCCGCGGCGATGAGCAGCGGGCGGCCCGCGCGCCGCAGCAGGTCGGCAGTGAGGCGGCGGACCGACTCGGCCGTGCCGCCGAACACGATGAACCCGCCGACGCCCACGTCGAGCGCATCGGCGATGCGCGCCGCTTCGTGACCGAAGCCGCCCTCGGCATCGGCGCGAAGCGCGGGGAGGATCAGACGGGCGGGATCGGGCGCGACGGAGGTGGCGTTCATGCCGGGGTCACCGTGCCGAGTACGCGGGCCGCGCTGGCGCCGGTGGCCGCGGGGACGTTGCCCGGCTGCCCGTGCAGCGTGAGATAGCCCAGCAGCGCGAAGGCGACCGCCTCCTTGGCGTCGCCGGGAAAGAAGAGATCGCCGAAGCGCCTGAGCGGGTGCCCGCCCGACTCGGCCAGGTGCCGCGCGAGCGCCGCCATCAGCCCCGGATGATGGCAGCCGCCGCCCGAGGCCACGACCTCGGTGCCGGCCGGCGTCCAGCGCGCGACGGCGCGGGCCACACTCCGCGCCGTGAGCTCCGCGGCGGTGGCCAC
>DATAHW010000152.1:0-8634 GCA_036262935.1 Gemmatimonadales bacterium | reverse complement strand
CCGACCAGGGTAGAGCTGTAGCCGGCTTTCCCGAGCAGCGACGGCAGCGTCGGGTGGCTCGGCTCCAGCCCGACATCGGCGTTGGTCAGCGGCTCCTCGAGGCCGATCCTCAGCCGGTCCTGGTAGCGCCCGGTGATCAGCGCCGTACGCGTGGCGCTGCACACGGCCGAGTTCGCGTATGCCTGCAGAAAGCGCACGCCTTCCGCGGCGAGGTGGTCGATGTTGGGCGTGCGGAGATCCGGGCGCCCGTAGCACGCCACGTCAGCGAAGCCGAGATCATCGGCGAGAATGAAGACGATGTTGGGCGGCTTGGCCGGCGGTGGTGCGCCCTTGCTCTCGATCCCGAGAGCCAGCGCGGCCATGCCGGTCGCGGCGCCGCGAACCAGGTCGCGCCGGGAGATGGGCCGATTTTGCATGGGCGCCTCGCGCCTAGGGTTTCGCTCCAGCCGTCCCCTTCATCAGCCGCTCGAACCCCGCATGCGTCCGGATCGGATCAAACGTTGGATCGATCCGCAACCACCCCGGTGAGAGGAAGTACGGCAGCTCGAGCAGCGGCTCGAGCTGGTCCAGGGCCTGCTCGGGCTCCCCCACCAGGAGATAGATCCGCACCAGCTGGTGCTGCACGTAGGGGCCCCCGAATGCATCCACCGAGGTCGGGGTCAGCTCGACCCCTCGGCGGCCTTCACGGATCGCATCCGCCTTCCGCCCCGTGTAAGCCAGCGCCACGCCGAGGAGCACGTGAAGCTGCCCGTCCGTGGGGGTCGCCTTGATCTGGTCCTCGAGCGCGGCCCGGGCCGAATCGGCATAGGCGCGGGACCGCCCGGTGTCCCCCTGCAGGGCGTACGCGCCCGCCAGCGCCAGGCCCCAACTGCCGCGGTCGCCGTCGAACCGATCCGGTCCGAGCTGGAAGAGCAGGGCCCGCTGGCTTTCGTCGAACAGCCAGAACAGGTCGTAGTAGGTGGCGGCGTAGGAGACGAACGTGGCCGGATCCACCGCGCGCGTCGCGCTCCCCACCGCGGCCCGCGCGGCCGCAAGGTCGCCCCGCGCGGCGGCGATCATCACCCGGCTCTCCAGCAGTCCGACGTGCGTGGGGGCGATCTGGAGCCCCCGCTCGCACGCCGCCAGCGCCTGGTCGTACCGCCGCTGGAACAGCAGGCTCCGCGCGAGGCGCCACCCCGTGGCGGCTGATCGCGGATCGATGGCCTGGGCTCTGGCCAGCAGGACCGTCGCCGTGTCCCAGCCGCCCCGCGCCTGCTGGGCCAGCGCGGCGACCACCAGCAGGCCGACGTTCGTGGGCGCGACCTTGAGACCCTCCTGGGCCTCCTCGAATGCGTGGGCCGGATCGATGGCGCTGCGGTAGTACTCGGCGAGCGCGAGATAGCCGTCGGCCCGCCCTGGAGCCAGCCCCCGCGCCCGTTGCGCCGACTCCAGCGCAAGCCTGGCGTTCCCGGGGTCCGGGACGCCGTTCGAGTACAGGGCCGCGTACGCCCGGCCGCGCTCCGCCCAGGCCGCCGCGAAGGTGGAGTCGAGCGCGATCGCCTGGTCATAGTAGACCAGCGCCCGCCGGACCGTCTGGGGGTCGGCGGTTGCCATGCCCAGCGAGATCTCTTCGCCCTTCAGGTAGGCATCGTAGGCTGGGAGGCTTCGCGTCGGCCGCTCCGCCAGCACCTGCTGCGCGCCGGCGCCGAGCGCCACGTCGAGCGCCTGCGCCACCCGGCTCGCGACGTCCGCCTGCACCTGGAACACATCGGTGAGGTTCGCCTCGAACGGCTGCTCCCACTTGGTCGAGCCGCTGGCCACCTGGATCAGCTCGGGACTCACCCGCACCCGGCTGCTGCCGCCCGCGCCCTTTTCCCACCGCACCTTGCCCACCAGCAGGTAGTCCACGCCCAGCTCGTGGGCGATGGTCGCCAAGTCCTTGGAGCTGTTCTTGTACTCGGCGGCGCTCCGGCTGGCCGTGACCTGCAGGCCGGGGATGCCGGCCAGCTTGGCCCGGATCTCGTCGGTGATGCCGTCGGCAAAGTATTCGTCCTCCTTGCTGCCCAGATTGTCGAACGGCAGCACGGCCACGAGCTTCACGCCGGCCGCGCCCGGCGCGCCCTCACCGTGGCGCCGGAGCCAGCCGAACAGGAGGCCCAGCCCGAGCAGGAAGCCGAGCCCGAGGGAGGTGGCGGCGACGGGAAAACGTCCCCGCCGCGCCCGGACCGGCGGCGGACCGGAGGCGGGCGGGGCAGGGCTTGGCGGAGCAGGTGCCGGCGCGTAGCTCGCGGTGGCCCCGGACTGGGTCGAGGTCGTGCCCGGCGCGCCCAGCGCCGCCGCGAACTGTGCCGCCGTGGCGAACCGGTCCGCCGCGGTCCGAGCGAGCCCCCGCTGCACCGCCTGCTCCACCTGCTCGGGCACCGATTCCCGGAGCTGCCGGAGCGGCCGCGGCGTCTCCATGAACCGCCGCGCGATCATCGCCTGCGCCGTCGGGCCCGCGAACGGCGTCTCCCCAGCCAGCATTTCGTAGAGCACCGTGGCCAGACTGTAGATGTCGCTCCGGGCGTCGAGCTCGGCGGTGCCGGCCGCCTGCTCCGGGCTCATGTAGGCCGGGGTGCCGACGGCCAGACCGGTCTCGGTGAGCTTGTCGCTCCCCGCCTGCGCCAGCGCCTTCCCGATCCCGAAGTCGGCCACCAGCGCATGGCCTTCCGCCACCAGGATGTTCTCCGGCTTGATGTCGCGGTGGATCACGCCGTGCCGGTGGGCGTAGTCCAGCGCGTCGGCCGCCTCGCGGGCGATGCCGAGCGCGACGTCGAGCGGAAGCTGCGTCTCGCGGGTGAGCCGGTCGCGGAGGGACTCGCCCTCGATGTAGGGCATGGTGAACCAAAGGAGAGTCGCGGGTCGCGCGACTATCTCCCCCGAATCGTGCACCGTGAGGATATGCGGATGCTGCAGGCGGGCGCACAGCTTGATCTCGCGCTGGAACCGCTCCGGGCCGATCCCGGCCGCCAGCTCGGCGTGCAGCACCTTGAGCGCCACCGGCCGGTCGTGGCGGAGGTCGCGGGCCAGATAGACCGTGGCCATCCCCCCGCGCCCGAGCTCGCGCTCGATCGCGTAGCGACCCGCCAGCGCCGCGCTCAGCTCGGGCGCCAGGTCGGCCATGGGCTCGCTCCTTCGGGGTGGGGAATTGTCGGGGAAGCCGTTCAAGTATACGGAGGCCGCGCGACCGCGGCCAGCGTGCCCGCGCTTACGCCGTGCCCTCCACCAGCTTCTGAAAGCGCGGGTTCTTGCGCAGCGGGTCGAAGTTCGGATCGACCTTGAGCCAGCCGGGCGAGAGGTAGTAGGGTATCCGGAGCAGCGGCTCCAGACGGTCGAGCGCCTTCTCGGGCTCACCGCTCTCGATGTAGATCCGCACGAGCTGGTGCTGCAGATAGGGTCCGGTATAGGTGTCCTTCGCGATCGGGAGCAGCGCGACGCCCCGCTCGCCCTCGGCGATCGCCTCGGCCTTGCGGCCCAGATAGGCCAGGGCGAGTCCCCGGAAGACGTGGCTCTGCGCGTCGTCCGGCGTGCCGGCGAGACGGTCGTCGAAGGCGGCCAGCGCCGTGTCGGCGTAGGCCCGAGTCCGGGCCAGGTCGCCGCGAAGCCGGTAGGTCTCCGCCAGGACGATCGCCCAGCTCGACCGGTCGGGGAAGGCGGACGGCGTGAGCCGGAGCAGCAGCGCCTGCTGCTCCGGCGGGAGCACCCAGTAGAGATCCCAGTAGTTCGCGAACACCGCCGCCAGGCTGGTCGGGTCCATGTCGGCCGGCGCCTCGCGAATCACCCGCCGCGCCCCTTCCAGATCGCCTTGGGCGAGATACACCATCGCCTTGGTTTCGAGCGCCCCGGGGTTCTCGGGGGCGAGGGCGATCGCCCGGTCGCTGGCCGCGAGCGTCTCGGGATAGCGCCGGAGCCGGAGCAGCGTGTAGCCGAGACGCCGGGCAACCGTGCCCGAGCGGGGGTCCAGTGCCTGTGCCCGCGCAAAGTGCCCGGCCGCCTCGTCCCACTTGCCGGTGATGAGCTCCACCAGCGCGCTCCCGCCGAGCAGCTCGGCGTCGTTGGGGGCCAGGCGGAGTCCGGCCTCGTAGGCCGCGCGCGCGCGCTCCTGGTCCGCCGGGACGGAGGTGAAGTAGTCGCCCAGCGCGAGGTGAGCGCCCGGCTGACCGGGCGCGAGCCGGACCGCCCGTTCGGCGGCGTCTCGCGCCCGCCGTCCGCCCTGGGGGTCGGGCGTGCCATTGATGTAGAGCAGCGAGTGCGCGCGCGACAACTGCACCCAGGCCTGCACGAAGCCGGAGTCGAGCGCCACGGCCTGCTCGTAGAAGTCGATGGCTCTCCGAAGCGCCAGGGGCGCGCCGGTCCCCATCGCCTGGGACGCGGCCTCGCCCTTGAGATAGGCATCGTACGCGGCCGGGTTCCCCGTCGGCCTGGCCGCGAGCGCCGTCTTCTGGGATGCGCCGAGCGCCACATCGAGCGCCTGGGCTACTTCTCCGGCCATGTCCGCCTGCACCTTGAACACGTCCGTGAGCGCCGCGTCGAACGGCTGCTGCCATTTGGTGGATCCGGTCGAGACCTGGATCAGCTCGGGGCTCACCCGCACGTGGTTGGCGCCCTCCGACTTCTCCCACCGCACCGTGCCGGTGAGCAGGTAATCCACCCCGAGGTCGCGCCCGATCTCCTGCGGGCTTTTGGTGGTCTTCCTGTACTGGTTGGAGCTGCTGCGGGCGGTCACCTGAAGCCCCGGCAGCGCGGCCAGCTTGCCGCGCACCTCATCGGTGACGCCGCCGGCGAAGTACTCGTCGCTGGAGTCACCCAGGTTCTCGAACGGGAGGACGGCGAGGCGGCGGGTGGTGCCGGGGCCCGTGGGCTCCGCCGTGCCGTGGGAGCGGAGCCAGCCGAACAGCACGCCGAGGCCGAGCAGGAAGCCGACCCCGAGCGCGAGGGCGAGCGGCACCCGGCGGCGCGCCGGCGGCACCAGCTGGGGCGCGCGCGGGCTCGCGACCGTCGGCGCGGACGTCGACGCGGGTGCCGTTGCACGCCCGCCCGCCTCATCCAGCGCCCGCGCGAACTCGGCCGCCGAAGCGAACCGGTCGGCGGGCGCTCTGGCGAGCGCGCGCGCGACCGCCTGCGCCACCCCGTCCGGCACCGTCTCCCGCAGCTCGCGCAGCGGCCGGGGCGCCTCCAGCAGCCGGCGTGCGAGCATCGCCTGCGCCGTCGGCGCGGCGAACGGCGCCTCCCCCGCCAGCAGCTCGTAGAGCACGACGCCGAGGCTGTAGATGTCGGTGCGCGCATCCAGCGACTTGTCGCCCGCCGCCTGCTCCGGGCTCATGTAGGCCGGCGTGCCGAGGGTGAGGCCGGTCTCGGTCAGCCGCTCGTCGCTCTCCCCGAGGGCTCGTGCGATCCCGAAGTCTGCGACCAGCGCCTGCCCGTCGGCCAGCAGGATGTTCTCCGGCTTGATGTCCCGGTGGATCGCCCCGTGGCGGTGCGCATAGTCGAGCGCCAGCGCCGCCTCGCGGGTGATCCGCACCGCCTCGGCGATGGGAAGCTGGCCCTCGCGCCGGAGCCGATCACGCAGGCTTTCGCCCTCGATGTAGGGCATGGTGAACCACAGGAGCGTCGCGACTACCCCCGAATCATGCACCGACAGTATGTGCGGATGCTGCAGCCGCGCCGCGAGCTTGATCTCGCGGAGGAACCGCTCCGTGCCGAGCCCGGCGGCCAGCGCCGGGTGCAGCACCTTGAGCGCCACCGGCCGGTCATGCTTCAGGTCCTGGGCGAGAAAGACCGTGGCCATCCCCCCGCGCCCGAGCTCGCGCTCGATCGCGTAGGTGCCGCGCAGACCCTCTTCGAGTTGCGAGCGCAGGTCGGTCATTGGCCAGGTCGGATGAGGTGGGAAGGCCCCTTTATAGTAGAGCGCCCGGGAAGTGCGGGGAAGGCCGATGCTGTCACCGAAGCTGGCCCTCGCCGCTCCCAACCCCTAACTTCCCCGCACCCATTTTCATAAGACGGCACCCGCATGAGCGATCTCAGCCGCCTCACCACCGCGCTCGAACAGCGCTACCGGATCGAGCGCGAGCTCGGCGCCGGCGGCATGGCCACGGTCTTCCTGGCCACCGACCTCAAGCACGACCGCGAGGTCGCCCTCAAGGTCCTCCGCCCCGAGCTCGGCGCCGTCCTCGGCGTCGAGCGCTTCCTGGCCGAGATCAAGATCACCGCCCGGCTCGACCATCCGCACATTCTGACGCTGATCGACTCCGGCGCCGAAGAGGGCTTCCTCTACTACGTGCTGCCGTTCGTCCGGGGCGAGTCGCTCCGTGACAAGCTCGACCGCGAGCACCAGCTCGGCCTCGACGAGGCGCTCACCATCACCCGCCAGGTCGCGAGCGCGCTCGACTACGCCCACCGCCACGGCGTCGTCCACCGCGACATCAAGCCCGAGAACATCCTCCTGCTCGAGGGCGAGGCGATGCTGGCCGACTTCGGCATCGCGCTGGCCGTGAGCGAGGCCGGCGGCAACCGCCTTACCGAGACCGGCCTCTCGCTCGGTACGCCTCAGTACATGAGCCCCGAGCAGGCCACCGGCGACCGGATGCTCGACGCCCGGAGCGACGTCTACTCCCTCGGCGCCGTGCTCTACGAGATGCTCGCCGGCGAGCCGCCCGTCACCGGCCCGACCGCCCAGGCGATGATCGCCAAGCTCATGACCGAGCGCCCGGTGCATCTCCGCGTCGTGCGGCCCTCGGTGCCCGAGGCGGTGGACGCCGCCGTGGCCAGGGCGCTCGACAAGACTCCGGCCGACCGGTTCGCCAGCGCGGGCGAGTTCGCCCGCGCGCTCGACGTCCGCACCGTGACCACATCCGCGACCGGCGCCACGACCGCGCCCACCGTCGCCGTGCCGTCCTCCCGTCCGCGCCGCCGGCTCGGCATCGCGCTCGCCGTCGCGCTGCTGGCGATCCTCGTCGCGGGCGGCGCATATGTGGTAGCCGCCCGTCGTCCGGCGCCGGCCGCCGCACCGGTCGCCTCGTACGCCCTCCGCGACCGCACCCAGCTCACCTTCACCGGCAACGTCTTCGTCTCGGCGGTAAGCGCCGACGGCAAGCAGCTCGCCTACGTCACCCACAACTGCGGCGCCGACGGCTGCAGCTACGCGGTCGAGCTGCAGGACGTGGGCGGCACCGCGACCCACCGCATCCTCGACGGCGCCACCGCCGGCTACGGTCTCGAGTGGAGCCCCGACCGCCGCAACCTGCTCTTCGTCGGCACGCTCAACCGCCGCTGGGGCTACTACCTGCTGAGCGCGCTCGGCGGCCCGCCACGCTACCTCGGCGCGAGCGCCGCCATGTTCTGGGCCGGCGGCGACTCGCTGCTGGTCGGACCCCAGTCGGCCGGGAGCGACTCCGTCTTCCAGGTGCGCGTCACCTCGATCGACGGCACCGTGCGCGACAGCATCGCGGTCGCCGGGCCGGGCCTCGGGCTCCAGGGTCTGAGCGTCTCGCCCGGCGGGCGCTGGATCGTGGCGCTGGTGGTTCAGGGGTCGCGCGGACTGTGGCAGGTGCTCGACCGGAAGGGCGCGGTGGCCGACCGGGTGCTCAACTCGTGCACCTGCCCCGGCCGCATCACGAGTGACGCCCTCTGGCTCACCCGTTCGGGGCAGGGCACCGAGTCGATCGTCCGGATCGGGCTCGACTCGGCCACCGGCAAGCTCGCCGAGCGTCAGGACACGCTGCTCAGCGGCAGCTTCAACAATTTCAGCGTCACCGCCGACGGCTCGACCCTGGTCATCGACGACGGCGCGCCCGACTACAGCCTCTGGACCCTCGGCCTGGCCGATGCGCTGAAGGGCAGGTTCGCCGACGCCGGGCGGCGGTTCACCACCTCGTCGGCGGTCTGGTCGCTCATCTCGCCCGACGGCTCGCGGCTCCTGATTGGCCGCCGCGTGCCGACCGGCGCGGGCGTCAACGAGCGCCGCTACTCGCTTCTGCCGTTCGCCGGCGGGAGCGAAGTCGCCCTCAACATCCCGGGCGGCGCCGAGCGCGCGGGGTGGGCGGATTCCGTCACCCTGGAAGTCGCGAGCCGGGCGGGCGCGGGGCTGCGCGTGGGCCTGCTGGATGTGCGCACCGGCGCGATGACGCGCACGACCACGATCCCCGACTCGCTCGCGGCCGACGTGCAGCCGATCCCCGACGGCTGGGCGTGGATCCCGAGCGGCAAGGACCGGGTGCGGATCGAGCGGGCGGGGAAGACGGTGGAGATCCCGAAGCCGGCCTGGTTCGGCCAGCTCGACCGCGTGGCCGTGGATGCGAAGGGCGAGCGCGTCGCCATGGGGGGCTGGAACGCCGGGACCTACGACTCGATCGGCATCGCAGTGGCCCCGCTCTCCGGAGGAACGGCCACGTTCTGGACTGCCGACGCCGCCGAAGGTGGCGATGCCATGTGGCTCGAGGACGGCTCGCTGCTCTTCGCGCCGAGGGACACGCCCGAGTCGTCGGTGCTCTACAGGCTGACCGGCCCCGGCAAGCCAGCCCGGCTCGGCCGGATCGCCCGTCCCAACGCCGGCATCAGCGTCTCCGCCGACCTGAAGCGCATCAGCGTGATCGAGCGCAGCTACCACGGCGACGCGTT
>DATAHW010000151.1:0-5098 GCA_036262935.1 Gemmatimonadales bacterium | reverse complement strand
GCCGTGACGGTGCCCTCGCGCACGAACGCGGGCGCGAGCCGCGCCAGGCGCTCGAGCGTGACGCCGGCCCTCGGCGCCTCGTCGGCGATGACCAGCTCGACGCCCGCGCCCCGCCGCAGCTCCACGCCGACCGTCTCCTGCTCGAACACCCCCTCCGCCATCGCCACCTGCGCCCGCCGCTGGCTCTCGAGCGCGAACGCGTCCTGAGCCTCCCGGCCAATGTCGTACATCGCGCCGACGCGCTCCGCCGTCTCGCCCAGCGAGATGGTCCACTCGGGACGCATCCGCGGATTCACGAAGCGCCAGCCGACGGTGGTGTCCGCCACCGACGGCGGCGTCCGGTCCCAGGCCTTGCCCGGCTTGAGCATGACGTACGGCGCCCGCGTCATGCTCTCGACGCCGCCCGCGATGAACAGGTCGCCCTCACCCGCGCGCACCGCCTGCGCCGCGCTCACCACCGCCTGCAGTCCCGAGCCGCACAGGCGGTTCACCGTCTGACCCGGGATCTCGACCGGCAGTCCGGCCAGCAGGAGCGCCATGCGCGCCACGTTCCGGTTGTCCTCGCCCGCCTGGTTGGCGCAGCCGAGGATCACGTCCTCGATCCGATCCACCGGCAGCGCCGCGCTCCCGACCAGGCCGGCGATGGCGGCGGCGGCCAGATCGTCGGGCCGGACCTCTGCCAGCGCCCCACCCGCGCGGCCGACGGGAGTGCGCACGGCAGCGGTGATGAACGCGTCGCTCACGGACCGACCTCCGACAGGGAAGGGCGTAGTTGAACAGGGCAGGCGGCGGACGGCAAGGGTCGGGCGGTCAGGCGGTCGGGCGGTCAGGCGGTCACGCGGTCAGGCGGCCGGCACTGTCATCCCGAGCGTAGCGAGGGATCTACTCGCCGGAGGTCGAACCAGTCCGGACAAGGTCCCTCGCTTCGCTCGGATGAAAATTCCGTCGCACTGTGTGCACGCCGCCGCCCTCGCGCATCTCCCGCTGCGCCCCACCGCGGGGTGCGCCACGCCGCTACCGCCACCTTTTCCCGCTGGAGAGTCCGATGCCAACCGCCCGTCGTGCCCGGCGCCTGCCGGGCCTGGTCCTCTTTCTTTGTGCGGCGTTCGCCAGTTCGGCTGCCGCGCCGCTGCGGCTCGCGCAGCCTGCGGGCCAGATCAAGGGCCGCGTGCGGGACGGGCGCGGGGTCGCGCTCACCGGCGCGCGGGTGCAAGTGGTCGGGACGGCGCTCTCGACGCTCACTGACTCGAGCGGATCGTACCGATTGACGGCAGTTCCTGCTGGGCCCGCCACACTGCGCGCCACGTTCGCGAGCTATCAATCCGTCGAACGCACGGTGACCGTTCAATCGGGTGCCGTGGCCGCGGTCGACTTCACGCTGAGCCCCGTCAGTGCCGCGACCCGGGAGCTGACGGGCAGCCGAAAGAGCCTCGACTGGGCGAGCGGCGCCACCTCGACCGCGGAGCTCAACCGCGCGCCGGTGCTTGCCCAAGCCGCCCCCGCCTATCCCGAGCCCTGGCACTCGCAGCAGGAGCCCGGCAACACCGAGTCGTACACCGTGATCGACGAGAACCGCTTCCTCGCCGCTGTCACCCATCCACTCTCCACCTTCTCCATCGACGTGGACGCCGCCTCGTACAGCAACGTCCGCCGCTTTCTCTCGGAGGGCGCGTTTCCGCCGAAGGACGCCGTCCGGCTCGAGGAGTTGGTCAACTACTTCCCCTATGGCTACGCCGACGAGACCGGCCGCCACCCGTTCGCGGTGAACACCGAAGTCGGCCCGTGCCCTTGGGCGCCGGCGCACCGTCTGGTCCGGATCGGACTGCAGGCGCGCCGTGTCGCGGTGCGCGACCTGCCGCCCAGCAATCTGGTCTTCCTGATCGACGTCTCGGGCTCGATGCTGTCGCCCGACAAGCTGCCGCTGGTGCAGCAGGCGTTCCGGGCGCTGGTGCGCGAGCTCCGGCCGGAGGACCACGTGGCCATCGTCGTCTATGCCGGGGCCGCCGGCCTCGTGCTCCCCGCCACCAGCGGCGCCGACAAGGCGACGATCCTCGACGCGATCGACCGGCTCCAGGCGGGCGGCTCCACGGCGGGCGGCGCCGGGCTCCGGCTGGCCTACGACGTGGCGCGCGAGCACTTCGACGCCGAAGGGAACAACCGCGTCATCCTGGCCACCGATGGGGACTTCAACGTGGGCGTGAGCTCGGATGCGGAGATGGTGCGGCTGGTGGAGCAGCGGCGGGAAGACGGGACGTTCCTGACGGTGCTCGGGTTCGGCAGCGGCAATCTCAAGGACTCGAAGATGGAGCAGATGGCCGACAAGGGAAACGGCCACTACGCCTATATCGACAGCTTCCGCGAGGCGCGGAAGGTGTTCGTACAGGAGTTCGGCGCCACGCTCTTTACCGTCGCGAGGGACGTGAAGGTTCAGGTCGAGTTCAACCCCGCGCGGGTGCAATCCTACCGCCTGCTGGGCTACGAGAACCGGCTGCTGGCGCGAGAGGACTTCGCGGATGATCGGAAGGATGCGGGCGAGCTGGGCGCGGGCCATGCGGTGACGGCGCTCTACGAAGTGGCGCTCGTGGGCGACGACGTCCGGGCATCGAACGGCGATAGCCTCACCTACCAGCAGATCACCGTACGGCCGGCGGCGCGCCGGAGCGCCGAGCTGCTCACGCTGCGGCTCCGGTACAAGGACCCGCACGGCACGACCAGCCGGCTGCTGGAGGCGCCGGTCCTCGACCGCGGCGGCGCGGCGGGGTCAGAGGACATGCGCTTCGCTTCGGCGGTGGCGGAGTTCGCGCTCCTGCTGCGCGACTCGGAGCACAAGGGACGCGCGAGCTACGAGCAGGTGCTCGCGCTGGCCCGCGGGGCGCGGGGCGCGGACCCGGAGGGCTATCGCGCAGAGTTCATCGGCATGGTCGAGACGGCGCGGGCGCTGGGCGGCGGAGCGCCGGCGGAGTGATGCCGCGCGCGCTCGCTACGGGCCCGTGGTGGTCGAGTCCGCCGGCCCCTCTACCCGAACCGCGCCGCCGATCGGCGCACCGGTGACTCCTCCGATCACCGCTCCCAACGCGGCGGTGCCCAGCGCCGTGCCAAGGCAGCTCGTCCGGCTTTCGCTGAGGTCGTGGCACAGCCCATACCCGAGCACGCCGAGTCCGACACTCCCGATGGCGCCGCCGATCAGCAGTCCCTGCTTCCAGTGCGTGGGCTGAATGTTCCTCGGCGCCGTATCAGGCGCGAACCGCATCGGGGATGAGGGCCACATCGCGAAAAGCTGCGATCGGCCCGGCCCACGCAGGCCGCGGTTGACGGCCTGCGCCGCCGCGGGCGCCGCCGCGGCCATCAGCGCCAGTACGAGGAACGCGAGGCGAACCACGTGTACCTCCTGAGCATGGGTCATCCACCCTGCGGGCCGGGCGACGCATGCGCCCGCGCCCGCGTGCCGAACCGCAGAAGCCCGGTCCCGAACACGATCATCCACAGCGGGAGCAGGTAGTTGTTGAGCGACGCGACCGGAGCGACGGCGCCGCTGACATTCCGGAACATGCCGATCAGCCCCGCGACGGCCGCGGCGGTGCCGAGATATCCCATCCAGCGGGGAAATCCGGCGCCCCGCTCGAGCATCGCCAGCGCGGAGAGCAGGAAGAAGAGGTTGACGCTGAGCTCGCCCAGAAATTCGCCGATGTAATTGCCGAGGTAGCTGTTGAGCCCGGTGAACACGGCGGCGAGCGCCGTTCGCTCGGACGTGCCGGCGCCGGCCCACGCCTCCGCGAGCATCCAGTGAATGCTGGGCCACCGCAGCAGGCCCAGCATCATGCTGAGGGCGGCCATGAAGGCGAACAGCATCCCGAGCCTCGCGCTCCCTTCGCGGACACGCCGGAGCGCGTGGAACGCGGCGACGCCTGCGGGAATCCAGAGCATCGGGAGGAAGCCGTACACCGTCCAGACGGCGCGGCCGGTGGCGCCCGTGGCGAGCAGCCGTGGCAGCACCTCCTCCGCGCTGCCATCGAGGATGGCCGGGTAGTCGAACCGCGCCGCGAGAAAGGCGAAGACGCCAAGGAACGCAACGGCTGCGACGATCAGGGCCACTCCGCCGACGCGGATCTCTGGCGAGCCACGTGGCTGGGTCACGGCCGGACCGAGGGCCGTCGCGAGAGCGCAGCGCGCGCGTTCATTCAGCCGCGCCGCTTGAAGTACTGTACCTGGCGCTCGTGCTTCTCCGCGGCCGCCCGCGTTCTGAACGTGCCCAGATTGCGGCGCTTGCCGGTCTTCGAGTCCTTCTTCTTGGAGTACAGCCGATACTGACCGGAGGCCAACTTTCGGATCACCTGTGTGTTCCTTTCGACCGTTCGAGGGAATTCCGGCGGCCCCGGAGCTCACGGCCGGGACCCGCACGCAGTTTCCAAGGCCGAACTTCGCGGTCATGCAACCCTCGAGGCCTACCGCCCACCCGCACCGGGCGGCCGATAATCCACGCCCTTCCTGACGGCGCCATCCATGTCTTCAGGCGTCAGGAGCATAACGGTTCGCAGGTGCGCGCCCCCGGCCGCGCTCACGGCCACGCTGATGGCCGCGGCAGTGTTGACGTCCGGCAGGTCTGCGATGATGTATGCGTCCGATTCGCCGAGTGCGAAGTAGAACGCCTCGAGCTTGCCACCGAATTGCTCGCTGACCCGCTGAACTGCCGCGCGACGAGCCGAGCCACCGTCTTTCTGCAGTCCCTGAACACCCTGGATCGTGTAGGAAACCTGCCAGAGAAACTTCGGCATGTCGATCTCTCCTGGCCGCGAAGTAGGAGCCGGAACCGGGCCGGCGGTCGCCGGCCCGTCTTCCAGCTTCACTCGCAGAGTATCAGGCCGGATCCGTCACCTGTCAAACGGCGCCAGACGTGACGGTGCACGACTGCCACCGTTCGCGGACAACGCAGCCGCGGCAGCGTCTCGCGGAACGGACGGCGTCACCGCGCGCGGTCTCGGCACGAGGCCGCAGGGCTTGACTGAACATCGCTGCAAGCGCTGGCACGCCCGATGCGCATGGCCCGCCCACTCGCGAGTCTCAGCAGTCATGCGGACGTCACCGACACTCCATCGGGAGG
>DATAHW010000150.1:0-25478 GCA_036262935.1 Gemmatimonadales bacterium | reverse complement strand
CACGTACTTCGTCCCCCACCCCTGGTCGGCCGACACCTTCGTCAGCGCCGCCGTCAGCGTCGTCTTCCCGTGGTCCACGTGCCCGATCGTCCCGACGTTCACGTGCGGCTTCGTTCGCTCGAATTTGGCCTTCGCCATGTCGCCCTGTCCTGGTGTCCGTGTGGAGTGCCTTGTCGAGTCGCGAGTCGCGACTACTTCTGCGCCTTGCTGATGATCTGCTCCGCGATGTTCTTCGGCACTTCCTCGTAGTGATCGAACTGCATCGAGTACACCGCGCGGCCCTGGGTCATGCTGCGGAGCTGCGTCGAGTAGCCGAACATTTCCGCGAGCGGCACATCGGCCGCCACGACCTGCGCGTCGCCGCGCTGGGTCATGCCGCCGATCTTGCCGCGGCGGCTGGAGAGGTCGCCGATGACGTCGCCCAGGAAGTCGGAGGGAGTCACCACCTCGACCTCCATGACCGGCTCGAGCAGCACGGCCCCCGCCGCCCGGGCGGCCTCCTTGATGGCCATCGAGCCGGCGATCTTGAACGCCATCTCCGAGCTGTCCACGTCGTGGTAGCTGCCGAAGGTGAGCGTGGCCTTCACGTCCACCATCGGGTACCCCGCGAGCACCCCGTTCTCGAGCGCCTCGCGGATGCCCGCCTCGACCGGCTTGATGAACTCCCGCGGGATCACGCCGCCCACGATCTTGTCTTCGAAGACGAAGCCTCCGCCCGGCTCGGTCGGCTCCACGTCGATGACGACGTGGCCGTACTGCCCCTTGCCGCCGCTCTGCCGGATGAACTTCCCTTCGACGTCCTTGACCTTCTTGCGAATGGTCTCGCGAAACGCCACCTGCGGCTTGCCGACGTTGGCCTCGACCTTGAACTCGCGCTTCATCCGGTCCACGAGAATTTCGAGGTGCAGCTCGCCCATGCCGGCGATGATGGTCTGCCCGGTCTCCGCGTCGGAGCGCACCCGGAAAGTCGGGTCCTCCTCCTGGAGCTTCTGCAGCGCCGTGGCCAGCTTGTCCTGGTCGGCCTTGGTCTTGGGCTCGATGGCGACGTCGATGACCGGATTGGGGAACTTCATGGCCTCGAGGATGATCGGCTTGTCCTCGTCGGCCAGCGTGTCCCCCGTGCGGGTTTCCTTGAGGCCGATGGCCGCGGCGATGTCGCCGGCCTGCACTTCTTCGATCTCGTCCCGCTTGTTGGCGTGCATCTGGAGCAGCCGGCCGATCCGCTCCCGCTTGTCCTTGGTGCTGTTGTAGACGTAGCTGCCGCTCTTGAGCGAGCCCGAGTACACCCGGAAGAACGTGAGCCGGCCGACGTACGGGTCGGTGGCCACCTTGAAGGCCAGCGCCGAGAACGGCTCGGTATCGGAGGCGCAGCGCTCGATGTGGGTCTCGTCGTGCAGCGGGAGATGGCCCTGGATCGGCGGAATGTCCATCGGGCTCGGCAGGTAGTCGATCACCGCGTCGAGCAGCGCCTGCACGCCCTTGTTCTTGAAGGAGGCGCCGCAGAGCACCGGGACGAAGGCGCCCGCGGTCGTGGCCTTCCGGACGGCCCGCTGAATCTCGTCGTACGAGAGCTCCGCCCCGCCCAGGTACTTCTCGAGCAGCTCCTCGTCGTGCTCCACCGCCGCCTCGATGAGCTCGTGGCGCGCCTCCTCCATCCGCTCCCGGTACGCCTCGGGGACCGGCATCTCCGTGAACGTCTTGCCCAGGGTCTCCTCGTCGAAGACGACCTCGACCCGGCGGAGCACGTCGATGTGGCCCGTGAAGAGCTCGCCCGAGCCCACGGGGAGCTGGAGCGGGTGCGCGTTCTTGGTGAGCCGGTCGCGGATCATGGCGAGACAGCGGTCGAAGTCCGCCCCGACCCGGTCCATCTTGTTGGCGAAGATGATGCGGGGGACGCCGTAGCGATCGGCCTGGCGCCAGACGGTCTCGGTCTGCGGCTCGACACCGGCCACCGAGTCGAGCAGGGTGACGGCGCCGTCGAGCACGCGGAGCGAGCGCTCCACCTCGACGGTGAAGTCCACGTGGCCCGGCGTATCGATGATGTTGATGCGGTACTGGGTGCCGTTCCGGACCCAGAAGCAGGTGGTGGCGGCGGACGTGATGGTGATCCCGCGCTCCTGCTCCTGCTCCATCCAGTCCATGGTGGCCGCGCCCTCGTGCACCTCACCGATCTTGTAGTTCTTGCCGGTGTAGTAGAGGATGCGCTCGGTCGTAGTCGTCTTCCCGGCATCGATGTGGGCCATGATGCCGATATTGCGAATACGGTCGAGCGGTGTTTGGCGGGCCATTGCGGTTCCGGTTCCTGGTCTCGGTCACTACAGCGAAAAAGCGGGGCGACCGAGCCGGGCGGCGCCGTTCTCGGCGCTCCGGTGGTATCGCTCCGCGCACATCCGGGCGTGCGGCCCAGGATGAGGGGTTCCAGCGGTTCCCCACGCGTTGTCGTCGGAAGATCAGAGGTGGCGGGCAGGCAGGCCGATCCGTCACGTGATCCGATGTCGTTCGAGGCGGCGCGCACCCGGGCGCATCCCGCCAAGCCGAGGCAAACTAGTCGGTTACAGCCGGGAGTCAACCCCCGCGAGGGGGCGGCCCGAGATCGCCGAGCCGGACGGTGGCGGCGACGGCGTCTGGATTACGCCGGAAGTCGCCGGCCGGATGTATCGGAAGGGAAGCCGCGCCGGTCGCCTATGCAGCCACTCATTGATCGTTATGCTTCAGGCAATGTGGGTTCACCTTTACGCGAGGCCGTGAGCTGTGCGATTTCCGCTTTTCCTGGTGTGCCTGATGTTCGGCGGCGCCGGCGCTCCGGTGGCTCGCGCCCAGAGCGCCGGCGGTCATCCGCTCGAGCCCGCCGGCGCCGCCGTCGCGGCGCTCGACGTGACGCTGTACAACGCCCAGGCCAACCTGCGGGAGGCGAGCGATGCCGAGAAGGCGGACCTGGCTACTCGCGTCCTCCACACCACCCTGGCCAGGCTGCTGCCGGGGCAACTCGCGGACAGCGCCGCGGTGCACGCCGCCGCGCGCTCGGATTCGGCGCTCGCCGTCGCCGGCGGGGAGCCCTGTGGTGCCATCGTCGCGTGTGCGCGGCTCGCAGCCGAGGCGGTCGGTGCCCGCTGGGTGGTCATGGCGAAGGTCAGCAAGACCAGCAACCTGATCTGGCTGCTCAGCGCGCAACTGGTGCACGTGCCGACCGGAGCCATCGTGCTGGACGATTCCACCGAGCTCAAGGGCGACCCGGCGACGATGGTGAAAGTGGGAGCACGAATCTTCGCCGAACGCGTCGCGCGCACGGTGCGGGCCGGAGGCGTGACCAATAATTTCCCGACGCCCTGAGTGTTGCGCCGCGGTGGACCGATAGCGCCTCATGGGAGTAAGCCCCAGCGCGGCAGGCTCGGCGCGGCGATCGTGCACGCGTTTGCCGAATTTCTCACGCTGCCGGTCCTGATCATCGCCGGGTTCCTGCTGCTGGCCGGAGGCACCTCGTTTTTCGATCAGTTCGAGCTCCACGCCACCGAGCCGCTCCACGCCTTCCTCCGGCAGCGCTTCTTCCGCAATCCTCAGGCGACCAGCAGCCTGCTCGCCACCATCGCCGGCGGTCTCATCACCGTCACCTCGATCACGTTCTCGCTGTTGCTCCTGGCCGTCCAGCAGGCGGCGGCCGCGCTGACGCCGCAGGTGTTCGACCAGTTCCTGCGTCGCCGGAGCAACCGATCGTACTTCGGGTTCTTCGTCGGCCTGGGCGTCTACACGCTGGTCGTCCTGGCGACGGTGAATCCGCCGTTCAACCCGGTGTTCGGCGCATCGGTGGCCCTGCTGCTGACGGTCGTTGCCCTCACGCTGATGATCCTCCTGCTCTATACCACCATCAATCAGATGCGCCCCGCAGTGGTGATCGAGGCGATCCACGATCACATCCTGCTCGCGCGCGAGCGACAGCAGGTTCGGCTCCCCGCCACCCGGCGGGCGCCGCGGCTCAGCGCGGCCGCGACGCCGGTCCGCGCGTGGACCCACGGCTACGTGACCAAAATGCGCCTCGACGCGCTCGACGGGGCGGCACGGCGGGCGCGGGGCGAGGCCGAGGTCGTACTGCTCGCGCCGATCGGCACGTTCGTCGCCTTCGAGGACGTGTTGGCCGAGGTGCGGGCGAACGATCCGGACGATGCGGCGTCGCTCGCGCTCGCCGTGCGCGAGGCGATCCGGATCGAGCTGCAGCGCGATCTCGACACCGACCCGGCCTACGGGATCGACCAGCTTGCGATCATCGCCTGGACCTCGGTCTCGACCGCCAAATCGGACCCCGCGCCCGGGCTGCTGGTCATTCGCGCGCTGCGGGACCTGCTGGCGCGGTGGTCCGCCGGCGACGCCGGCCGAGCCCCAGGGGTCGATGCACCGGGCAGCGTGCCCGTGGTCTATCCTGACGATCTCTACAAACAGGTGCTGGACGCCCTCGAGACCCTGGCCGTGGTGGCGTCCGAGTCGATGCAGCCGCAAACGGCGGCGGAACTCATCCGCACCCTCGCGCTCATCTTCGGCGGCCTCCCCCCCGGCCAGCAGGAGCGCGCCGGGGATCTCATCCGGCGGAGTCTCTCGGCGCTGGGAGAGCACGTCCTGACGGCCGAGCTGGAGGCGGCGCTCACGACGTTGATCGACACGTTGGACCGCGCCGGCCGGCCTGAGACGGCCCGCCTCGTCCGTGGAGCCCGGGACCGGCTCGGCGCGTCGATCGGCAGGCTCGGCTCGCGCGCCACGCGGGCGTCGGGGGAGCGCTGAGGCCGCTGTCGTCCAGCTCGCATCAGCCCGCGCCGATCCATTCGAGGCACGGGCTCGTACAGCATGAAAGACAACCCGTCGGGAGGCCACGACCACGCCCTCCTCCGCCGCCTCGCCCATGGCGACGAAGCGGCACTGGCCGCGCTCTACGACGCGTGGGGGCAACGGGTACATGCACTTGCCCACTGGATGCTCGGAGATCCGGACGAGGCCGAGGATGTCGTCGAGGAGACGTTCTGGCAGATCTGGCGAACGGCGATGCACTACGATGCGTGGCGCGCTCCCGGTGCCGCCTGGATCATGCTGATTGCCCGCAGCCGTGCGCTCGATCGGCTTCGGGCCCGGCGACGGACCGCTGCCCGGGCCGACGCGCTCTCGGCAGCCTGCGGCTCGTTCGACGGTGCAGCGTTCGCCGGAGTTGAAGATCCGGGTGCCCATCCGGAGAGAACGGAACTGCACGCTGAGCTGGTCGCCGATGGGGTGGATGGTTGCGGCGGGGCTCGCGGGACTGCTGTTGATGCACCATGCGATCCACCGACCGCTCGATTATGGCTGGCTGGCTGCGGGCGCGCTCACGATTGTCCTGGTGGTGGTCGGCGGGTATGCCCGGGTGCAGCGGGCTCGCGCCCTGACGCTTCGCGCCCGTCTCGCGGCCGTCGAGCAGGAGTCAGCGGTCGGCGGACCATTCCCGGGTCATCTGCCCCACGAAGGTGAGTAGGCTCCCCATCCGGAGCTGGTGAGCAGGTTACCGAACCCAAAAAAAGTGCCGGGAAGTTCTCCCGGCACTGCCGTTCCTGGTCCGGCGGCGACGCCCCGCGTTCGCGCTTACCAGCGATAGTGCGCAAACGCCCGATTGGCCTCGGCCATCCGGTGGGTGTCTTCCTTCTTCTTGATCGTGTTCCCCTCGCCCTTGCTGGCCAGGATCAGCTCGGCTGCCAGGCGCTCGGCCATGGTCTTCTCGGTCCGGGCGCGGGAGAAGCTGATGAGCCAGCGCATGGCGAGCGCCGTCCGGCGCTCGGGCCGCACCTCGACCGGCACCTGGAGCGAGGCGCCGCCCACCCGGCGGCTCTTCACCTCGAGCGTGGGCTTGGCGTTGTTGACCGCCTGCTTGAAGACCGAGACGCCGGGCTGGCCCGTGCGCTCCTCGATCAGGTCCATGGCGGAGTAGAAGATGCCCTCGGAAAGGCTCTTCTTCCCCTCGAACATGAGGTTGTTGACGAACTTGGACACGGTCTGGCTGTCGTACCGCGGATCGGGCGGCACCGGCCGCTTGACCGCCTTGTTGCGCCGGCTCACTTCTTACCTCCCTTGGCGGCGGGCGCCGCGGCGCCGCCGGCGGCCTTCGGCCGCTTGGCGCCGTACTTGGACCGGCTCTTCCGGCGGTCGTTGACCCCGGCCGAGTCGAGCGTGCCCCGCACGATGTGATAGCGGACGCCCGGCAGGTCCTTTACGCGGCCGCCCCGGATGAGCACGATCGAGTGCTCCTGCAGATTGTGTCCCTCGCCCGGGATGTAGGCCGTGACCTCGAAGCCGTTGGTGAGCCGCACACGGGCCACTTTCCGGAGCGCCGAATTGGGCTTCTTCGGCGTGGTGGTGTACACCCGCGTGCAGACGCCGCGCTTCTGCGGATTCATCTTGAGCGCCGGCGCCTTGTCCTTGGCAACCACGTCTTTCCGGCCTTGCCGGATGAGCTGATTGATGGTCGGCATAACCCTGGAGCTTGAGATCCCGAATGGCCCCCGTTCGGGGGCAGACCGACAAACTTAGAGGGGGCGCCGGGTTAGGTCAAGGATGACCATCGCCGGCCGAATTGGCCTCTCGCCTCGGGCTTTTTGCCCCGCGCCTTGGCCTTTTGACACGCGCCTGGCGCACGAAGCCCCGTGGCCGCATCACTTTCCCTCGCTCGTTCCCGCGGCCCTCAACTTGCCTCGCGTGACGGCGGCCGCTCCCCCCGGCGCACCACCCGTCCCGCGGAGTTCCACGTGAAGCTCGCCCGCCCAGCCTGTCTGCTGCTGGCCGCGGCCGTTGCCGGCGCCAACTCCGCGGCCGCCCAGCGGCTCCGCGGCACCGGGCTCTTCACCACCTTCGTCGAGCACGACAGCGTGTATCTCTCGCTCACCCCCCGCCAGCTCGACCGGGACTACCTCCTCGTTACCCAGATCGCCCAGGGCATCGGCGAGCTCGGCCTCGACGGTGGCAGCTCCCTGCGCTCGGACCTCGTCCGCTTCCACCGCGAGGGCGACCGCATCGAGCTCTGGGTGGTGAACCCGCGCGTGTCCGCGGTGCCCGGGACGCCGATGGCGCGCACGGTCGCCTACTCGTTCGGACACTCCGTGGCGCAGTCGTTCCCCATCGCCCCGTCACGCGAGACCGGCACCTGCCTGATCGACCTCACACCCTTCCTCCTCTCGGACTGGGGCGACGTCGGCACCGTGTTCCAGACCGCGCTCGCGCGGCGAAAGCTGCCGGGCACCATCACGCTGGACGAGAAGCGCTCGAGCCTGCAGTCGGTACACCTCTTCGCCGGCAACCTGGAGGCGGAGGTCCGGCTCACGTTCGAGAGTCCGCGCGATCTCGGCCTCCAGACGGTGCCCGACTATCGATCGCTCCCGATCGGCATCCACTATTCGCTGCTCGACCTGCCGGCCACGCCGATGCGGCCGCGGCTGGCCGATGACCGGGTGGGGTACTTCATCTCCGCCACCAAGGACTTCTCGCGCGACACCGCGGAGAGCTTCTTCGTCCGCTACGTGAACCGCTGGCGGCTCGAGAAGCGGACGCCGGGCGCGCCGCTGAGCGAGCCGGTCCGGCCGATCACCTACTACATCGACCGCACCGTGCCGGTCGAGTGGCGCCCCTACGTGCGCGCCGGCATCCTCGAATGGAACCGCGCCTTCGAGGAGGCCGGGTACCGCGACGCCATCCGGGTCCTCGACGCTCCTGACGACAGCGCCTGGAGCGCCGCCGACGCCCGCTACTCCACGGTGCGCTGGACGGCGAGCAACGGAGCCGCCTACGCCATCGGCCCGACCAACGTCGATCCCCGGACCGGCGAGATCCTCAACGCCGACATTCTCATCTCCGCCGCGTGGATCCAGCGGTGGCGTGGACAGTCGGGGCAATACCTCACGCCGGTTGCCGCCGTCCGCGCCGTGATCGACGAAGACTCCCTCGCCACCACCGCCGGGGACGAGAGCCGGCTCTGCCGCTACGGCGAGGGGTTGAGCCGGAGCGGGACGCTGGTGAGCGCCGTGATGGCGGCACGGGGCGAGATCCCCGCCGGCGGCGAGCCCGGCCGCGCCTACGTCGGTCAGGCCCTCAAGGCCCTCGTCATGCACGAGGTCGGGCATACTCTGGGGCTGCGGCACAATTTCCGCGGCTCCGCCGGCGCCAGCGCCGACCAGCTTGCCAGCCGAGGCTGGACGGCGTCCCACGGCCTGGGCGTGTCGGTGATGGACTACAACCCGCCGGCCCTGGCCCTCGACCCGCGACGGCAGGGCGACTACTATGCGCCGACCATCGGAAGCTATGATCGCTGGGCGATCGCGTACGGCTACGCCGACGTCGTGACCAGCCCGTCCCCCAGCTCCGCCGCCAAGGGCGCCGGAGCGACGCCACGCGTGTGGGCACCCGACGTCGAGCTCAACGGACTCCGGGCCATCGCATCGCAGGCGGCGGACCCGGCGCACCTCTACGGGACCGACGAGGACGCGGGCTTCGGGGCCTTGGGCCTCGACCCGACCGTCAGCCGCTACGACCAGTCGGACGATCCGCTGGCCTGGGCCCGCGACCGGGTGGCGCTGATCGACGGCCTCTTCGAGTCGCTCGAGACGCGCGTCGTGGCGCCCGGCCAGAGCTACGGGCGCCTCCGCGCCGCGTTCACCGACCTGCTCAACGACCGCTGGTACAGTCTGCTGGTCACCACCAAGTACCTCGGTGGCGCGACGACCGCGCGGGACCACCGCGGCGATCCCGGCGGCCGGCCGGCGCTGGTCACCGTCCCGGCCGCCCGGCAGCGCGCCGCGCTCGCCTTCATCGCGGAGGCCGGGTTCGGCGAGCGCGCCTGGCGCTTCCGGCCGGCGCTGCTCAGCCGGCTCGCGGCGGACCGCTGGATGCACTGGGGCACGTCGCCCGGCGCGAGCGGGCGGCTCGACTTTCCGCTGCTCGAATGGGCCACGACGCAGCAGGGCTCGCTGCTGGGCCAGCTCCTCGATCCCGCCGTGCTCGCCCGCATGCGCGACGCGGAGCTCCGGGCCGAGCCGGGGGAGCCCACGGTGGGGCTGCCGGAGCTGTTCGCTTCGCTCACGGGCGCGATCTGGGCGGAGATCGGGGCGGGCACGCGCGCGAATGTCGTCCGGCCCCGGAACATCACGTCGGTTCGGCGCGACGTGCAGCGGCTCTATCTCGACGCGCTGGTGCAGATGGCCGTCAGCCCCGCGCCCGGGACCCCGGAAGACGCCGGCGCGCTCGCCCGCGTCACCCTCGCCGGGCTCGGCGCCGACATCGATCGTGCCCTGGCCGCGCCCGGCCTGGACCTGGACGCCTACACCCGCGCGCACCTGAGCGACACGCGCGACCGCATCCGCCGGGCGCTCGACGCCCAGATGTTTCAGACCACCGCCTACTCGAGGTAGCAGGGCATGCTGCATATCGCCGTCACGTCCGACCCGTCGCCTCTGGTCCAGACCACCGTATACATGGCCGGCATGCTCGCGGGCTACCTGCTGCTGACCCAGCCCGAGGAGTGGCAGCGGGTGCGGGAGACCGTGCGCGAGGTGTGGCTCCGCTGGGGACGGTGAGCACGGGGCCGGCGGCAGCGGTCTGAGCTTCATCCGCGCCTGCGTCGCCCATTACACTTCCCCCATGCGTGCTGCAGCTCCGCTCGTCCTCCGCCGGCTCCGCAAATCCTATGGCGACGTCGTCGCGGTGGACGGACTCGACCTCGACGTCCGCCCGGGCGAATGTTTCGGCCTGCTCGGCCCGAACGGCGCCGGCAAGACCACGACCATCGAGATCTGCGAAGGCCTTACCGCGCCGGACAGCGGCGAGGTGGAGGTCCTCGGGCGCCACTGGGGAAGGCACGACCGCGAGCTGCGCGAGCTGCTGGGCATCTCCCTGCAGGAGACGCAGTTCTCGGAGAAGCTCACGGTCGGCGAGACCATCCGCTTGTTCCGCTCCTTCTACTCTCGCGGCTCCGACGCCGCCCGCGTGATCGACCTGGTCCAGCTCGGCGAAAAGGCCCGGGCGCGCGTCGGGCAGCTCTCCGGCGGACAACGCCAGCGGCTCGCCCTCGCCTGCGCCCTGGTGGGGGACCCCGAGCTCCTCTTCCTGGACGAGCCGACCACCGGCCTCGACCCGCAGTCCCGGCGCCAGCTCTGGGAGCTCATCGAACGGTTCCGGGCGGGCGGCCGGTCCATCCTGCTCACGACCCACTACATGGACGAGGCCGAACGGCTGTGCGACCGGGTCGCGATCGTGGACCACGGCCGCGTGATCGCCGAAGGGACGCCGCGCGAGCTGATCGCCTCGCTCGGCGCCGAGCACGTGCTGGAGTTCGCCGTGGCCGACGGCGCGCGGCTGGACGCCGATGCGCTCGCCGCCGTGCCCGGGATCGGGCAGCCCAGCCGGCGCGACGGCACCTGGCGGCTCGAGGTCGCCGAACTGCACCAGGCGATGCCCGCGCTCCTGGGCGAGCTCCGGCGACAGGGCGCGCAGCTCGTCGAGCTGCGCACGCACTCGGCCACCCTCGAGGATGTGTTCGTGATGCTCACGGGCAGGCAGCTCCGTGGCGAATGAGCCCCGGAGCTGGCGCGACCACCCCCTCGCCCAGCTCACGCTGGTGCGGTATCGCGAGTTCTACCGCGAGCCGGAGGCGATCTTCTGGGTCTTCCTCTTCCCCGTGCTCCTCACCGCGGGCCTCGGGATCGCCTTCCGGAGCCGGCCGCCGGAGCGGACACCCGTCGCCCTGGTGACGCGGAGCGCGGGCGACAGCGTGCTCGCCCGGCGCCTTGCCGCCGCTGACGGCCTCAAGCTGCGCATCCTCTCCGACTCGGCCGCGGCCCGGGCGCTTCGGACCGGTGACGTGGCGCTGGTCGCGGCGCCGGGCGCCGACGGCGTCGAATACCGCTACGACCCCGAGCGGCCGGACGCGCGGACCGCCCGTCTGCTGGTGGACGCGGCGGTGCAGCGCGCGGCCGGGCGGACCGATCCCGTGGCCATCACCGAGCGTCGTGTGCGGGAGCCCGGCGCGCGCTACGTGGATTTCGTGGTGCCGGGTCTCCTGGGCATGAACCTGATGGGGAGCGGGATCTGGGGGATCGGGTTCGCCGTCGTGGACGCCCGGCGAAAGCATCTGCTCAAGCGGCTGGTGGCGACGCCGATGTCGCGGGGCCAGTACCTCGCGTCGTTCGTGCTCTCCCGCCTCACGTTCCTCATTCTCGAGGTGCTGCTGCTCCTCGGCTTCGCGGTGCTGGCCTTCGGGGTGCCGGTGCGCGGCTCGCTGCTCCTACTCGGCGCGATCTGCCTGGTGTCCGCGCTCGCCTTCGCGTCGCTGGGGCTGCTCATCGCCGCGCGGCCGCGCACGGTAGAAGGTGTGTCGGGGCTCATGAACGTGGTGATGCTCCCGATGTGGATCCTCTCCGGCGTCTTTTTCTCGTCCGCCCGCTTCCCGGACGCGGTGCAGCCGTTCATCCGGGCGCTGCCCCTTACGGCCGTCATCGATGCGCTCCGGGCGACGATGCTCCGTGGCGCCGGGCCCGGAGAGCTTCTGCCCGAGCTGGCGGTGATCGCCATCTGGCTCGTCGGCAGCTTCCTGCTCGCCCTGCGCCTGTTCCGGTGGCGCTGATGTCGTCCGCCGACGCCGGCGCCGGTCCCGAGCTTCCGGCACTGTTCCAGCGCGCGGACCTCGCCGACCCGCGGGCGGCCGATCAGCTTTTCGCCCTGCTGTACGAGGAGCTGCGCCGGCTGGCCGAGCGGCATCTCCGACGGGGGGGAGCGGAGCTGACCGTCGGCGCCACGACGCTGGTGCACGAGTGCTACCTCAGCATGTCGGGCCTCACCGACGTCGCGTTTCCGGACCGGGCGCGATTCTTCGCGTACGCCTCGCGGGCCATGCGGGGCCTGGTCATCGACTACTCGCGCCGACGGCGCGCGAGGAAGCACGATCGCGGATTCGAAATCACGCTCGCGGAGGACGCCGTCGTGGGCGCCGGGGAGCGGGAGAACGAGGAGCTTCAGGCACTCGACCGTGCCCTCGGCGAGCTCGCGGCGCTCGACCCGCGGCTGGCGGAGCTGGTGGATCTGCACTTCTTCGGAGGCTTCACCTTCGGCGAGATCGCGGAGCTGCGGGGTCTTTCCGAGCGGAGCGTGCAGCGGGACTGGCGAAAGGCGCGGCTGCTGCTGCACCGGGCGCTGCACGAGGATTGAGGCTGTCTGACAGGGCGCGTGCGTCCCGCGCCAGGGGATGGTCCAGGCCGTAGGCGTTCGCGAGCGGGGCCACGCTTCGGCTCGCCGCGTCGCGGGCGGCGGGCAGATCGCCCAGGGCGCGGCGGGCTCGCGCCCGGATCAGCAGTCCGCGTCCCACCATCCCGCTTCGAGCCTCGTCGTGTCCCTCATCGCGTGCGAGCTGCAGGGCGATCGCGGCCAGCGAGTCCGCCGCGGGCGCGTCCCCGCCCCGCAACGCCATCATGGCCGCCTCGAGCACCCGAGCCGGGAAGTAGGGCGTGCTGAGCCCGCGGTGGGGAAAGCCGCGGGAGGCGAGGAACTCCAGATATTGCCGCCGGGCGATCGCGGTGTCTCCCCGTGCGTACCGGAGCCGGGCGGCCGCTTCGTCGGCCTGCCAGCGGAGGCCGGCATGCGCGATACGCACCAGCCGCCCGACATACCGCTCCGCGTCGCCCGGGCGACCCTGATCGATCAACGCGAGGCCCAGCGCGCTCAGCGCCCGCACCTGGTAAACGGTATCGGCATCGTTGCCGGCCTCCGCCAGCGCACGCCGGAATGTCGCCACGGCCGAATCCGGGTGATCCAGGGCCGCGGCCAGGTTGCCGGCGAGCAGGGTCATGTAGATCGGCAGCTGCTTCTCGGAGTTGAGGCCGCCGGAGAGGTCGATCGTTCGCCTCAGCACCGTGTCTGCCTCGCGGTCCTCGCCCAGCCGGGCAAGGAGCGCGGCCTCGTTGTACTGCTCCACCAGCAGCGTGATCGTGCCGCCCCGGTTGGTGCGATTCAGCAATCCGATGATCTCGCGAGTCAGGTCGAGCGACGCGCGTACCCGGCCGGCGTCGTGGAGTGCGCGCGCCACCTCGTTGAGCGCGGACAGGTGGAGCGTCGAGGTGGAATCCCCCTCCGCGAGGTCGAGCGCGACCGCCTCGCGCGCGCTGGCGAGCGCGGCAGCCGTCCGGCCGCGGGACCGGTACAGCGCCGAACGCGCCCGCAGACATTGCACCCGGCCCTCCCGTGCCGGCGTCCGCGTGCCCGCCAGGTAACGCTCTCCCCGCTCCAGGCTCCGCTCGGCCTCACCGGCGTGCCCGTCGTCCGCGGCGCTCTTGGCCAACCGGCAGCGGGCATAGGCCGCCGTCGCTCCGTCGTTCGCGCTCACCGCGAGCTGCTCGGCGCGCGCCAGCAGCGGCAGCTCCTGACGGCGGTCGTGCAGCGGGAAGTAGTGATCCGACAGCTCGACCATCATTCGAGCCATGAAGCGGGGATCGCCGCGGTAGCGAGTCTCCAGTTGCTGCCGCGCCCGATCGATCAGCTCCTGCATCGTGTAGGCTTTGTCGGTGGGCGCGACGCTCTGCAGCAGCACCTCCATGAACTCGCTCGAGGCGGCAGCCCGGCGGCCTTCGTAGACGGCCCGGTCGCGCTGAATGCGCGCTTCGTCCCGTTGCAGTTGCGCGTCGCGCATCTGCCGAAGCGAGAACGTGGTGGCGCCGACGAGGCCGAGCGCGACGACACTCCCCAGGGCGAGCGCCGTGCGGTTTCGCCGCACGAACTTCCGCAGCCGATATCCCAGCGACGGCGCTCGGGCACTCACCGGCTCCTGCCGGAGGTAGCGTTCGAGGTCATCTCCCAGCGCGGCGACCGACTGGTAGCGCTCGGACGGCGGCTTTCGCAGTGCCTTGGCCAGGATGATGTCGAGATCGCCCAGCCGCAGTCCCGGCGGCTCGGTCTCGAACAGCCCGCGGCTCATCTCCGCCACGGTGGCACAGCCCTCGGCCGTCGGGTGCCGCCCCGACAGCATCAGATACAGCAGGACGCCAAGCGCGTAGACGTCTGTGGCGGTGGTGTGTGGCTCGCCCCGGACCTGTTCCGGCGCCGCGTACCGGAGTGTGAAGCTCTGGCCGCCATCGAGAGTGAGGGCGGAGCGGTCACCGCCGCTGTCGTCGTCGAGCAGCTTCGCGATGCCGAAGTCGAGCAGCTTGACCGTGCCATCCGCGGTGACGAGGATGTTGGACGGCTTCAGGTCCCGGTGCACGATCAGATGAGCGTGCGCATGCCCCACCGCGGCAAGCACCCGCAGAAACAGGCGCACCCGATCGCCCGGGCTGAGGCCGCGCTCCCGCGCGAACGTGTCGATCGGACTGCCATCCACGTATTCGAGCACGAGGTACGGCTGGCCGGCCGCGGCGACGCCCGCGTCCAGCAGCCGCGCGATGCCGGGGTGCGCCAGGCGCGCCAGCACGGATCCCTCGCGACGGAACCGTTCCTGCCCGGCCGCACTGAGGAGCGCGAGGTTGAGGATCTTCACGGCGGCTTGGCCCTCGAACCGGCCGTCGGCCCGGCTCGCCAGCCAGACCGTGCCCATGCCGCCCTGACCGAGCGGGCGCACGAGACGGTAGGCACCCAGCTCGAGCCCTGCCAGGCTCGCGGCGGCGTACTGGAGTCTTGGGGCCACCCCCAGAAAGCCGGACCGATCGGCCCGCGCCTCTTCCCCCAGGAGCGATGCGAGCTCGGCGGCGAGGTCGGGGGAGCTGGACGAGAGGTCGTCCAGCCAGCGGGTCCGGGCCTCGGCATCCATCTCGAGCGCCAGGTCGAGCAGCGGCTCCAGGGCGTGCCAGCGATTGCGCTTCATGCCCTTCAGTCCGTGGCTTGCGGGGGAGACGCACGATACCGCCGACCCGGGGCGCCGGGGTAGTGCTCACCCCGGCCGCACTTGTCGGGATCGGCTCCGATTTTACGATATACTATTCAGGCACTCGCGCGGGTAATCCGGCCACGAGTCCCCTTCACTATCGAAAATCGAGGCTCGAATGCGCAGGAATCTGCTGGTCGCTTTGACCGCGTCCGCCGCATTGCTGGGCGCCTGCGGCGAGAACGACTCCGCCGCGCCGGCAGGACCTTCGTTTTCGGACTCCCCGACCGCGGGCCTCGCGGCCGAGGTGCGAACTCTTGCAGCCGGGCGCGGCATCGGCCCGCTGGAGCGGCCGGCGGCGGTCCGGCCGGAGCTCTCCCGGCTGGGCCAGGCGCTCGCCTTCGACAAGGTTCTGTCCGGCAACAAGGACATCGCCTGCATGACCTGCCACCTCCCCGGCTTCGGCACGGGCGACGGGCTACGGTTCTCGATCGGGGCCGGCGGGGTGGGCATCGGGCCGGCGCGCACCCACCCCGGCAACACCGCCGTCATCCCGCGAAACGCACCGTCTGCCTTCAACCTGTTCGCGCTGAAGGAGCTGTTCTGGGACGGCCGGGTGGCGGAGAACGCCCAGGGGGGCTTCGTGACCCCGGCGGGGCAGCGGCTCACTCCGGCCATGACCCGTGTCTTCGAGTTCGGGCCGGTGTCCGCTCAGCCGATGTTCCCCGTCCTCTCCCACGAAGAGATGCGCGGCGCCGGCGGCAACGAGCTGGCGGCGCTCAGCGACAAGCAGGCGCAGCAGATCTGGAGGGGGCTGATGGGCCGGCTCGGCCGGATCCGGGAGTACCGCCGGATGTTCGAGGCGGCCTATCCCGGACAGCGGTTTGCGCAAATGAACTTTGCCCATGCCGGCAACGCGATGGCCGGCTTCTTCATCGACCGGCTCTCGTTCAACGATTCCCCGTGGGACCGCTTTCTCGCCGGCGACGACAACGCGATGACCGAGGCCCAGCTCCGGGGTGCCAAGGACTTCATGAGCGCGCGCTGTTCGGTCTGCCACAACGGCCCGGCGTTCACCGACAACCAGTTCCACAACGTGGCGGTTGCCCAGTTCGGCCCCGGGCGGGGTGACGGCCCGGACGGCAAGGATGACTTCGGCCGCGCGCACGAGACCGGCCGTCCGGGGGACAGGTACGCCTTCCGGACCACGCCGCTCCGGAACGTGGAGCTGACTGCGCCGTACGGGCACGACGGGGCCTTCATGAGCCTGAGGGATTTCGTGGCCCACTACAGCGAGTCGGACGTCAGACTCAGAAACTTCGACGCGACCACGCTCGGGACCGAGTTCGGCGGCACCCTGCTCCGCAATTTCGACGAGATCCTGGCCACCCGCGATCCGCTGCTCGACGGGGTGGTGTTCGACGACCAGACCATCGACGACGTGACCGAGTTCCTGAAGGCGCTGACTGACCCATCGGCACGGGACCTGTCGAGAGTGGTGCCGGCCAGCGTGCCGAGCGGGTTGCCGATCGATCGGTAGCCCGCGGCCGGGCTAGAGGGTGCGGGTGTTTGGTCGCGCGCTACTTGTTCCTGAGCTTCGCCCAGGAATCCCGCAGCGCCACCGTGCGGTTGAACACCAGCGCGCCGGGACGGGAATCGACGGGATCGCTGATGAAGTAGCCCGTCCGCTCGAACTGGTAGCGCGACCCGGGCGGATCCTCGGCCACGCTCGGCTCGATCTTGGCCCCACCCACGGTGACGAGCGACTCGGGGTTGAGGGCGGCGGTGAAGTCCTGGCCTTCCGGCAACGCGTCGGGATCGGCCACGGCGAACAGCCGGTCATAGAGCCGGAGCTCGCACTCGAGCGCGTGCCGCGCCGACACCCAGTGGATCGTGCCCTGGACCCGGCGGCCGTCGGGGGCGTCGCCGCCGCGAGTCGCGGGATCATAGGTGCAGTGGACCTCGACCACCTCCCCCGACGCGTCCTTCACCACGCCCGTGCAGGTAACCAGATAGCCATAGCGCAGCCGCACCTCCCGCCCCGGGGCCAACCGGAAGAACTTCTTCGGCGGGTCCTCCATGAAGTCGTCCCGCTCGATCCAGAGCTCGCGGGCGAATGGCACCGGACGCGAGCCGGTCAGCGGGACGTCGTGCGGGTAGAGCGGCGCGTCGAGCATCTCGACCCGCTCCTCCGGATAGTTCGTGATCACCAGCTTGAGCGGGCGCGCGACCGCCATGACGCGGGGGACCCGGAGGTTGAGATCGTCGCGCACCGCATGCTCGAAGGTGGCCAGCTCGATCCGCGCGTCGGAGCGCGCCACGCCGATAATGCCGGCAAACGCACGGATCGCCTCGGGGGTGACGCCCCTGCGCCGGAGCCCCGCGATCGTCGGCATCCGCGGGTCGTCCCAGCCGGCCACGTGCCCCTCGCTCACCAGCCGCAGCAGCTTCCGCTTGCTCAGCACGGTGTAGTCCAGCTCGAGCCTCGCGAACTCGGTCTGCTCCGGCGGCCGGTCGAAGCCGGCTTCGCGGACCAGCCAGTCGTACAGTTCGCGGTTGTCCTTGAACTCGAGCGTGCAGAACGAGTGGGTGATCCCTTCGAATGCGTCGGAGAGGCCGTGCGCGAAATCGTAGAGCGGATAAAGGCACCAGTCGGTTCCGCGCCGGTAATGTGCCGCGTGCCGGATCCGGAGCAGCAACGGATCGCGCATGAGCATGTTGGGATGCGCCAGGTCGATCCGGGCGCGTAGCACGTGGGCGCCGTCGGGAAACTCGCCGGCGCGCATCCTCCGCAGCAGGTCGAGGTTCTCCTCGACGCTCCGGTCGCGATCCGGGCTGGGCGTGCCGGGGACGGTGACGGTCCCCCGCCCCGCCCGGATGGCCTCCTCGCTCGCTGAGTCGACATACGCCTTCCCCGCGCGGACGAGCGCTTCGGCGATCTCATAGAGGCGCTCGAAGTAGTCGCTGGCGAACCGCTCCTCGTCCCACTCGAAGCCCAGCCAGCGGACGTCCTCGCGGATCACCTCCACATAGCGGACGTCTTCGGTGGTCGGGTTGGTGTCGTCGAAGCGAAGGTTGCACAGGCCGGCGAATTCGCGGGCCACACCGAAGTTGAGGCAGATGGACTTGGCGTGGCCGATGTGCAGGAACCCGTTCGGCTCCGGCGGAAAGCGGGTGTGGATGGGCCTGCCGAAGCGGCCGCTGGCCGCGTCGGCAGCCACCCGCTCGCGGAGGAAGTCTTTCCGCCCGGGCTCGGGGGACGGCGGATCAGCGTGGGCCGGATGGTCGGGGTGTGCCACGATGGAAACCTAATGGATGGATGGTCACGCAGGCGAGACGAGCGCGGCTAGCTTTCCCGCCATGTGCCTCATCCTGCTGGCGCTCGACTCGCATCCGGACTACTCGCTGATCGTGGCGGCCAACCGGGATGAGTTCTACGAGCGGCCCACCGCGCCCGCCGCCTTCTGGCCGGATGCGCCATCGATCCTGGCCGGCCGCGACCTCCTGGCCGGAGGCACCTGGCTCGGCATCGACCGTGGCGGGCGGTTTGCGGCCGTGACCAACTTTCGTCAGGGGCAGCGCGAGTCCGCCGCACCGCGGTCCCGCGGCCATCTGGTCCGCGATTTCCTCGCCTCTGCCTCCGATCCCGGCGGATACCTCCTTGGGGTCGACTCAGCCGCGGCGCAGTACAACGGTTTCAACCTGCTGGTCGGTGACCGGTCTCGGCTGTGCTACTTCTCCAACCGCGAGGGTGCGCCGCGAGTGCTGCCGCCCGGCGTGTACGGCCTCAGCAACCACCTGCTGGACACCGCCTGGCCCAAGGTGGCTTCAGGCAAGAGTGGGCTCCTGGCGCTGGTCCGGAAAGGTGAGGCCGAGCTGGTCGAGGCGCTGCTCGAGCTCCTGGCCGACCGCGGTCCCGCTCCGGACAACCTGCTCCCCGCGACCGGGATCGGCGGCGACTGGGAGCGCCTCCTGTCAGCCGCGTTCATTGCGTCCGCCGACTACGGGACCCGGTCGTCCACCGTCGTGCTCATCGGGCACGAAGGGAACGTCACATTCGTGGAGCAGGGCTTCATGAGAGGCGGCACGCCCACGGAGCGGCGCCGCTTCGAGTTCCAGGTGTCCAAGACCGGAGCCTAGGCCGAGCTGACGACGAAAAACAGCGGCGCCCGGGAGCATCCCCGGGCGCCGCTGTTTGACCGACTCTTCGAGCAGCCGATCGCTGTCCTGCCCTAATCCTCGTCCGCCACCAGCGCCGCGGCGAGCACCGGCGCGGGCACCGGCTCCTCCACCCGCGGCGGCGGTGCCTCGTAGCCTTCGGGCGGCTCGATGTCGATCTCCGCGTAGCGGTAGATCCCGCTGCCCGCCGGGATCAGATGCCCGATGATGATGTTCTCCTTGAGGCCCAGGAGATCGTCCTTGGCCCCGCGGATCGCGGCATCGGTCAGCACCCGCGTGGTCTCCTGGAACGACGCCGCCGAGATGAACGACTGCGTCGTGAGGCTCGCCTTGGTGATGCCCAGCAGCACCGGCTCGGCTTCGGCCGGCGTCCCCTTCCGCTTGACCACCCGCTCGTTTTCGTCGCGGAAGCTCAGCCGGTCCACCGTCTCGCCCTCGAGGAAATCGGTGTCGCCCGGCTCGGTCACGCGCACCTTCTGCAGCATCTGGCGCACGATGGTGCCGATGTGCTTGTCGCTGATCCGCACGCCCTGCAGCCGGTAGACCTCCTGCACCTCGTTGAGCAGATACTCCTGCACCGCGCGCGGTCCCTTGATGAGCAGGATGTCGTGCGGGTTCACCGGGCCCTCGGTGAGCCGGTCGCCCGCCCGCACCCGATCGCCCTCGTGGACCCGGAGGTGCTTGCCCGCATGCACCTCGTACAGCTGCGGCTCGACCTCCTCGCCGGGCTGCGGCTCGGGGTAGACGTAGATCTCGCGCTTGCCGCGCTTGATCTCGCCGAACTTGACCACGCCGTCGACCTCGGAGATCGTGGCGGGATCCTTCGGCCGCCGCGCCTCGAACAGCTCCGCGATGCGCGGGAGGCCGCCCGTGATGTCCCGGGTCTTGTACGCCTGCCGCGGGATCTTGGTGACCGTGATGCCCTTGCTCACCTTGACCGGCGGGCTCAGGAAGACCGTCTTGTCCTTGGACTCCTTCTTGGTCTTGCTGGGCCAGGCCTCATTGATCGGGCGCTCGTCCACGTGGAACTTGGTGCTCCACGGGTTGGCGGCGTCCGGCACCTCCATGGCCCGGGTGACCTGGTCGGTCGGCGAGCCCAGGATGACGCGGCTGCCCTCCGCCAGGGTGTACTCCTGCGGGTCCTTCCGGTTCGGCATGTAGACCAGCACCGACGGATGCAGCTCGCGGTCCGGATCGGCCATGACGACGATGCTCCGCAGGCCCGTGCCTTCGTCCAGCTCCTCGCGGAGCGTGACGCCCGGGACGAGGTCCTTCCACCGCAGCTCCCCGTCCGACTTGATGATGCTCGGATCGTTGTACGGGTCCCACGTGTACAGGATCGTGGCCCGGCGCTCGCTGTCGCCCTTGCTGACCAGGTCGCCCTCCTTGACGGCCAGGAGCGCGCCCTCGGGCACCGGGTACCGGTTGAGCACCCGCTTGGGGTCCTTGGGATCCACGACCAGGATCCCTTCCTTGGTCTCGTCCGCCGCCGACTCGTCCTCGCGGGTGAGCACGACGCGGATGCTGCCCTGGGTGCCGTCCTCGAACTCCACCGGGACGTCCGCCCACTCGAGCCCGTCGGTGTACTTCACCTTCCCGTCCGAACGTGCCCGGCGCTCCGCCTCTTCCGCGATGCGGGAGGACGTACCGCCGATGTGGAACGTGCGCAGCGTGAGCTGCGTGCCCGGCTCGCCGATGCTCTGCGCTGCCAGGATGCCCACCGCCTCGCCCATGTCCACCATGTCCATGGTGGCCAGGTTCCGGCCGTAGCACATCCGGCAGACGCCCCGGCGCGCCTCGCAGGTGAGCACCGAGCGGATCTTGACCTTCTCGATGCCCGCGTCGTCGATGGCGTTCGAGACCTCCTCGTCGATCAGCTTCCCGGCCTCGACCAGGAGCTTCTGGTCGCCGTCGTCGTCGAGCTCGTGCGGATCGAAGACGTCCTCGCCCGCCACGCTGCCGAGGATCCGCTCGCGCAGGGGCTCGATGATGTCCTCGCCCTCCTTGAGCGACGTGACCTCGAGGCCCAGCACCGTGCCGCAATCCTCCTCGGTGATCGTGACGTCCTGCGCCACGTCCACCAGGCGGCGGGTGAGGTAGCCGGCATCGGCCGTCTTGAGCGCCGTGTCGGCCAGACCCTTCCGGGCGCCGTGCGTGGAGATGAAGTACTCCAGCACCGTGAGCCCCTCGCGGAAGTTCGACTTGATCGGGCTCTCGATGATCTCGCCGATGCCGCCCGTGAGCTTCTTCTGCGGCTTGGCCATGAGCCCGCGCATCCCGGCGAGCTGCCGGATCTGGTCCCGGCTGCCGCGCGAGCCGGAGTCGAACATCATGAACACCGGGTTGAACCCGCCGCGGCTCACCCGCATCGAGTTGATCATCGCCTCGGCCACGTCGTTGTTGGCGTGGGTCCAGGCGTCGATCACCTTGTTGTAGCGCTCGCCGAAGGTGATCTGGCCGGTGTTGTACGCCCGCTGGAACCGCTTGACCCGGGCGTCCGCCTCGGTCAGCAGCTCCACCTTCTCGGTCGGGATCTCGAGGTCCTCGATCCCGATGCTCACGCCCCCCATGGTGGCGAAGCGGAAGCCGAAGTCCTTGAGCCGGTCGAGGAAGGTGACCGTGTCGGCCAGCCCCGCCCGCCGGTAGCTCTGCAGCACCAGCTCGGACAGGATCTTCTTTTTCATCAGGTCGTCGCGGAAGCCGAGCTCGAGCACGACTTTTCCGGGGAGGATGCTGTTGAACAGCACCCGACCCGCCGTGGTGAGCTTCCACTCCGGAACAAGCTGGGACTCGGCTGCCCGGACGGCATTTGCTTCGCTCGCCGTGAGCGGACCGCGCTGATCGATGACGGTCAACGCCTGCCGCAGTTCAGCGGAGACCGACTGGTTCTTCAGTCGGTACTTGCGCTCGACATAATCGAGTGCGCCAATCGGCGGCCAATACCAGTAGTAAATGGCCGTGTGAAACGTGATCGCACCTGTGAGCAGCGCCATCTCGATCTCGGCGAGCGAGCCGTAGTGGTTGGCGCCCTTCCACAGCCGCGTCTTGGTCTCCTCCGCCTTCCCCGCCCCCGCACGCCGCAGCTCCTCCTCGAACCCTGCCGGCAGCTTGGTGAGGAAGTACGAGCCGAGCACCATGTCCTGAGACGGCTCCGCCACCGGCCGGCCGTCGGACGGCTTGAGCACGTTGTTCGAGCTGATCATCAGCAGCCGCGCCTCGAGCTGCGCCTCGAACGAGAGCGGCACGTGCACCGCCATCTGGTCGCCGTCGAAGTCGGCGTTGAACGCCGCGCAGACCAGCGGATGGATCCGGATGGCCTTGCCCTCGACCAGCACCGGCTCGAACGCCTGGATGCCCAGGCGGTGGAGCGTGGGTGCCCGGTTCAGGAGCACCGGGTGGTCCTGGATGATCTCTTCCAGGATTTCGTACACCTCGGGGCTCTCGCGCTCCACGATCTTCTTGGCCCGCTTGACCGTCTCGGCGATGCCCTTCTCGACCAGCTTGTGGATGATGAACGGCTTGAACAGCTCGACCGCCATCGCCTTGGGGAGCCCGCACTGGTGCAGCCGGAGCTCCGGGCCCACCACGATGACCGAGCGGCCGGAATAGTCCACGCGCTTGCCGAGCAGGTTCTGGCGGAACCGGCCCTGCTTGCCCTTGAGCATGTCCGAGAGGCTCTTGAGCGGCCGCTTGCCCCGGCCCCGGATGGCCTTGGAGCGCCGCCCGTTGTCGAACAGCGCGTCCACCGCCTCCTGCAGCATCCGCTTCTCGTTCCGGAGGATGACCTCCGGCGCCTTGTGCTGGATCAGCTTGGTGAGCCGGTTGTTCCGGTTGATCACCCGGCGATACAGGTCGTTCAGGTCGCTCGTGGCAAAGCGCCCGCCGTCGAGCGGTACCAGCGGCCGGAGGTCGGGCGGGATCACGGGGATCACGTCCAGGATCATCCAGGCCGGGTCATTGGGCAGGTCGCCCGAGTCGCCCGAGCTCAGGAACGCGTCCACGATCTTGAGCCGCTTGAGCATCTGCTTCTTGCGGTGCTGGCTCGTCTCGGTGGCTACCCCGGCCCGGAGCTCCTCCGCGAGCTTCCGGATGTCGAGCCGGCTCAGCAGCTCGCGCACCGCCGGGGCGCCGATATCGGCCCGGAACGCGGTGTCGCCCTCCTCCCGCGCCTTGGCGCGAAGGGCCAGGTACTCGTCCTCGTCCAGGAGCTGGTTGGGCTCGACTTCCTGCTTGCCCGGCTCGATGACGATGTAGCTCGAGTAGTAGATGACCCGCTCCAGGTCCCGGAGCGTGATGTTGATCAGGTTCCCCATCGGCGACGGCAGCGTCTTGAAGAACCAGATGTGCGCCACCGGCACGCTGAGCTCGATATGGCCCATGCGCTCGCGCCGCACCTTGCTGAGCGTCACCTCGACGCCGCACCGGTCGCAGATGACCCCGCGGTAGCGGATCCGCTTGTACTTCCCGCAATGGCACTCCCAGTCCTTGACCGGACCGAAGATGCGCTCGCAGAAGAGGCCGTCCTTCTCCGGCTTGAACGACCGGTAGTTGATCGTCTCCGGCTTCGTCACCTCGCCCCAGGACCACCAGGCGCGCTGCCCCTGGAGCTCCAGGCGCTCGCGCTCCTTGGGGTCGCGGGGGCCCCGGATTTCCTCGGGGCTCGCGATGCGGATGCTGATATAGTCGAAGCTCGAGCTCTTGGGCTCGCGCCCGCTGCGAAAATCAATCATGTCATCCCTCTTATTCGTCGCCGGCTTCGGTGGTACCGAGCGTGACCTTCAGGCCGAGCGCCTGCAGTTCCTTCACGAGCACGTTGAACGACTCCGGAATCCCCGGCTCGGGGAGATTCTGTCCCTTCACGATGGCCTCGTACACCTTGCTGCGGCCGTTCACGTCGTCCGACTTCACCGTGAGCATTTCCTGCAGCACGTGGGCGGCGCCGTAGGCCTCCAGCGCCCACACTTCCATCTCGCCGAACCGCTGCCCGCCGAACTGCGCCTTGCCGGCGAGCGGCTGCTGGGTGACCAGCGAGTACGGGCCGATGGACCGGGCGTGGATCTTGTCGTCCACCAGGTGGCTCAGCTTCAGCATGTAAATCGAGCCGACCGTGACCTCACCCTCGAAGAACTGGCCCGTCCGGCCGTCCCGGAGCCGTCCCTTGCCCCCGGGCGTGAGCCCCGCGGTCCGGAGCAGCTCGTCGGCCGCCGCGTCCACATCGGACTCGGCCTTGGGGCCGAGCAGCCCGGCCAGGGCCGGCTTGCCCGCCGCCTCGAGCGCCTCGGCCGGGCTGGCCGAGGCGGTCTTCTCGAGCTCCTTCACGGCCCGGGCCGATGCCTTCTGCTGCTCCTTGTCCAGCTCGTCGTTGCCCGCCCAGGCCCGGTGGAACTCGAGCTCTTCGCGGTGGTGCGCCAGCTCGCGCTCGGCCAGCTCCTTGGCCGCGCCGACCAGGAACGCGCGCACCTGCTGGAAGAACTCGCGGGTCTCGGCCGACGCGTTGCGCGCGCCCAGCATGGCGATGCCGGCCTCGCCGATGGTGGTGTGCTCCCCCCGGGGCGCGACCTTCTTGAGGTCCTGCACCAGCCGGGTAATGGCCGCCGGCGCGAGCACCGGCGCCTGCTCCCGGAGCTGGAGCCCTTCGGCCGCCCAGCGGAACCCCGAGAGCCGGAGCAGCACGCCGATCTCCGCTTCGTCCGCCCCCCGGAAGACCGGGGTCTTGGCCTCGAAGCCCAGGATCCGCGCCGCCCAGCCCAGGTGGGTCTCCAGGATCTGTCCCACGTTCATCCGGCTCGGCACACCCAGCGGGTTGAGCACGATGTCCACCGGTGTGCCGTCCGGCAGGAACGGCATGTCCTCCTCCGGCACGATCCGGGCGACGATACCCTTGTTCCCGTGCCGCCCGGCCATCTTGTCGCCCACGGAGATCTTCCGCTTCTCGGCGATGTACACCTTCACGAGCTGGATGACGCCGGGCGGCAGCTCGTCGGGCTGGAGAATTTTGTCGATCTGGTCTTCCGCCTTCTCCTCGACCTTGGCCCGCTCGCGCGACGCCATGTCGATGCTCTGGCGGATCCGCTCGTTGGCCGGCTTGCTGGCCACGCGGAGCGTCTTGAGGTCCACATCGGCCAGATCCACCGCCTCGAGCGCCTGGGCCGTGAGCTTCGAGCCGGTGGGCAGGTACTCCTCCACCGTGCCGGCCTTGAGCATGAGCGCCACGTCCTGGCCCGCGAGCAACTGCCGAACCTCGTCGAGCATGACGGTGTTGATCCGCGCCTTTTCGTCGTTCTCGATCCGGCGCACCTCGCCGATCCGCTCGCCGCGGTCCTTCTCGACGACCTGGTCTTCGATCCGGCTGAAGATCTTGACGTCGATCACCACGCCGGCCATGCCGGGCGGCACCTTGAGCGAGCTGTCCTTCACGTCCTTGGCCTTCTCGCCGAAGATGGCCGTGAGCAGCTTCTCCTCGGGG
>DATAHW010000149.1:0-4456 GCA_036262935.1 Gemmatimonadales bacterium | reverse complement strand
GATCACCCAGCACGCCCTGGCCGGTGATGCAGGCCTCCTCGAGTCGCTCACCGCCCATGGACTTGACCGGGAACCGCCAGAGCTCGGCGACGACTCCGACAGGCCCGGATGTCGTCATACGTTCCGCGCCATGAGATTCAGGTCGCGACCTCGTGAGGCACAGTGGCGTAGTCTGTCGCCGTGATCGGTACGAGGTGGGCGCCGGCACGACCGCCATCCCCGACGCCGCCGAGCGCCAGCAGGGGGAGCAGTGGTGAGATGCGCATTGGCTCCTACGAACCGGAAGCGGCCGAGGGGAAAGACGACGGGATCAATATATCCGGCTCGCGGCGTCGCGACATCCCCATCCGTGGCGTTGTTCCGGTCGTTCAAACGCACCATCTTGGGCCATGCCGCTCGAGACCCCCGACCCCCAGCTCATCAACCTCGCCGACTTCGAACGCGCCGCCGAGGCGGCGCTCGACACGATGGCCTGGCACTACTTCAGGTCCGGTTCGGGCGACGAGCGCACGCTGCGGGAAAACCGCGCGGTGTTCGAGCGCCACCGGCTGCTGCCGCGAGTGCTGGTGGACGTGGAACGCCGCTCGCTCGCCACCACCGTGCTGGGCCGCCCGGTCGGGTGGCCGGTGCTGGTGGCGCCGATGGCGCTCCACGGGCTCGCCTGTTCCGACTGCGAGGCCGCCACCGCGCGTGCCGCCGCCGCGATGGACACGGTGCTCTGCGTGAGCACCCTGTCCAACCTGTCGCTCGAGCAGGTGCGTGCGGCGGCGCCGGCGGCGCGGCAGTGGTTCCAGCTCTACGTGCAGCGGGACCGCGGGGTCACCGCCGAGCTGGTGGCGCGCGCCGCCGCGGCGGGATACGAGGCGCTGGTCGTCACGGTGGACGCGCCCCTCCTCGGCCGGCGCGAGGGCGCGGTGCGACACGGTCTCCGGCTCCCTCCGGATCTCGGCCTGGGCAACTTCCCCCCCGAGGTGAGCGCAGCCATGCTGGCGCTTCGCAACGCCGGCGACTCGAGTCTCGCGGCCCACTTCGCGGTCACATCGGATCCCTCGGTGACCTGGCGCGACCTCGGATGGCTCCGTGGGCTCAGCCCGCTACCCCTCGTGCTCAAAGGCGTGCTCCACCCGAAGGACGCGCGGCACGCGGCGGACGAAGGGGCCGCTGCGGTCGTGGTCTCCAACCACGGCGGCCGCCAGCTCGACGGCGCGGTGGCGTCGCTGGACGCGCTCCCCGCCGTCGTGGACGCGGCGGGCGACCGGCTCGAGGTGCTGATGGACGGCGGGATCCGCCGGGGTACCGACGTGCTGATCGCGATGGCGCTGGGGGCCCGGGCGGTGCTGCTGGGCCGTCCCGTGCTCTGGGGACTGGCGGTGGACGGCGAAGCGGGTGCCACGCGGGTGCTGGCGCTGCTCCGCGACGAGGTGGACCTGGCGTTGGCGCTGGCGGGGTGCACGTCGCCGGCGGAGGTGCAGCCCGACCTGCTCGCCTGACAGCCGCGGGCCCGCCGGCTCACTCGAGGTAACGCGCCCGCAGGGTCTCCGGCTCAGCGCACGTGATCCACGGTGAAGATCTCGGAGAGATACGTCGCGGCGACATAGGCGTAGACACGCGGGTCGTCCGCCAGCGCGAAGAAGGTGAGCCGCCACCGGCCGCCGGGCTGTTCGGTGCCGAGTGTCACCAGCGGTTGGCGGCGGCCGGTCGCGAGGTCCACCCGGTCCATGGTGGCCGAAGTCGCGCTTCCGACGATGAGCGCCCGCCCATCGGGGCTCCAGCGGACCACCTGATCGCTGAACGAGAGCCCGGGAATCTCGCGCCCCGCGCCGCTCTCCCCGGCAACCGGATAGCGGCGGTGGCCCAGGGCCGGACCGAACGCCACCACCTCTTCCCCGCTGGGCGAGACGAATCCGGCGCTGGTGCCCGCCGGCGTGACCGCCCGCGCGGTGCCGCCCGCCAGCGGCTGGACGTAGCAGCGGGAAGCCTCGCCCGCGCGATTGCCGCAGAAGAGAATCGACCGGCCGTCGGGAAACCAGTCAGCCGAGCCGATGGACTCGAATGGACCGATGGCGATCGGGCGCTCGGCCCCCGTCCGGGTGGGGTACAGAACGAGCCTCGGTGGCGTCGAGGGGACGGCGGCCAGGAGCCATTTCCCGTCGGGCGAGAACGCGGCGGCCTCGCCCTCGCCCAGGCGGGCCGCCTGGTCGCCGGTGGTCGTGGTCCGCAGCATGACGTCGTAATTGGCGCCCGCATCGACGCCGCCGTTGGTGAATGCCAGCAGCGAGCCGTCGCGCGAGAGCTTCGGGCCCAGCGAGACGTCGAGCCAGGAGACGTCGACCTCGCGCGGCGCGTGCGGCCCGCGCAGCATCAGGCGGAACGGCGTGTCATCGCGGGTCAGGAGCACCTGCCCGCCGCGGGAGACATCGTGCACCGTCAGGAGACCCGCTCCGGTCACCGCCACCCGCAGGCGTCCGCCGAGCGTCAGGCCGCGGACGACATACCCATCGCTGCTGCCAAACGCCGAGAACAGCACCTCGTCACCGCCGGGCCGCCACGCCATTCCTTCGATGGCCGGGTATCCCGGGGTGACGGCCGCCGGCTTGCCGGCGCGATCCACGATCTTCACCGTGCCGCGGTCGTCCCAGCGAAACGGGTGCTCGGCGAAGGCGACGTGCCGGCCATCGGGCGAGACGCGAGGATCGCTCAGATAGCCGGAGGCCTCGTACAGCACCTTGCCGACGGGGAACTCGAGGCGGTCCCGGCCGCCCACGTCGTGGATGATGGCCAGCTCCGTGCCGTCGGGCGACCAGTCGGCCTCGCGCACGCTGTCGAGCAGTTCCCGAGGCGCGCCGCCGCCGAGCGGGACGCGCGCCAGAGTCCCCTGGAACAGTCGGTGGCGCAGGAATTCGGCGCGCACGAGGACGGCCAGCTCGCCTCTGGATGAGACGGAGAGCAGGTGCGTGCCGGCGAGGCCGAGGGCGGTCGGCGCCGGATAGTCGGGACGGATGACGAACACGTCGGGCGCGCTGGTCTCCGCCGCGGAGCTGTAGACGATGGTCCGGCCGTCCGGGGCGAAACGGGCATTGTAGATCGCCTCGTCGCGAAAGCTTCGCTGAAGGAAGGTGAGGCCCGCGGGAGCGTCGGGTCCCCGGAGCCAGCGGCCGGCGATGAGGCCCAGTGCCACCAGCGCCAGCGCTCCGGCCGCGAGCGCGATGCGTGGCGTCCGGCTCGCGCGGGCCTCGGGGCGGACCGGGACGGTTCGCACGGTCGTGCTGCCGGCGCCGCCGCCCTTGAGCGCCGCCGAGAACTCGGCGGCGGTGGCGAACCGGTCGGCCGGGAGCTTCTCGAGCGCGGTGAGGACGGCGTCCTCGACCGCCTGCGGCACGCGCTCGCGCTGCCGGCGAATGGAGGCCGGCTTCTCGGTCATCACCTTGGCGATGACCGCCTGCGCCGTGCTGGCGGTGAAGGGCGGGTCGCCGGTGAGCATCTCGTAGGTGACGCAGCCAAGCGCGTAGACGTCGGAGCGGGCGGTGATCTCGCGCTCGCCCATCGCCTGCTCCGGCGACATGTAATGCGGCGTGCCGAGCGACATGCCGGTCTCGGTCATCCGGGTGCCGGCGGCACTGGAGACGGCGAGGGCGATGCCGAAGTCGGCGACCAGGGCGGCACCATCGTGGAGCAGGATGTTTTCCGGCTTGATGTCGCGATGGATGACGCCGTGGCGATGGGCGTAGTCCAGCGCGCCGGCCACCTCGGCCGCGATCCGGACGGCATCCGGGATCGGGAGCTGCTTCTCGCGGGTGAGCCGGTCGCGGAGCGACTCCCCCTCCACGAACGGCATGACATAGTACGCCGTGCCGTTCACCTCGCCGGAATCGATGAGCCCCAGGATGTGCGGGTGCTGCAGGTTGGCGATGGTCTTGATCTCGCGCAGGAACCGCTCGGCGCCGATGACGGCGGCGAGCTCGGGCCGGAGGACCTTGATGGCGACCTTGCGATCGTGCTTGAGATCCTGGGCCAGATATACCGTGGCCATGCCGCCGGCGCCGAGCTCGCGCGCGACGTCGTAGCGGCCGGCCAGCGCGGCGCGGAGGCGCTCGGCGTGGTCGCTCAGGGGCGGTCCCGGGGCGGAGCCCGGCGGCATCTGCTGGTCGTGTAAAGGATGGCGGAATATGCGCCGGGGTGCGCGGAGCGGCCAGTGGTCAGGGCGCGCTCGGCGCATCGTCACGCGGGGCCACGCGTCCTGGTGGTGACCACAATCACAGCCCGCCGTCCTCCCGCGGTCCACCTTCGCCGTAAGTAACGCCCCGGCGAAAGGTGGGCTTGTGATCTCCAGCCGAAGGTCCCGAAGCAGAATGACGCTGATCGCGCCGGCCGCCGCCTGGCTGGCCCTGGCCGCGCCGGTGCGCGCGCAGACGCCGGCCGCGCAGCGCCTGGCGGCCGTGGATCACGTCGGGGACGC
>DATAHW010000148.1:0-18170 GCA_036262935.1 Gemmatimonadales bacterium | reverse complement strand
TTGCGCGCGACGCGCGGAATCTCGGGGCCCGTAACCACTACCCCGTGCTCGAAACGCACCCGGCGCGCGCCCCACGTGGAGTCGGGCGCGAGCGCCTCCATGGCGTCGAGCACGAGTTCCGTAGTGCTGTCGCCGACGATGTGCAGGTGCAATTGCGCCGCGCGTGGCAGGCACCAAGGACGGCAACCGTGGCTGGAAGCGCGGTGGAGTGGCCGCGTGCCGGCATTCGTCTCTCTATGTTGGTAACGATGCGGTGGTACCGATCGCGGAACGCGCCTAGGGCTTCCGGGTCCCCAGGAACGCCACCAGTGCATCTACCTGCTGCGGCGTGAGGGTCCGCGCGTAAGCCGGCATATTGGGGCCGCCGTTGGTGATCCGGGTGGCGATCGCGTCCGCGGCCATCCGGCCGCCGACCTCCGTCAGCTCCGGGCCCCGCTTGCCGCCGAATCCGTCGATGGCGTGGCAGAACTCGCAGCCCTTCTCGTGAAACAGCCGCGCGCCCTCGACCACGACGCCGCTGGTGTCCCCCACCACGGCGGCCGGCAGCGGCCGCGCCGCGAAATCAGGCGACCAGTCCGCCCGCACCCCCGCCATCCAGAAAACCACGATCGTGGTCCAGATGAACACGACGAGGAGGCCGGCCAGCGGCCGCTCGCGCACGCTCCGCGCGCCCTTGTTGAACAGCGGCAGCAGCAGCAGCACCGCGCCGAACACCAGCGGCCCGAGCACGATGACCGCGGTTTCGAGGTTCTGCGGCACCAGCGCCAGCAACGCGAAATACCAGAGGAAATACCAGTCGGGGCGCGGATAGGCCTCGAGGATGCTGGGATCGGGTGGCTTGCCCAGGTGCGGCGGCCCCACGATGACGGCGAGGAGCACCACCGTGGCGACCATCGCCGCGCCGAAGACAACATCCCGCCATGCGGCGTCGGGCCAGAACGGCACGCCTTCGCGCTCGAGCAGCGCCGCGTACTCCGCGCGGTACGTGACGGGGTCCACGTGCTGGTGCTTCCGCGGCCGCTCGGAGATGCCGTGCCGCAGCACCAGCAGCAGGTGCAGCCCGATGAAGAGGAAGATGACGGCGGGGATGAAGAAGACGTGGAACGCGAAGAAGCGGCTCAGCGTGGCGCCGCCGATGGTATCACCGGCCAGGATGAAGCGCGCGAGGTCCGGCCCCACGATGGGCATGCGCCCGGCCTGCGCCGCGCCCACGATGACCGACCAGACGGCGGTCTGATCCCACCGGAGAAGCTGCCCCGTGAACGCCAGCGCGAGCGTGAGCAGCAGCAGCACGGCGCCGGTGAGCCAGTTGAGCTCCCGGGGAAACTTGTACGCGGCCATCAGGTAGGTGCGGGACACGTGAAGGCCGACGAGGAGCACCATCGCCGACGCGCCGAAGTAGTGCATCCCGCGGAGGAACCGCCCGAGCAGCGCCTGCTCGGAAATGAACCGGAGGCTCTCGTACGCCTGTCCGCTCGAGGGAACGTAGGCGGTCGAGAGCGCGATGCCCGTGGCGACCTGAAGGATGAAGGCGATGAGCGTGGCGCTGCCGAAGACGTACCACCAGCCGGTGCCCGGCGGCACCGGGTGCGCGAGCGCATGCCGCGTCCAGGTCAGGAGCCCGCTGCGGTCGTCCAGCCACTCGAGGATCCGCCGAAGCCGCTCCATCTCACACGATGGGGATCGGGCTGGTGAGGATCTCCACCTGCCCGTTCCGTACCCGCACGGGGTACTGCGGGAGCGGCTTGGGCGGCGGCCCCGCCGCCTGGGAGCCGTCCGGGTAGTAGACGCCGCCGTGGCAGGGACAGAGGAAGAGCTGGGCGTCGGCCACCCAGCGGACGGGGCAGCCGAGATGGGTACAATGCACCGAGAAGGCGGTGAAGTGTCCGGGGTCGTCCCGCCGGAGCCAGGCGGCGCTCCGGGCTGTCACCCCGGCCCAGGGGAGCGGAGACGCGTCCTCGAACACCACGCTCACTGTCTCGCCCACGGCGAAGCCGTCCACCGCGCCCACCGGGCGCCACGCGCGCGGCGCCTTCCTGAGGAGCGGCGAGACGAGAAACCCGACCACGGGAACGCCGGCGACGGCAGCGATGGCCCCCGACAGCGCGATCGAGAGGCGCGCCAGGAATCGGCGGCGGGAGGGGGTGGTCTCCACGAGCTCAGGCCTCCGGATCTCCGGCGACCGCCTTCTCGGTCCAGCTGTCCACCGTGAGGCACCCGCCGGCGGCCTCGGTGCGGCCCTGGTCGGATGCCGGCAGGACGTCCTGGATGACGTCGATCCGCTTCCATCCCGCCAGCGGCGCGCGGCCATCGGCCGTGGGGACGTAGCGCGACGACCGGACCTTGTCGTACCGGTGCACGTACCGGGGACAGTTCTGGAATACGTGGGTCACGGCGACGCGCACGAGCAACTGGGCGCCGGGAAACTCCCCGAGGAGCGGGTCGTCGGCGCGGACCGTGGCGTCGCCCTGCACCCGGAGCCTGAACGGCTGCTCGAAGCTCATGAACAGCATGCCGACCGCGGCCGACGCCGCGATGTTGCCCATCGAGTAGAACATGCCGTTGCCGTCATAGGAGGGAAACGCGACCGTGCCCGGGTCGAGCACCCGGACGAAGCCTGGCGCGCCGCCCTTGTACGAGACGGTGGGGCGGCCCTCGTGGTCCACGGTGGCGAGCCAGAACATGTCGCGGCTCTCGATGAAGTCGCGGTCGATGTCGCAGATATCGGGGTGGATGATGATCTGGCCCACCCGATCGGCCAGACGACGGGTATCGAACTGGTCCTGGAACGCGCGCTGCGTGCTGCCGTACAGGTCGGTCATCGTAGCTCCCTGATCTGCTTGAGTGGGGTCAGCGGCCGGGATCTGCCGGCCGCCTTCTCAACTTGATCGTCGCCTTCCACAAAGCAAGGGCCGCATGCAATCGACTGCGCGTGTCGGGCCTCACCGACGGCGCGACCGTTGCGAGGCAGAGTTCCGATATGTCACCCGAGCAGCGGTCCCGGACTCCCCGGCTGTTCATGCTGTGCGCCCTCTCGATGGGATGGGGCGCCTGCGCGGCCGGGCCGGAGCCGCCACCCCGCCGGGATGCCGTGGCCGCGCTACAGGCGTCGAGCGAGCACTACGCCGCGCTGCAACAGCTCGCCGACTCGCTCGCCGCCGCCGGCAACGGCGGGAGCACGGAGCCGAGCGAGCGCAGCCAGGCGGCGGCCGGGCGCGTGGCCGAGCGGATCGCTTCCGTCCGCGGAGACTTCGAGGCCGTCACCGTCGCCATGACCACCAGTGAGCTCGAGCGCACCCAATCGCTCTGGATGCGGCTGGCGCTCGGACAGGCCGCGCTCGAATGGCTGTACGTCGACGCCCGTACCCTGGCTGCCGACCCGCAGGCCTCGCCCGCCGAGCTCCGAGACCTTGCCGTGCAGCTCGCCGGCGCACTCGAGCTGGCGCGGGCCAGCAGCCGGCTGGCCGCCGCGCGGCTGCAGTCACCCCTTCCATCGCCACCGAGCTCCGCGGTCGCGCTCTGAGCGCGGCCGGCGGCTGAGTCATTCCACCTGCAGCGTCACCCGGTGCCAGGCGTTGTTGTTGTAGCCCTTCACATTCCAGGTCTCGGCGACAGTGGCAGGCTGCATTCGGCCGGTGGTGTCGGTGGCCCGGACCACGAGGGTGCGCTCACCCGGCTTGAGCTCCAGCACCGCCTCCCAGAATCCCCACGTCCAGTCCGGCCCATGGGTCGTGAGATGGGCGGCCATCCAGCGCTGCCCATCGTCGGGTGACAGCTCGACCTGCCGGAGCTGCCGGCCGCCCGAGCCCATGGCCCAGCCGCGGACGCGCAGCTGTCCCGCGGCGACGACCTGGCCGGCCGCCGGCTCGACGATGACGGCGTTGAGGGGAGCCTCGGTCAGCGCGACACCGGCGGAGACGTCGCGCGGATTGCGCGGATCACCCTCCCGCTGCAGCCGGTACGCCTGGCTCTGGAAGTAGTTGGTCGACGGCGCCGCCGAGAGCGTGATCCGGCCGAGCCATTTGACGCTCCGCGCACCGATCCAGCCCGGCACCAAGGCCCGGAGCGGAAACCCGTGCACGGTCGGCAGCGCGTCGCCGTCGAGCTCGTGCGCCAGGAGCACTTCCGGGCCGAGCGCCTTGGCCAGGTCGATCGAGCCGCCGAAGCCGAACCGCGCGCCCCCCCGCTCCACCTCATCCAGGCCGGTCAGCTCGACGTAGCCCGCCCGCTCGCTCACGCCGACCGCCCGCAGCACGTCCCCGAGCGCGATGCCGGCCCAGCGGCCGGTGCTGGCGGGCTCGGGACCCCACGGCAGCTCTCCGGGCAACGGTCCGGCGGAGAGGAGCTCCGCCCGGCGGAGTCCGGCGCAGACCAGCGTCGCCGTCACCTCCCGCCGGGGGAACCGCCGGAGCAGCTCCTCCAGCGAGAAGCTCGCCGGGCGGTCCACCAGGCCGCCCACCTCGAGGCGCCATGTGGCCGCATCGATCCGGGGAATGGTGCCGTGACTCCGGGTGAAGAACGCATTGGCGGGAGTGATGAAGTGTTCCGGCCGGATGGGCCAGACGGCGGTGTTGCGGGCGTCGTGGATGAGGCGGGTTGGCGGTTCGTCGACGGTCATCGGCCTAACATGTCGTGGCTTTTCAGAATTCGCACGACCTCATCCACCGGCAGGGCCTCGACCGTGCCGCCCCTCGACCGGACGGTGCGCGCGGTGAGGATCGAGTTGTAGATCGCCTCCTCGGTCGCTTCCACGGCGCCCTGGAAGAGCCCGGTCATCGCATCGTTGGCCACCTCGGTGGTCTCCAGCCGGACCGCACCGTACCGGCGCCTCACGCCCGGGTGCGTCGAGAAGGCGATCACGTAATCGCCGGACCCGTTGCCGGCCACCGATCCCGTCCGCGCGAGCCCCATGATGGCGCGGGCGGCGAGCCGGCCGAGGTTCCGGTCCGACAGCGGCGCGTCGGTCGCCACGACCATCATGATGGAGCCCCTGGGCCCCTGCGCCTCACCGGCCGGGTGAGCGCCGCCGCGTCCGAGGGCGCGGCCGACGGGCACGCCCGAGATCAGCAGATCGCCGCCGAAGTTCGACTGCACCAGCACTCCCACCGTCCAGGCGCTGTCGCCGGCACCGACCCGGCGGGACGAGGTGCCGATCCCGCCCTTCCATCCGAACGCGACCGTGCCGGTCCCCGCGCCGACGCTTCCCTCCTCGACCGGGCCGCTCGCCGCACGCTCAAGGGCCTGACGCACGTCGCGCTCCGTGATCGGCCGGCTGCGGATGGCGGTGTTGAGAATGTACCCGTCATTGGTTTCGCCGACGACCGGGTTGATGGAGCGGACGTCGGCCATGCCGGGTTGCGCCAGCATCCACGCGGCGAGGGCATCGGCCGCCTTCCAGACGCAGAGCGTGCAGGTGAGGAGGATGGGGGTCTCGAGCTCGCCCAGCTCGGCTACCTGGGTGCTGCCCAGCAGCTTGCCGAAACCGTTCCCCACGTGGATGGCAGCCGGCACGCGGTCCAGGAAGACGTTGCCGCCATGCGGGAGGATGGCGGTCACGCCGGTGCGCACCGAGTCGCCCGTCTGGAGGGTGACCTGGCCCACCCGCACGCCCGCGACGTCCGTGATCGCGTTGTACGGGCCGGGCTCGAGCGTACCGGGACGGATCCCGAGCGCGCGCGCGCGGGCCGGCTGCTGTGCCGCGGCGACGTTCGTCAGCGACACGCAGCCGAGCAGAACGAGGAGCGCGGCAGGGAGCCGCGGCATCCGGGCCGGGCCATCGCTCACCCTCTGGAGACCGTAGCGACTTCGAACACTACTTGGCCTTCTCCAGCACCAGCCGGACCGTCGCGCCGCTGAAGCTGCCCTCCCCGATCAGGTTGCCGGGGCCCGCGGTGAAATCGACATTCTGAATGAACGTGTCGCTGGTCTGACTGAAGGTGACCGTGGTGCCGGTGAGGGTCCACGTCCCGGCGAGGTCCGCTGTCAGATCGCCCCCGCCGTCCGCCCCGCCCGGGACGAAGAGCTGCCCCGTCGTGGTGCCATCGGGCTTGAGGGTGACCGCGACCGTGGCGCCCAGCGCCAGCAGATCCGTCGTGCCCACCGACGAAGTGAGGGTGAACACCTCGGCCGTGTAGTCGCCGGCGACCGTCTCGGTGGTGGGGCTGAAGCTGTCGCTCCCCCCGCCGCATGCCGCCAGCGCGAGGGCCACACCGAAAATTCCCGCTCGCGAGATCAGGGACCGCATGCTGCCTCCGCTTCAGGAATGGTTCGTCACACGATCGCCCGCACGACCCCGCCGTCCACCCGCAGCGCCGCCCCCGTCGTGGCCGACGCCTGGGCGCTGCACACGTACACGATCATGGCCGCGACCTCGTCGGGCGTGGCGAATCGCTGGAGGATGGACGTGGGGCGCGCCGTCCTGAAGAACTCGCGCTCCGTTTCCTCCACCGACGCGCCCCGCGACGCCGCGAGCTCCGCGATGAACCCGCCGACGCCTTCCGACGCCGTCGGGCCGGGCAGCACGCTGTTGACCGTCACGTGGGTCCCCGCCAGGGTCTCGGCCAGGCCGCGCGCCACCGCGAGCTGCGCCGTCTTGGTCATGCCGTAGTGGATCATCTCCGTCGGGATCTGGACGGCCGACTCGCTCGAGACGAATACGATGCGGCCCCAGTCACGCGCGCGCATGCCCGCGACGTAGTGCCGCGCCAGCCGGATGCCGCTCAGCACGTTCGCCTCGAAGAAGCGGAGCCAGTCCTCGTCGGCGATCTGCTCGAACGGCCTGGGCTCGAAGATGCCCATGTTGTTGACGAGCACGTCGAGCTCGGGATGGGCGGCGATGAGCGCGGCACAGCCCGCGGCGGTGCTCACGTCGGCAGCCGTGCCGTGAACTCGCGCGCCCGGCACCGCCGCCCGGATCCGGCCCATGGCGGCGTCGACCCGCAGCCCAGTGCGGCCGTTGACGATGACCTCGGCGCCCTCGCGCGCGAGGCCCTCCGCGGTCGCGAAGCCGATGCCTGCGGTAGAGCCGGTGACCAGCGCGCGCCTGCCGGCCAGGCCGAGATCCACGGCTAGCCCGGCACGTCGAAGAACTCGACGCCGCCGGTCTCCACGAAATACTCGGCGCCCACCACGAGCAGATCCTCGGCCTCGATCAGATGCTCGAGCACCTCGGAGCCGTGCCGCAGGTGGTTGGCGGAGACGCGGACGTTGGCCCGCACCGCCTGCTTGCGCAGCGCATCGAGATCGTTCCTCAGGTCGGTCTCCAGCAGTCCCTGGACCGAGGGCCGCACCCGGTCCACGATCGCCCGCAGGTTGCGCGACTGGTTGGGGTTGGGCTGTCGAAGCTCCTCGAGCGTCGCGGCGATCGCGCCGCACTGCGAGTGGCCGAGCACCACCACCAGACGGGTGCCGAAGCGCAGCGCGGCGAACTCGACACTGCCGACCAGGGATGGGGCGACGATGTTGCCGGCCACCCGGATCACGAACAGGTCGCCGAGCCCTTGATCGAACACCAGCTCGGCGGGCACGCGCGCATCCGAGCAGCCGAGGATGATCGCGAACGGCTCCTGCGTGTTGGTCAGCTCGACGCGCCTGCGCTGGCTCGGGAAGGGGTCGGAGCCGTGCACGTTCGCGGTGAACCTGAGGTTCCCTTCCCGCAGCCGGTCGAGAGCTTCGCGCGCTGGAATCATGGGGCCCTGGTTATTGTCGTTATCCGTGTAGGCATGCCGGTCAGTTGCAAACGAACTGCGGGCCGGGCGTTCCGCAACCCCACGGGAAACCGGGCCGCCTGTCCTCCGTAGGGGTGGCGGCCCCTGTCCCCAGACAATTCATCCGACCGCACCGGAGGCTCCGTGCACGCGATCGCCGTCCTGTTCCCCCTCGCCCTGCTCACCGCCCACCCCGCACCCACCACCGCCCCGAAAACGGGCCAGGACCTCGTGCGCCAGATGCACGCGCGCTATGCTGGGAAGTGGTACCGAACCATCACCTTCGTGCAGACGACCACGCATCCCGACCGCCCCACCGAGACCTGGTACGAGGCGGGCACCATTCCGGGCAAGCTGCGGATCGACGTAACGCCCACTGACAGCATGAAGGCGATCATGTTCGTGGGAGACTCCACGGTCGTCTTCCGCGGCGGCAAGCGGGCGGCGGCGCACCAGGGCCGCAACCTGCTCATGACGCTTGGGTTCGACGTCTACGGCCAGGCGCCGGACACCACGATCGCCCAGCTCGAGGCGGAGGGCATCGATCTCAGCAAGCTGCACGCGGACACCTGGAAGGGCACCCCGGTGTGGGTGGTCGGCGTCGAGCGGGGCGATACCGCGACCAGCCAGTTCTGGATCGAGCAGGATCGCCTGCTGTTCGTCAGGCTGATCGAGGTGGAGAAGAACCCCAAACAGCCTCAGGCACCGGCCGACCTGCTCGATGTCACCTTCGAAAAGTACCAGCGACTCGACCAGGGCTGGGTGGCGCCGGAAGTGGTAATCAAGGTGAACGGCAAGGAGGTCCAGCGCGAGGCATATCGCGACATCCGCGCCGACGTACCGCTGCAGGCGAACCTGTACGACACGGAGACCTACCACAAGGCGGAGTGGATCGGCACCCCGTAGGCGAGGGCCGGGTGCCGCGATTATCATCTGCGCATGGTGGCCTCCGCCGGCCGGCCTTCGCTGCTCCGCGCGCTCCGGCACCGCAACTACCGGCTGTTCTTCGCAGGGCAGGGCCTCTCGCTGGTCGGCACCTGGATCACCCGGATCGCCACCGGGTGGCTCATCTATCGGCTTACCGGCTCCTCCCTGCTGCTGGGCGTCGTGGGGTTCTGCGGCCAGATCCCGACGCTGTTCCTGGCGCCGGTGGCCGGGGTGTTCGTGGACCGGTGGGACCGGCATCGGGTCCTCATCGTCACCCAGGTGCTTTCGATGCTGCAGTCGCTCGCGCTGGCCGTGCTGGCGCTCGCGGGCATCATCACCGTCGCCGAAGTGCTGGTGCTGCAGGTGTTCCAGGGCGTGATCAACGCGTTCGACACGCCGGCCCGCCAGGCGTTCGTGGTGACGATGATCGAGGATCGGGCCGACCTGTCGAACGCCATCGCGCTCAACTCGTCCATGGTGAACGCCAGCCGGATCCTCGGTCCCTCCATCGGCGGCGTGCTCATCGCCGCCGTGGGCGAGGGCTGGTGCTTCCTGCTCGACGCCGTCTCCTACCTTGCCGTCATCGCGTCGCTTAGGGCCATGCACGTCGCCCCCACGGGGCCGGCCGGACGGCCGGCCACCCGGGTGTGGGAGGAGCTGCGCGCCGGGTTCACCTACGTAGCCGGCTTCGTCCCGATCCGGACCGTGCTCCTGCTGCTCGCGCTGGTCAGCATGATGGGGATGCCGTACACCGTCCTCATGCCCGCCGTGGCGGTCAAGCTGCTGCACGGCGACTCGCATACCCTCGGCTGGCTCATGACGGCGTCGGGAGTCGGGGCGCTGGGCGGCGCGGTGTATCTCGCGTCGCGGGCGTCGGTGCTCGGGCTCGGGCGCGCGATCGCCGTCGCCACGACGCTGTTCGGCGCCGGGCTCGTCGGCTTCGGGCTCTCCCGCGTCCTCTGGCTCTCGCTCCTCATCCTGCCGGTGATCGGCGCGGGCTTCATGGTGTCGCTCGCCGCGACCAACACGATCGTCCAGACCATCACGGAAGAGCACCTGCGCGGCCGGGTCATGGCCTTCTACGCCATGGCGTTCCTGGGCACCGCACCGCTCGGCAGCCTGCTCGCGGGGGTGCTGGCCGAGCGGCTCGGCGAGCCGGTGACGATCATGCTCGGCGGGTTCGCCTGCATCCTGGGCGCGGCCTGGTTCGCGAGCAGGCTGCCGCGGCTCCGGGAGCTGGTGCGGCCAATCTACCTGCGGCAGGGGATCGTCGTGGCGGCGGGCGGGTCGGGAGGCGAGATGGGGTGACCCCCCCTCCTGCACTTGATATCGGCTTGAAACCGGGCCGCTAGCTATCGCTGGACATCGCGGAGTTGAAGGTGCCCCCTGACGCAGGAGATCGTCATGCCACGCCTCGATCGCCTCCCGCTCCTGTCTGCCGGCCGACGACCGGGCCGGCCGGCGCAGCAGCTCGCTCTCGTGTTCACCGTTGGCGCACTCGGCATCGCCGGCTGCAATGACAGCTCCGCCCCCACGCAACCCGACATGCCGGGAGAGTCCGCGCCGGCCATGTCGGTCGCGGCGACCTCGAACACCTGGACGGAGGCGCCGGCAATCTACGACTCGTACATCTACGGGTTCGATCTCGGCTCGGCACCCAACGCCGCGGGACAATCCATCGTGTACGCGTTCGGCGGCACATCGTCCGACGAGGGTGGCACGGGGAAGGTCGTGCAAGCCTACAATGTGGCCACCGAGACCTGGACGCCCAAGTCCGCGCAGGTCGGCGTCTTCTATTCGAATGGCGTCGCCAAGCTCGGCAGCAAGCTCTACTTCACCGGCGGGTATGTGACGGCCGGGAATCTTCCGGACGCCACCAGACAGGTATGGGCCTATGACTACACGCAGGACCGCATGATCCGGCGCGCCGACCTGCCGATCTTCAGCGCCGAAGGGGTTTCGGGCGCCATCGACGGCAAGCTCTACGTGCTCCCGGGCGCCTGCAACGGGAACGGGTGGCCCAACACGGGATACTGCGACGTGGAGCAGACCCGGCGCTTCTACCGGTACGATCCGAAAACGAACACCTGGATCACCCGGCGGCAGGCACCGCACTTTCACCGGCGCGGCGCCGCCGCGGTGCTCGACGGCAAGCTGTACGTGGCCGGCGGCTTGAACGAGGGCCTCCAGGGCGTGGCCGACCTCGACATCTACGACCCGGCCAGCAACACCTGGCGTACCCTCGCGCCGCTTCCCGTCGCCGGGGTCGCGCAAGGGGCGGCCCTGCAGGGGCAGTTCTACGTGGTCGTCCAGGCCCGCACGTACGCGTACAGCCCGAAGACCAACCAGTGGAGGGCCAGGGCCACGCCCCCCACCTCCGGCTCGGTCACGAGCGTGAGACTGGACGACCGCCCCCGGCTCTTCATGGCCACCGGAGGTGAGAGCGCGCTCTACACCCCGTGACGGAGCGGTCCGCGCCCCCGCTCCTACTGCCCGGCTACCTGATACTGCTCCACCTTCCCGTCAGGCAGCGTGAAGGTGGAGAGTGACAGCGCCTGATCCCCACACTTGATCCGGAACGCGCGGAAGGTCATCCCGCCGCGCAGCGACTGGCGCACCTGGGTCACCTCGGTCGGCGCACCGAGGGGGCCCAGGCTGGAAGCGAAGTCGGCGAGCGCCTCCTTGCTGAAGTAGGCGTTGGCGTTCGCGCTGAAGAGCGAGCGGTCGATGGAGCCGTGCTGCAGTCCCACGAAGATGCTCCGGGCCCGGGCCGTGGCTTCGCGGGACTGCTCGTCGCCGCTCCCGAACAGCACGCCGGCGATCCCGCGGGCCAGCATCCCCGGCGCTCCCGTCGCATCGAGGTTGACCAGAACCACCACGGCGGTGCTGTCGTCCGGGTAGATGCTGTTCTGCGCGGTGAAGCCCGACACCTCGCCGCTGTGGGAGATCACCCGCCGGCCGTCGGCCATCCCGACATCCACACCGAGCCCGTAGCCCGTCGCCACGCCGTTCTCGAGCAGGATCTCCGTCTGCTGCGTGTGATACGACGCGCGCGTGAGGATCGTCCGATCCATCACCGAGATGTCCCACCGCGCCAGATCCGCCGGCGTCATCGCGAGCTCCGCCATGGCGAACAGCCAGCCCGCCCCCTCCTTGGGCGCCGGCCGCGCCGGGCCCAGAGCGAACCGGCGGTAGCGCTGCGCGTCCCCGGGACCGAGCGCCGCGCCGTCAATGATGGCGACGGACCGGAGGTGAAGCGGGGTGAAGATCTCCCGCCGCAGGAAGTCCACCACCGGCATGCCGGCCACCTTCTCGATGATCATGCCGGCGATGACGTAGTTGGTGTTGCTGTACTGCCAGCGCGTGCCCGGCTCGAAGTCCAGCGGCTTCCGGGCCCAGTGGTTCACGATCGCCGCCGGCGTGGTGGGCTGGAGCATCGGCGGCATCACGTAGTCCTGCGGCCAGTAGTCCTGGTAACCGGAGGTCATCGAGAGCAGTTGCCGGATGGTGATCTCGCCGGCCCGGGTCAGCTCGGGCAGCCAGCGCGACACCTTGTCGTCGAGCGACAGCTTCCCGCGCTCCGCCAGCAGCAGCACGGCGGTGGCGGTGAACTGCTTGCTCACCGAGCCGATGCTGTAGCGCATGCTCGTGGTGGCCGGCATGGCGGGCTCGAGCCGCGCCCGGCCATAGGCGTGGAGGTAGGCTATTTGACCGTGCCGCACCACGGCGATGCTGGCGCTGGGCGCACCGGTGCGCGCCAGCACGTCCAGCGCGGCGCTGTCGATGGCGGCGCGGGTTGCGGGCGGCAGGGTGTCCTGGGCGCGAGCGCGGCCAGGAGCGGCGGCCACGGCCACCAGGGTGAGAGCGCTCCGGAGCAGGAGTTGTGTGGCGGTGAGCATGGGTCTCCTTGTCGGTGAGAGCAGGGCGCCGCAGCGCTCAATTATGGGGGCAGGATCGACGCGCGAGAAGCAGCCGCGGCGGGAAGGATCAGCCGACGCAACTCACTCGGGCTTCAGCTCGTGGTCGGCCCCTCGACTTCCCGTCGGACCCACTGCAGTTTGGGAAAGCATCCCGACAGCCGGCCGAGGACCGAAGGCCCACGCCCCAACAGCCTGCAGGCGGCACATGACTTCGAAGCAGCGGGTACCGCGTCGATCGACTTTCTGGCGAATCGCCGTCGTTGTCGGGACCGGCGTCGTGCTCGCCCTGCCGGCTCCTGCCTGGGCGCAGGCGAACTGTTCGAGTGAGCCGCTGGCCCTGCAGGTCCTGGGGTCGGGCGGGCCTTCCGCGGGAGGTACGCGCGCGTCCACCGCCTATCTCATCTGGCGCCATGGCCGGGCCGTGGTGATGGTCGACGCAGGGGGCGGGACGTTTCTGCGTTTCGGCGAGGCGGGCGCGAAGCTGCAGGATCTGTCCTTGCTGGCCGTCAGTCATCTTCATCCCGACCACGTCGCCGACCTTCCCGCATTACTCTGGCTCAGCGAAATCGCGCGACGGCAGCGGTTGAAGGTTGCGGGTCCCTCGGGCCGAGGCACCATTCCCTCCTTCGATGCGTTCCTCGGCAGGCTGTTCGATGCCGGTGGTGGCGCCTTCCCTATGCTCAGCGGAACGATGGGGCAATCGGGGCAGGGTGTCGGACTGGACGTTATCGTTGTCGATGCCGCGGCTGCGACGGCCCAGGCCGTCCTGTCCGACACCGACCTCGAAGTAAGGGCAATCGGTGTCCCTCACGGCAATGTGCCGTCGATAGCGTATCGCATCGAGGTGGATGGTCGCAGTATCGTGTTCGGCAGCGATCAAACCGGCGGTGATCCGAGGTTCAGCACCTTTGCCAGCGGCGCCGACGTCCTGGTGATGCACCTCGGACTCTCGGAACGCGCCGCCCCACTGCTTACGCGACTTCACGCGAGGCCGGCGACGGTCGGACGACTCGCACAGAACGCCAGGGCCAAGCGGCTCGTGCTGAGTCATCTCATGAAGGCACCTCCCACGGTCACGACTCCCGAATGGTTCAGCTTGTTCGATCTCGATCGTACGGTCGCCGATGTCAGAAAGTACTTCCCGGGTCCGATCATCACGGCCGCAGACCTGCAATGCATCCCGATTCTATAAGCTGCCTGCCGGGAGTCAGGCTGACGCAGGGAGACTCACCTGATGCGTCTGTGGACGGTTCACCCGAAATACCTCGATCCCAGAGGGCTCTCGGCCCTTTGGCGCGAAGCTCTCCTGGCCCAGGCCGTCCTCCGAGGCGAGACCCGGGGGTATCGCTCGCACCCGCAACTGACCCGGTTTCGGAATCACCCGCAGCCCATCAGAGGGCTGAACTCCTATCTCGCGGCCGTCTACGATGAGGCGTTGCAGCGGGGCTACCGCTTCGATCGGCGCAAGCTGGGTGGGGGTCAGTCGCATGGGCGCATTCCCGAGACGACCGGGCAGCTCGCCTTCGAGTGGGCCCACCTGCTGAAGAAACTCCAGCAGCGGCAGCCGGACCGATTCGAGGAGCTGAAGGCGGTGACCCGGCCCGCAGCGCACCCCCTCTTTCGCATCGTCCCTGGCCCCGTGCGGGAGTGGGAGCGCGGCGCTGCCTGACCCGCCGTTGCCCCGGGATAGGCATGGCTCCCGAGGCCCGGACCCGGGTATGTTCTTGCCCTCCCCACCTTAACGATCTCCGAGTCGCATGTCGTTTCGCTCCCGTGCTATCTCCCTCCCGGTCCTGGTGGTGCTCGCGCTGATCGCCTGCTCCGCCTGCGGCGCGTTCGAGGGCCAGGAGAGCGAGTTCCCCGACGCCGGACCGAATGGTCCCGATTCCCTGTACGCCGGGATCGGCCGGGGCATTCCGTTCGGCGAGACCGGCCTGCCGCCGGAGCTCTTTCGGCCGCCGAATACCGGCGCCATCCTCCCCGTTTCCCGTTCAACCGTTGGCGCGGTGCTCAGAGCAGCACAGGCCGGCAAGCTCCGGCTGGTGCTCAACCTCGCCGGCTCGGGCAACCACTACCGGAATCCGGACGGGACCTTCAACATGGCCGTCTGGAAGTCACGCATCGACACGTACCGCGACGTGGACTTCGCCCCCTACGTGACCGAGGGGCTCATCCTGGCGCACTTCCTGATGGACGAGCCCGGCGCCCTCAATACCTGGGGCGACCGTGCGGTCAGCCGGGCGGACATCGAGGAGATGGCCCGATACTCGAAGTCCATCTGGCCCACCCTCCCTACCGCCGTACGCGCGCCGCCCGGATGGCTGCTCGCGGGCGACACCACCTACCAGGACCTCGACATCGCGTGGGCCCAGTGGGCGGGCCCGGGGCACGGCGCATCGCGCGGGCTCACGGCCGAGCAGTTCCGGGACGCGAACGTCGCTCAGGCGAAGCACCTGGGTCTGGGGCTGGTATTCGGGCTCAATTACCTGGACGGCGGAGACGGATCGAGCGGCATCCGCGGCACGAGCCCCGAGGCCGACTGGTGGCAGATGTCGCCGCCCGAGCTGATGCACGTGGGAACCGTGCTGGCCGCGGCGCCTTACTCCTGCGCCTTCCTGAGCTGGCGGTACCAGCCGGAGTATGAGCGCCGGCCGGAGGTACGGGCGGCGCTGGACTCGGTGGGGGCGGTGGCGGCGGCTCGCGGCGGGACGTCATGCCTGAGGCACGATTCGACTTGATATCGCTCGCCCCCATTCTCACTTCGGGTTGGTGGCCCACACGCTGAGCTCGGGGACGAATCCACGGTCATCCATGGTGAGCATGGCAGCCACCGCATGCGCGATCTCGGACGGCCGCAGCTTCGACGGGTTGTCCTCCTGTCCCTGCCCCGCGCGCGCGGCGAACTCGGTCACCACTTCGCTCGGATTGAGCAGCATGACGCGCACGTTGCGGGTCCGGAGCTCCGCCCGCCACGACTCCGTGAGCGCCCGCAGGGCGAACTTGGTGGAGGCGTAGGCGCTCCCGCCGGGCCCGGCCCGTAGCCCGGACGTCGAGCCGATGTTGATGATCGTGCCGTACCCGCGCGCGACGAAGTGGCGGGCGGACTCGCGCGCCACGAGCGTGGCGCCCAGCACGTTCACTTCCCAGACGCGACGCATGTCCGCCTCCGTGGTCTCGACCAGGGGAGCGAAGGTGCCGATCCCGGCGTTGTTCACCAGGACGTTGTAGTCGTCGAACGCCTCGATCACCTCGCGGACCATGCGCCGGCAGTCCGCCTCCATGCTCACGTCACCCGGCACGGCGAGGGCGCCGATCGCCTGGGCCGCCTGGCGGAGTCGCGCCTCGTTGCGGCCCGAGATCGCCACCTTCGCGCCGCGCTCGACCAGCAGCCGCGCCACGGCCAGGCCGATGCCGCTGCTGCCGCCGGTCACGAGCGCCCGGGCGTCGCCGATCTGCATAGGGTCCTCCTCTCTGTTGCTGAATCGTAGGCTGGGGTCACGAAGGGTCCACCCGGACCCTCGACTTCATGTCGGGCGCACCGCATTTTGGAGGACCCTCGGCATGCTCGGCAAGTCAATGCGGCCGGACGGCACGACCAGCATGGAAATACCGATAGTTGCTCTCTGCTCCGCCGGCGCTTCGCGATCACTTCCGGCGGACATCGGGTCTCTCAGGTCGTTTGCGGATGATCTGCTTGTCGTCGGGTGACAAACGTGTGCAATGAACGAGTGATGCGCATGGCCCTTCGGCTTTGCGCCGTGCTCCTTCCAGCCGCCGCGCCGTTGTCAGCGCAGGCGCTGCCACCGGACTCGCTCTTCGACCGGCTGATTGGCGTGTGGGTCCTGACAGGCACTATCGCCCACCGGCAGACAACGCACGGCGTGACGTTCGAGTGGGTCCTCGGCCGCGAATATGTGCAGATGCACGAGGTGTCGAGGGAGCGCACGGGGCATGGCCCCGCGTACGAGGCAGTCGTCCTTTTTGGGCGTGACCCGCGCACTGGCGAGTACGGCTGCCTGTGGCTGGATAATACCGGCGCCAGCGCATTTGATCCGGCAGGCATCGGTCGCGGCAGCGTGGCCGGCGATTCGATCCCATTTCTCTTTCGCTATTCCGCCACCGACCGGTTCCATACCACGTTCGTCTATGATCGGGCCAAGGATTCCTGGCAGTGGCACATGGATAACGACAGCGCAGGTGTCCGCCGGCCATTCGCTCGGGTAATGCTCACTCGCCAGCGGCGCGGCCGTTAGCCTCGCCGCACGGCATTACCGGCGTGGGGAAGGACCCGCTTTGCCCAGAACGATCAGCGAGGTGGGTTACTGGTCCGGGCTGGCCGCGTTTGCCGCGACCGCCGGCTACGACGTGGTGCAGATCCTGCAGATCGCGGGCGTACTGCGGTTTCCACTCGACGAGATTCTGATCTACGGGACATCCCTCTGCATCGTGGTACCCTTCATCCTCGAGATGCTCGCATTCCACCACCTGACCGCTCGTGACAAACAGTTCTGGACCCATGCATCCCTGATCTTCACGAGCATCTACGCCGTCTTTGTTTCTGCGAATTACGTCGTCCAACTCGCGACAGTCCTCCCCGCCAAGCTTGCGGGGACAACCACAGCCATTCGCCTCCTCGAGCAGACCCCGCACTCCATGTTCTGGGACTTTGACGCGGTGGGATACGTCAGTATGGGCCTCGCAACCCTGGTTGCCGTTCCTGCGCTCGGTAGCGTCGGCTTCGAGCGGTGGGTCAGACTGTCGCTGATGGCCCATGCACTGGTGACTCCGCTCATCAGCGTCGTGTATTTCTATCCCAGGTACTCCGCGAAGCTGCTCGTGCTTGGATTGCCCTGGGCGATCACTGCGCCCCTGTTCATGCTGATGCTCGCGATCATGTTGCGAAGAAGGCAGAGCTGGTGAACCCAAGCCGGCTACCTCCCCGTTTGCTGGCCGCCATGGTATTCGGCGGCGCCGCGGTGCTCATGACCGGACTCTGGTTCGGCCCGGTTCTGGTGCGACGCACCGACAGGGTGAGCTGGCTGCTCTATGTCGGATTGCCCGGGATCGCGGCGGCCGTCTCGGGCGCGGTGTTCGGCCGGCCGCTCGCTTACCCTCGCGGCCCCGCCGACGACGGACCGGCCTTCCTCCGGGGGGCGGGGATCGCGCTCGCCGCGCTGTTCCTGTTCGCGCCACTCTACGCCACGGTGGTGAAGGCTACCGAGCCGGGCTGGACCAGCGTGGCCGGGCTCACCGTGCTCGTGCTCGAGTTTGGCGGCCTGGCGCTGGGCTGGGCGCTCGTGCTGGTCGGCGGGCTCGCAGGCTGGGGCCTGCATCGGTGGGCCCGGCGCGTGTCGCCGCCGGCCGTCGCGCGACTCCCACATCATTGAACTCGTCGAGCATGCCTGACCATTTCGCGCTCTGGCGCCGTCTGGATACCCCCGGCCATGACGCCTGTCGGCTCGAGCCGGCTGAGGCTGGGTGGCGGCTGGCCGGGACGGCCGTCTACCGGCTCGGCGACGTGCCCGCGAGACTCGACTACCGCGTCGCATGCGACCGCGCGTGGCGCACTGTCGAAGGCGCCGTGCACGGGTGGGTGGGGGAGCAGGCGGTCGAGCTC
>DATAHW010000147.1:0-3668 GCA_036262935.1 Gemmatimonadales bacterium | reverse complement strand
GTCGTCGGTGCTCTACAGGCTGACCGGCCCCGGCAAGCCAGCCCGGCTCGGCCGGATCGCCCGTCCCAACGCCGGCATCAGCGTCTCCGCCGACCTGAAGCGCATCAGCGTGATCGAGCGCAGCTACCACGGCGACGCGTTCACCAGCCGGATCGTGCGGCGCTAGCGCCCAACTCGAGCCGGCGGGGCGGCTCCGTCCTCATGAGCGGCTGGAGTCATCCTGAGCAGGTAAACCGCGCCTTCTCGAACTCGACGACCACCCTTCCGCTCGGCCCCACGGTGATGTGGTTTCCCGCTCGCTCAGACCGCCCGCGCGAACTTGAGGTGCGTCACCTTCGCCGTGGCCACCGTTCGCACCGGCCGGAGCCCGGCGAGATCGGTCCCCACTCCCTCGAACAGCCGCTCGCCCCCGCCGAGGAGAACGGGCACTAGGTTGATCAGCATCTCGTCCACCAGCCCGGTGGCGAGGTACTGCTGCGCCGCCCTGGCGCCGCCGGCGAGCGCCACGTCGTCCCCTCCGGCGGCCTCGCGGGCCCGGTCCAGCGCCTCTCCGATCCCGCCGGTGACGAAGTGGAAGGTCGTCCCGCCCTCCAGCTCGAGCGGGGAGCGGGGATAATGGGTCAGCACGAACACCGGGTGATGGAACGGCGGCTTTCGGCCCCACCAGCCGTTCCATGGCTTTTCCGCGTTCCAGGGACCCGGGTGCCCGCCGAACATGTTGCGTCCCATGATCGTGGCCCCGATCCCCGCGATCCATTCCTCCAGCACCGCACTGCTCTCGTTCACCTCACCGCCGGGCAGCCCGTGGGGCTCCCGCCAGGCCGCGAGCGGGAAGACCCATTCGTGGAGCTGCTCCCCGCCCACGCCAAGGGGCTCGTCCACGCTCTGGTGGGGACCGGCCACGTAGCCGTCCAGCGACATCGAGATGCCGAACCGCAATCGGGACATCGTCGCCTCTGCTCGTTCGCTTCCGTGAAGAGAAAAGGGCCGGGGCATGACCCCGGCCCTTCGCTCAGCCGCCTGCGAGGCTCATCCGCACTTGCAGGCGCTGGTCCCGCAGCAGCACCCGGTATCACAGCAGCCCTTGGTGCAGCCGCAGCCTGTCTCTGCCATACGCACCTCCTCGGCGGGTTATCCCGCCGACTCCAAGTTAGGATGCGAGTGCCCGGCCGTCAAAACCGGCCCCGCCCCCGCCGACAGTCACCCAGAGCCACGGAGCTCGCGCTCGATCAGGCCTCCGGCAGTGGGCAACTCCTGCCCTTGCCCTGCTTCCCCGTGATCGGCACCGTCGGGTACCCCGCCCCCGACTCCCTGGAGGTCACCATGCGTCGGCTCTTCTTCCCACCTGCGGCCGCGCTCGCGGTCATGCTGGGTTCTGGTTGTACCGAAAGTCAGCCTCCTACCGCCGCCGACCCATCCACTCCTTCGTTCGGGGCGCTGCGGTTTCCTGCGGTCAGTTTCTTCGTGATGGGTGCGGATGCCAGCAACTCACTGGTGATCCAGGCGGGCTGGCAACCCGGCATCACCCCGGAAGACCTCTGCGCCGACTTCGGCGCCGGGGCCAAGGAGGAAGGTCAGAAGGGGTTCGTCGTCTTCACCCCACCGGGTGGCGCGCACGTCCAGTCGATGGCTCGCGACGCGAACCTGGTGGTCTATCGGTACGACGGTGGACTGCTCACCGATATCTGCCAACTCGTCGGGTCGCCCGTCGTAGGCACCGGCACGGGCAGGTTCACCCAACTCCTGGAGTTCGCGGACCCGCTGGGCGCGACGGCGGTTCACGTCACGGTGCGAGGCACCATCGACCTGGTGAGCGGTGGGCAGGCTCGGGTCTCTGGAACGGAGCGCGTCACCATCCTGCCGGATGGCACGCTCCAGTTCGATGAGGTGCGGATCAGCCTGACGCCGCTCTGAGAGCGCCGCGCACCGCATCTGTCACATGTCTGTCTCATTCACGCCGGAGGTCACGATGCCTCGCTTCTCACACATATCCGCGGCTGCAGTCGCGGCCACGCTCGCCCTCGCCTGCGCCGAACAGCACACGCCCACCGCACCCGCCGAGGGCTCCGCACCGCGCTCCGCTGTACCCTCCTTCGCTCGCGGCGAGAATGGCGCCGGCGGAGGTGGGATCGGCCGCGGCGGCGCGCTTGGAGCCGGCTTCTGGTTCAGCGACCCGGAGCGGGGGCTCACGACCGTAATCGGCATCCCGGCCGATGGGATCTCGGACCTGCGCTTCTGCGGCGGGACGGAGGAGCCCGAGGCCCAGCCGGCCCTCTTCGTCCTCCGGCCGGACGGGGGCCTCAAGTTGCTGCTGAACAGCAAGGAGACCTCGGTGGCTGTCTGGCAGCTGGTGTCGGGAGACCTCTGCGGCGTGCTGGCGACCACCGAGCCCTACGCCGTGGGGACCGCCCATCTGCGGTTGAACGACAACGAGGCGAGCGACTTCCCCATCGCGCCGGGCGGGAACTCGGCCAGCCTGCACGCAAGCGGTACGGTGACGGTCGTGGGAACGGGCGAAGAGCTGAACTACCAGGCGGTCTCCCACACCTTCTTGCCGAAAGGCGCCACCTCGTTCGACGACATTAGAATCCTGCAGTCGGAGATCCGGCTGCACTGACACCGGCAAGTAGAATCCCGATCTGCGGGCGCAGGCCGGAGGGCGATGCTCGCAGAGGGCATCCACCCGCTTCGCGGGTACCCGGGCCGAGTGATCTCGTCCGAGTCGGACGCGCGAAGGTCGGCCAGTTGTGCCCGGCGCCGGGTACCCGCGAAGCGGGTGGGATCGCCTTCCGGCCTGCGCCGTGGACCCCGACGGCCGGAGCCGTGGACCCCGACCACGGCTGGCATGGCAGTAACCCACGAGCCCGGATAGATTTAGCGCTCGTCCGCTACCCGATCCCAGGCTCGATGATGGCCAAGACCGACCCGACCCCGACCGTCCCCGTCCCCGCGGCCCCGCCGACCGACGCCTACGACCCCCAGGCCGTCGAGTCGAAGTGGCAGGCCCGCTGGGCCGAGCGCCACACCAACGAGCCCGACCTCGACCGCGCCCCGCGCCCCTTCTACAACCTCATGATGTTCCCGTATCCGTCGGCGGAAGGCCTCCACGTCGGGAACATGTTCGCCTTCACCGGGAGCGACGTGTACGGCCGGTTCAAGCGCCTGCAGGGGTACGACGTCTTCGAGCCCATCGGCTACGACGCCTTCGGCATCCACAGCGAGAACTACGCAATCAAGCTCGGCATCAACCCCGCCGAGCTGATCCCGAAGAACATCGCCAACTTCCGCCGCCAGCTGGTGCGCATCGGCGGCATGTTCGACTGGCGCCACGAGCTGAGCACCACGGATCCCAGGTACTACAAGTGGACCCAGTGGATCTTCCTCCAGCTCCTGAAGGCGGGGAAGGCCTACAAGAAGGCCGCCGCGGTCAACTGGTGCCCGCACGACAAGACCGTGCTCGCCAACGAGCAGGTCATCAACGGCCGCTGCGAGCGGTGCGACACGCCGGTCGAGCAGCGCACGCTGGAGCAGTGGTTCTTCCGGATCACCGACTACGCCGACCGGCTCCTGGCCGACCTGGACGACAAGTCCAAGATGGACTGGTCCGAGAGCACCGTGACGGCGCAGCGCAACTGGCTGGGCCGCTCGGAGGGGGCGGAGATCGAGTT
>DATAHW010000146.1:0-2589 GCA_036262935.1 Gemmatimonadales bacterium | reverse complement strand
AAGCTGGTCTCCGCGCTGCGCGCCGACGCCGAGCGCCTCGGGGCGACGCTGATCCACGACACCATCACGGGCATCGACCAGCGCGGCGACCGGGTCGTCGGCGCCATCGGTCGGGATGCCCGCTACTCGGCGGGCGAAGTGATTCTGGCCGCGGGCGCATGGTCGGGAGCGGTGGAGGGCGTGCCGCGGCCGCTGGCGGTGGCGCCGGTGCGGGGACAGATGGCGGCGTTCCCGTGGCCGGACGGTGCGGCGCGGGCCATCGTGTACGGGCACGGCTCCTACATGCTGGCGCGGAACGACGAGGCCATCACCGGGTCCACGATGGAGTACGCGGGCTTCCACCCGGAGACGACGCCCGCGGGTCTCGCGCGCATCTTCGCCGGGGTGACGGCGCTCTGCCCCACGCTCACCACCGCCGCGGTCAAGCGCACCTGGGCCGGGCTGAGGCCGGTGAGCGCCGACGGACTACCGATCATCGGCGCGGAGCCTCGGCTCGCGGGACTCTGGTATGCCACGGGCCACGGGCGGAACGGCATCCTGCTGGCCGGGATCACCGGGCTGGTCGTGCGGCAACTGCTGGCGGGCGAGTCCACCGTCGAGGACATCGACGCGTTCTCGCCGGCACGCTTCTGGTCGTGGTAGACAGCGGTCGAAGACGCGCGTCGCCGACTACCCGACGGCAGAGGTCAGTAGAGCAGTAGACCATACCTGCACCCCCTGCAGCCGGATAGCCGGCGACTCCCGCACGCGCCAACGCACGTCGTGTGCCAGCCGCACGTGGCTCGACGCTCCTTCTACGCCGACGACGCATTACTCGGATGCGTCGCCGCCGCGCGATCAATCCGGCGCCCAGTCTCCGGCGTAGACGGTGTGATGCGCAGCCACCGGCGTGGGCCATCGGAACGGCCGTGGTCGCGCCGGCTTGTGAAGGTCCGACGGTGGCGTGTAGACTCTCTGAGTTCCGGGTCCTGCTACCGCCGCCGCGGAGCCTGCTCAACCGATGCAGCATGTCTGACGGGGCGCCGCCCTCAGTTTCCGCCGCCGACTTCGCGCTCGTCGCCCGCGCGGCCGCGGGCGACCAGCGCGCCATCGGGCCGCTCTACGACCGCTTCGGCGCGGTACTCTACGCGGTGGCGTACCGGATCGTGGGACAGGCGGCGGACGCCGAGGAAGTCGTGGCCGATGCGTTCGCCCAGGCCTGGCGCGACGCGCCCCGGTTCGATACCGGGCGGGGCTCGGTGGCGGGTTGGCTCACCATGATCGCGCGGAGCCGGGCGCTGGACCTGGTCCGTGCGCGGACCCGCCGCGACCGCATCACCACCAGCGCAGCGGCCGACCGGCCCGAACATTCCCCCGCAATGGGTGAACTCCAGCCGGACCCGGCCGGCGCGCTCGAGCACGCCGAGCGGCGGCGTGAGGTGCGGCAGGCGCTGGCCACGCTGAGCGCGCCGCAACGCGAGGCGATCGAGCTTGCCTACTTCGAAGGGCTTTCGCAGTCCGAGATCGCCGAACGGCTGCAGGAGCCGCTTGGCACGGTGAAGACTCGCGTGCGCCTCGGCATGCAGAAGCTGCGCGAGCACCTGCGCCCCTTCTACTTCGAGCGTGGCCAATGACGCGCCCGGATCAGGACTCGCCCCGGGACCTCGCCGCCGCCTACGCCCTCGGCGCGCTGCCGCCGGACGAGGCGGCGCGCTTCGAGACCTACCTTGCCACGTCGGCGGAGGTGCGCCACGAGGTGAGTGAATACCGCGAGGTGGCGGCGCTCCTGGCCCTGGGCGGCCCCGAGTCGGCGCCAGACCGCACGCTGCGCGATCGGGTGCTCGCCCGGGTCGGCGTGCAGAGGGCGCCGCCACAGCCGTCCGCGGCGCGTGCGAGCGGCGGCCGCGCCCGCGAGTACGGCCTCTGGGTGGCTCTGGCCGCGAGTCTCCTGCTCGTGATGGGACTGGGCGCGGCCGTCGTCTCCACCGGACGCCAGCTCGCCGCGGCGAAACAGATCGCCGCCAGCGCCGGGCAGCAGCTCGCCGCGCGGGACGCGACGCTGGACGCGATCCTCGCGCCGGGCGTGCAGCTGGTGCAGCTCACCGCCAGCGGTGATCCGGAGCCGGGCATCCAGCTCTTCTGGGATCGGGAGCGGCATCGCGCCATAGTCAACGGCTACCGGCTCAGGCCGGTCGCCCAGGGAAAGGCCTACCAGCTCTGGTTCATCAAGGACGGCAAGCCGGTGCCGTCGGTCACGTTCAAGCCCGCACCCGACGGCCGGGCCAGCGTGGGGACGGTCCCGGTACCGGCACACGGCTCGGTCAGTGCCGCGGCTGTCACCGTGGAGCCCGAAGCCGGCTCACTCCAGCCGACCTCGCCGATTCTCCTGGTGGGGACGCTCCCCAAATCCTGAGCGGGGCGCAGGTGGGACGCGTGTTCGTGCTCTGGCTTGCCCTCTTGTCCGCGGGCCGCGTCGTCGCGCAGCTCCCGCCCGAGCTCGCCCGCGAGCGCGCCGATTATGCCGCATGGCTGGCCACTTCGCCCGTCTCACCGCTCGCCGCCATCGCCCAGCAGCCGGTCGGCGACGGCCTGGAGCTCGGCCCGCCCGAT